>JAFAQT010000202.1 GCA_019246215.1 Verrucomicrobiota bacterium
TCACCCCGGTTTTTGGGAGGAAATTTCATTTGGATTTTCCGGGAAAAACCACTTTAGACGTGATCCTCCATAAAGTCACTCAGGTGTTACCCTGGACTGAGAGTAGGGGTAGTCAAACGAAATCGCGGCGTCTAAAGCCTTTTTAACCGACAGAGATAAACCACGAATTGCACGGATCTCACAGCTGACCGAAACAGAAGAGCGTTAGCCTGGCGGTATCCCCGCGCGGTGCTCTGTGATAATCTAGCTCGTCCCTCTTCATCTACTGACACTGCTGAGGTTTCAGATCAGAGCTGAACGCAACGAATTCATGTCTCGCTGATCTCCGAATTCGAGGGTGTGATGCGCACCGAGTTTGGCGTGTCTAGATCGACTTCTAAAACCTTTTTTGTTTCGAATAAAACCAAAGCTTCACGAACCGCGTCAGCGTCTGAGAAGTCCATTTCCACTGCGAAGGCAGGCGTCAACACTTGAATGGTGAAACTCTCTCGTTCCGGCACGACCTTTACTTGGGTAACATCGTTGTAAAACACGACCTCGTCGTCATCCGCGTTAAGGACAGTGTTGTGGCCCCGTACGGTGAACTCTTCTCCAGGATCTTCGGAAATCGTAAGGCGCGTCATATGAATAAAACTATCGGCGTTGCGCAGATATTTTCGTCTGATTAGGACAGGCTGGTTGCTTGCGCAGGTATAAAACCGTTCATCGTCGCGAAATGTTACATTGCCGCGCGCGCGGAAAGCAATGAGCTACGAACGTTCAGGATGTGCGGCGACGAGATTTAGCGAAGGTATCAAACGCGACAGCAAGCACGATAATGATGCCTATAATGATCTGTTGGATGTAGGCAGACACGTTCATGAGCACGAGTCCGTTTAGCAGAACCCCGATGAGGATGGTGCCGATCACCGTGCCAAAGATTGTGCCGACTCCGCCAAACAGGCTGGTACCGCCGATAACCACCGAGGCGATGACGGTGAGCTCGTAACCTGTCCCTGCGACTGCTTCGGCTGAGTTTAGCCGTGCCGCCAAAACGAAGGCGCCAAGACCGGCAAAGAAGCCCATGATCACATACACACTGGTGGTCACGGCGCGCACGTTTAAACCCGACAACCGCGCCGCTTCCGGGTTGCCGCCGACGGCATAAACTTGGCGTCCGTAACGTGTATAGCGAAGCACGACATGGGCAAGCACCGCAAAGGCGAGGAAAATGATCACCGGCACCGGAACTTGGCCAAAGATGCGTCCCTGGCCCATCCAGACGAATCCCGGTTCGAAACCGCTGATCGGCCCGCCGGCCGCGAAAAGAAGCGCGCCGCCCCGGAATGCAGACATGCCGCCAAGCGTGACGACAAAGGGTGGCACCTTCAGGCGGGTGATCGCAAAGCCCTGCAGGAATCCTCCGGCAAGCCCGACCGCGATCGCGGCGAAGGCGGCGAGATACCAGCCGTGGCTCGCCGCCTCCTGGCCTGCTCCGACGGTGAACCGATTGGAGAGTCCACCCTTCGACACCGCCGCCGCGACCAAGCCGGCAAAAGCGACCAGAGAGCCGATCGAGAGGTCGATACCTGCGGTCAGGATGACGAAGGTCATGCCGACCGCGAGCAGGCCGTAAATCGATACCTGGCGCAGGACATTGAAAAGGTTGAGCGGCGTGAGGAAACGCGGCTCGTCCAGGGCGAAGCCGGTCATCAATACGATAAGAAAGATGAGCGGCGCAAATCGAGCAAGAAACCCGATAATGTCGATTTTGGCAGGAGCCTGTATGTCCGAGTGTAGGTCCTGGGTCACGTCTTATTTCCGGCTCTAGGCCGCTTTCGCGCTCAAGGTCATCATCGACATCAGGATCTCCTCGTTGGCATCCTCCCTCTTGATCTCGCCTGTGACGCGGCCTTCGCGCATCGTGACAATCCGATCACTGATGGCAAGCACCTCATGCAGTTCTGAGGAGATGGCGATCACCGCGATGCCCGACCGCGCCAGTTCGAAAAGGAGGTTGTGGACCTCGACCTTGGCGCCTATATCGATGCCGCGTGTCGGCTCATCGACGATGAGCACCTTCGGCCCGAGCGCCAGCCAGCGGGCGAGCGTGACCTTCTGCTGGTTACCGCCTGAAAGACTGGCGATCAACTGCTCGGGGCTCGCCATCCGGATGTTGAGCTTCTTCCGGTACTCCTCGACCATGGCACGCTCGGCCTCTTCGTCGATGAACATGCCCCAGTGTAGGATCTTCATGTGTGAGGCCATACTGAGATTGGTGCGCACGGCCAACGCCAGGAACAACGCCTGCTGCTTGCGATCCTCCGGTACCAAGCCGATCCCGTGCCGGATAGCGTCCTGGGGCGAACGGATATGGACCTCGCGGCCCTCGATGAGGACGCGACCCGAATCGAACGGGTCAGCACCGAACACCGCTCGCGCCATTTCGGTCCGGCCGGCGCCGACCAGCCCGGCGATGCCGACGATTTCGCCCCGGCGCACTTCCAAGCTCACATCGGCAAGAACGCTGGCATTCTGGTCCTGGGCGTTGCCCCTCCGGAATAGGCCGTCGACCTTGAGCACAACATCGCCGACGTCCGTCTCCTCGCGATGCGCAAAAAGCGCACTCACCTGACGGCCAACGATAAGTCGGATGATGCCATCGATGGTAGCGTCGGCGATGGAGCCACTGCCGACCAGGCGCCCGTCGCGAAGCACGGTGTAGCGGTCACAGACCTGCATCACTTCTTCCAGGCGATGGGTAACGAAAATAATACTGAGACCCTGCGCCTTAAGATCGCGCACGATGCGAAAGAGCTTCTCGACTTCGCTTGAAGAGAGTGCCGATGTAGGCTCATCCATGACGATCAGCCGGGACTTCATTGACAGCGCCCGTGCGATCTCGACCATCTGCTGCTCGGCGACACGCAATTCGCGAACGATGGACATCGGCCGCAACTCGAGGCCGAGCCGCGCAGTGATCGCGCGCGTTTCTGCCGCCATTTTTCGCCAGTTCACGAAAACGCCAGGGCCGGGCTCGCGTCCGATAAACACGTTCTCGGCGATCGTCATGTTCGGCGCCAAGGTGAATTCCTGGTAGATGGTGACGATGCCGCGGCGCTGCGCGTCGTGCGGCGAGGCCATGGTCACCATCTGTCCGCCGAATTCGATCGTGCCGGTGTCCGGTTGCTGCGCGCCGGAAAGAATCTTGATCAGCGTTGACTTGCCGGCTCCATTCTCCCCTAGTAGTGCGTGGATTTCGCCCGGCAGCACTTCCAACCCGGCATCGTCAAGCGCCTGGACACCAGGAAATCGCTTGCCGATCAGGGTCATTCGTAACAGCGGTTCTGCCATTCAATTGCCACAAACGGAGGGTGGACGAGGGAAAGCGCGGCCTGAACTCGTCCGACTGCGCCAAGGAACAAGCGTTGCCATTCCGCCCCAATACCCGAAGCTTACTTCACTTCGTTTAGCCGCTCGGCCTGATTCAGATTGTCACTCGTAATCGCTATCGGAGTAAGCAGCGTCACCTGCTGATCCGGCTTTTTGCCATCACGTAGAAACGCCACTAACGTCTGAAGCGCCCCCCGCACCTGGCCACCTGGTAGCTGCTCGATAGTAGCTGTCATGTTGCCTGCGCGGATTTGTCCAAGTGCCTCCGGCAAAGCATCGAAGCCGATAAGCTTCACCTTGCCGACGAGGTTGCGGGCCTTCAGGGCCTCAAGTGCGCCAAGCGCCATGTCATCGTTCGCGGCGACGATGACGTCCGGCGGCTTCGCCATGCCGGCCAGTGCTGATTCAGTCATGGCCAGGCCTTTGGCGCGGTCGAAGCCTGCGGTGTCTTCGAAAATGAATTTGTATTTGTCCTTGGCCAGATCGAGGACATTGTGCAGCCCCTTATTGCGGTCGATCGCCGGACTCGCACCTGACTGCCCCTGGAGGTTCATAACGGTGGCGCCGTTCGGAAACAGCTTCTCAATGAGCTGGCCTTGCGCTTCGCCCCCCTTAACGTTGTCGGCGCCTACGTGCGCGAGTATGCCGGGGACCTTGTTGACCCGCCGGTCGATGGTAACAACCGGAATTTTGGCATCAACCGCTTCCTGAATCGCGGGTGCCAGCGCATCGACGTCGTTCGGGCTGATCACAATACCATCGACGCCTTTGGTGATCGCTGCCTCGACGTCTGCAGTCTCCTTCGTCGAACTGCGCTGGCCATCGCCCACGATGAGGTCGATACCGCCGATCTTATTCGCTTCGTCTTTGGCTTGGTTCACCATATGCACGAAAAACGGAAAATCCAGCCCGGGTACTGCCATCAGAATGGTCAGATGCTTTTCCGCTGCCTGCGCAGGATTTAGCGCGACGAACGCCAGACTGAGAGTGGTCGCGAGAATGATTTTGCTTAAGTATTTCATAGAGTTTCGGCTTCCAGATTCCCTGCGTTGAAGGGGGGTTATCGAGGGATTTTGGGGGGATTTTCGGGGTGTTACGAAGGTTAACCTGTTAGGGTCGAATTGGTTATCTACGAACCGACAGGAGATTTCGCTTTGCCAGAGTGTAACCAGTTGAATTCAAATTTCCAGGCCTTAATGGGAAGAAATTCAGCTCAGGCGATCTACGCGGATGACACCGAAGCCACGGCATGTGCCTTGCCCGCCGGTTAGTTTGCCGTTGTGTTTCCG
Organism: Verrucomicrobiota bacterium; assembly: GCA_019246215.1. GTDB lineage: Bacteria > Verrucomicrobiota > Verrucomicrobiia > Chthoniobacterales > JAFAMB01 > JAFAMB01. The sequence goes on from JAFAQT010000202.1 coordinate 4,662, forward strand.
GCAGCGGGTGTCGGCGACGGAACTACGGCGGGATTGCTCACCGGTGTGGGTCCGGCGAGAGAACGCAGGATTGGCCCCAGTTCCGGTGAAGGGGTGGGCTTCACGGCTTCTTCGGGCGTCCGTACCGAATTCACCGCCCCAGGGCTCGCTTCTGCGGTGGGTGAAGTCGATGGCAGAATGACGATACGCGGAGTGGCGGTGGCGCCCAGTGAAGATGAACTCACTGCAGGTGATTCGGCGGGTTCCGGCGAAGGACCGGTTTTATCGCGCTCTTGGGATCGTCTGGCTCGGTGATGGACGATGGGCGTCGGGCTGGATTTCCCGGTGAAGAATCTCTTCAGACTGTGATAGACATTGTGCCAGGTGTCATCGGCTTGCGCGGAAACACCCCAGAGCAAAACAAGAATAAGCGCCGACCTCAGGTGAAGGCGCGACAAAAAGCGTCGATCAAAACTCATTGTTATAATCCATCGTCGTTTCCGACCCGACGTTAAGCTAAAGAACCAATCTCGTCCCGCAGAAAACAGAGTTTCTCGCTCTGTCAGGCGTTTTGTTTATTTTATGTCCCGTACCCAGCGAACGAGCAGCAAGAAGGCGAACCCTTTTCAAGGCAACCCCGAGAGCCAGTGGGCGCTATGGCCGATTTCTGCGTTGCTCGCTCGGCCCGTATCAATCCAGACATTGGCGCTTTGCCGCGAGTCCGGCTCGGACCGTCTTGACACAGGCAATGGTCCTGCGGCAGCATCAGCATTATATGGATTTGGTGCACTAAGGCCACCGAAGGCGATCCAGAAGTTGCGCCAGTCGCACTGCTGCCTTTGTCAATTGCTGGGCGGCCACGGTTGTGTTTCTTTTCACATATTCGGGTGGCAATGCAATCGATATCCAAAGGGGATTTGGTTCACCCATTGATTCGGCGGATTTGAATCGGATCCCGGCATAGGCTGAGTTCGCCACTCTCGCTGATTCTATCGCCCACGTTTCGGCCCACCGGTGATAGTCGCCCGGCGTTGCCGGCCATGAGCCCTGAGAGTATCTCTGTCTCAGAAGGGCCGCAAGGGATCGGAAATCGAATGTGTCTGCAATCTGCTCCACCAGTCCAACGTCCCAAAGGGCGTGCAGCTCTTGTTTCGGCGCATAAAACAGATCGTTGCCGCCCCGATCGGTTGGCAAGCCTACAGCCTCTTCGGGATTTGTCACCAAGACGGGCGGCTCCGTGTCACTGAGCCGGTAAAAACCCGTGCCACAATGCAATGGTTGGTGGATATCGCCGACGAAGTGAACCAACAGCCGGAGCGCTTGTGCACGACTTGGGTCTCCAGGAACCGGTTCGCGGGCCTCCAGAACTGCGATGCAGCGTTCGATGGCGTGGATTACGTCGTTTTCCCCATGAATATATCGTTCTGTTTCGACATATGAACTGATCCCGAGCGGTAAATTCACGAAGTGCCAACTCGCGTTGTTCGGGAACTGGCGGTTAAAAGATTCGGCATCTTTGGGGCGGGACTGCTCAAGATGCGCATTTTCGCGTATTTCGTCCGCCCAGGTTGATGCTTGGGCCAGATCCCTGTCTCCGCATTCATCTAGCAATTGCTGGACTTTAGTTTGCGTCTGGGAAGATATCAGTTCTTGCGCGAGGTTTGCCATTGCCCGATGTCCTTCCGCACCCCAACCAAACAGCAACTCGATGGAACCAAACGTCAGGCCAAAAAACAGGATTAACGCCCGCATGAAGCTTACTACATGTCGCATCAACGGCTCGCCAGCGACAATTCTTGTAACGGTGATTCTCGGGCTATGCTTGCAGGATCCTGGGCTGAGCGCCTGGCTGGCGGAGCGTCACAAGACCAGTTGAGACTCTGCAGACGTGAAGATAGATGCACATAACCACTTTTGGAAGTACAACACCGCTGAATACGGTTGGATCGACGAAACGATGCAGGTCATCCGACGCGATTTTCTGTCGCCGGACTTGGAAAAAGAAATGCGTACGGTGGGCATCGATGGCGTTGTCTCGGTTCAGGCGCGGCAAACGCTCGAAGAGACACGCTGGCTGCTCTCAATGGCCGCGCAGCACGAGTTCATCAAAGGAGTAGTCGTTTGGGTTCCGCTGACGGAGCGCTCGGTGCGCGAGGAGTTGGAGCGATTTGGTGTTGAACCTAAACTGCGCGCAGTTCGGCATGTCCTCCAAGCCGAGGCGGATGGCTATATGTTGCGTGACGACTTCAACGCCGGCATCGCCGCCCTGCGCCAAATCGGGATCGCCTATGATTTTCTTGTTTTCGAGCGCCAACTTGTCGAGGCTTGCCGACTTGTGGACCACCACGCCAACCAGATCTTTGTTCTCGACCATATCGGCAAACCACGCATCAAAGAAAATCAGCTCGATCCATGGCGGCAACACATCACTGAACTTGCGCGCCGCGAGAATGTATATTGCAAGCTTTCCGGAATGGTCACTGAGGCTGATTTTGACACCTGGACCGAAGTGCAGCTACAGCCGTATTTTGAAACGGTGCTAGAAGCATTCGGCCCGCGGCGCTTGATGTTCGGCAGCGATTGGCCGGTGTGTCTCGTCGCGTGTTCCTACGCTCGCTGGTACGAGATTGTCCAGCGCTTTGCGGCAAAGCTCTCGGACGACGAGAGAGCTAATCTCTTCGGTGCTACCGCTTATCGGGCTTACGGTTTACTTTGACCAAAGCTCATGCCCGCAAATCGTCGTTCCTAGCTGTGCATCGCGCATTTTGTCTGGATACCCGATGTTCGACACTTTCTGCAGGCGGATTCTGAAATTAATCTCTAACATTCAATCTTTACTGGAACAGGCCGCAAGGATGTTATATCCCGCTGGAACTGAGCGACTCTGACTGGCACGTGATTGCTGCTGCGTGCGATCGGTTGCTTGGTGCGACAGCCTTGTTACACTCGATTTCATGAAAACTGAAGATGCGATCACGATTCTTGATCATTTCGCATGCACCTTGCTGCCAGTCGCGTTGCAGATGAATAACGGAAACATGAAAGATGCGGTCAAAGATTCCTATGAGGTCGCCTTAGAAGTCCTGAAACAGCGGAAGAGCTTTCATAGTCGGGCTCTGGCGGAAATTGACACTCAGCCCGGACAAATCGATGCTCGCGAGTTCAATGATCGAGTTGTCCATTTGCGGGGGGAATATCCTCCGGGCGAGGAGGATTGTGCACCGAGTCCGTGACTGGTATAGCAGCGCTGCGATCAAAATAGGCTGCCGGCAAGGCGCGATGAGCCGGCTGGCAAAGTTAATTCACGGGCTGAGCATTCTGGCGTGCGTCTCGATCAATCTCTTGTTTGGTTTCCTTGGAAGAGCCGCTGAGTCCGAAGATCGGCGCGTGGAGCGGCTGCTTGCGCAAATGACCCTCGAGGAGAAGCTCGCTTACATCGGCGGTGTGAACGCAATGTCAATTCGGCCCATTCCCAGGCTAGCGCTGCCAGAGATTCGGATGTCCGACGGACCTCTCGGCGTCAGACAAGACAAACCGAGTACTCGTTATCCGGCGGGAATCGCGCTGGCGGCAAGTTGGGATCGGGATCTTGCTCAAGAGGAGGGCGTATCGATAGCTCGGGATTGCAGGGCTCGGGGGATACACGTATTGCTTGCTCCAGCGGTGAACATCGACCGCCTCCCCATCTGTGGCAGAAACTTCGAGTATATCTCTGGCGAGGATCCTTTTCTGGCTTCGCAACTGGTCGTGCCGTTCATTCGAGGAGTTCAGAGCCAGGGGGTCGCCGCTACCGTAAAACATTTCGCGGCGAACAATCAGGAAATCAATCGGCGCAATATCAACGTGATCGTGACCGAAAGAGCATTGCGCGAGATTTATTTACCGGCGTTTGAGGCGGCCTCGCGAATCGCGAAAGTCGCTGCAGTCATGGACGCCTACAACAAAGTGAACGGTGATTACTGTGCCGAGAACGGGTTCCTCAACAGTTCCCTGTTGAAAGGCGAATGGAGATTCGACGGGGTTCTCATGTCAGATTGGGGAGCAACCCATAGCGCTCTTGGTGCGGCTCGAGCCGGATTGGACTTGGAAATGCCGTCCGGGACGTGGATGAACTCGAGAAATCTCCTTCCGGCGATTCGAAGGGGAGAAATTGCCGAGGAACAGATCGATGACAAGGTGCGCCGGATTTTACGGATGATCGTCCGGATGGGCTTTCTGGATCGCCCGCAACAAGATGGATCGATTCCGGAAAATAACTCGGAAAGTGGCAGAGTCGCCTTGACAATCGCCGAACAAGGAATCGTGCTCCTAAAGAATGAGGAAAATACCTTGCCGTTGGATCGGGCGCAGATCAAGAAGATCGCGGTGCTCGGACCGGACGCGCACCCAGGCGTTCCCGCTGGTTGGGGGAGCTCGTACCTCGATCCCTACTACGCTGTGAGTGTGCTCGACGGGCTCCTGAATCACAGAGGACCACAAATGACGGTCGATTATTTCGACGTTGGCGTCGGCAACTTTGGAACGTCATGCTTTGAGCATGAAGATCGGCCTGGGCATTTGGTGGCGGGCTTGCGGGCAGAGTATTTTCCGAACCTCACCTTCTCCGGGACCGCGATAATAGACCGTATCGATCAAAGGATTAACTTCGATTGGGCGGCCGTACATGGAGGTCTGCCGACCCAATTCACTGTCCGTTGGGCCGGCTTCATCCGAAGCAATTCGTCATCTAACCATGTCTTTCGAGCCAGGGCGGATTCAGGGATCAGAGTCTTCCTCGATGAGAAGCTGATTATTGACGACTGGAGTGATCATGCCGCACGTCCGGACGTAACCACAAGATTTCTCGAAGCCGGCCGAATTTATCGGCTTAGAGTCGAGTACAAGAACAGCGGCGGAGGAGGCGCGGTTGCGCAGTTTGGCTGGGCTTCGCTCAAGGTTCCCGACGCCATTAGCGATTATGATGCGGCGATCGTTTGCGTCGGTTTCGATAATGGCAACGAAGGCGAGGGCTTTGATCGTGCCTTCGAATTGCCGGATGGACAAGACGATTTGGTCAGTGACGTGGCGGAAAAGAATCATAAAACCATTGTGGTCATCAATTCAGGGGGGAACGTGGACATGCACCGCTGGCTTGGGAAAGTTCCTGCGCTGCTGCATGCCTGGTATCCGGGACAGGAGGGCGGAAACGCGCTGGCCAAAATCTTGCTCGGTGATGTGAATCCTTCAGGCAAGCTTCCTGTGAGTTTCGAAGCCAATTTAAGCGATAATCCTGCATTCGAATCTTATCCTTCCGATGCCGGTGGTGAAAGCGTCCATTATGACGAAGGAATTTTCGTCGGATACAGAGGCTACGAACATTTCGAGATCAATCCTTTGTTCCCGTTTGGCTTTGGACTTTCATATACCCGATTCGAATATTCAAACCTGCAAATCGAAACGGCCGACCGTTCGGATCCGTACAACGTGAAGGTTTCATTTGAGATTCGAAACGTTGGTGATCGAGCCGGAGCAGAAGTCGCAGAACTCTATGTGGCTCCGGTGCATCCGATGGTGGAACGGCCTCTCAAGGAACTGAAGGGATTTGCGAAGGTTCGATTGTTAGCGGGGGAATCAAAGCAGACGACCCTTACACTTGACCGGCGATCTTTTGCCTATTTCGACTCGCGCACCTCTCAATGGAGAACGGATGGAGGGAAGTACGAGATCTCCATAGGGTCTTCATCACGCGATCTGCGAATAAGGCATGATTTCGAGATTACAGCGGTGAATACAAAGTAGACACTAGGAATGCTTCTAAACGAATACGAAACATTGGATCGCGTGCTGCACTCAGTCGGATCGCCACGCGTCGAGAATGTCTCGATCTGGGAGGCCGGAAACAGGGTGCTCGCAAAAGACGTTGTTGCGACAATTGCATTGCCTCGGTTCGATAACTCGACCATGGACGGCTATGCTGTCAGGGCTGAAGATGCCGTGACCGGGACGCGCTTGCTGGTGTGCGGTGAGCAAGCCGCCGGGCCTGACCTCGGTCTGAGTGTCGGACGAGGAGAAGCGATTCGGATTTACACGGGTGCGCCGATCCCGCGGAAAGCGGACGCCGTCATCATGCAGGAGGATGTCTTCGCGGAGGAGAGAAGCATCCTCCTCCGCGAAGGAGTGACCAGAGGAGAAAACATCCGGGTGCGCGGCGGTGATCTTTGCGAAGGTCAAAATCTCGCCTTTAAAGGAGACCTCCTGACAGGGCCGAAACTGGCTGCGATCGCTTCGCAGGGGATGAGCCAATTACCCGTCTTTGCGCGTCCTTCTGTGGCGATCTTTGCGACCGGGAGCGAACTCAGATCACAAGGTGAACCGATTAATGCAGGCGAGATATACGAAACCAACCGTATTCTGCTGGCGCAGCTTGTGGCAGGTTCAGGCGCCGCCGGAGAGATCTTTGCGATCGTACCGGATTTGGAGGAAGCGCATTGCAAGAGTTTCCATCAAGCGCGGTCCTACGATGCGATTATAGTGGCGGGTGGAGTTTCTGTTGGCGCAAAGGATTTCGTTAAGCCGGCGTTACAAAAACTCGGAGCCGAGCTCGAGCTGTGGAGAGTGGCCGTCAAACCAGGTAAGCCGTTCATGTTTGGGCGAATGGGCAGCAGTTTGGTCTTCGGTTTGCCGGGCAATCCTGTTTCTGCGTTTGTGACCTTTCTGCTCTTTGCACGACCGGCGCTCTGGAAGCTGGGTGGTCGTTCCTCCTTGGAACTGGCGCGTACACATGCCCGTCTCGAGCAGGAACTTGTGAATCGCGATGGGCGACCCCACTATTTCAGGGGCGTTTATCACCAGGGAAGCTTCAAACCTGTCGGTAAACAGGAGTCCCACGCATTATTCGCATTATCGCAGGCAAACGCGCTTTGTCGGCTGGGGCCAGATCAGACGCTTTGCGCGAATTCCTTGGTCGAATTGATTCCGATTTGACGAATTTCAGTGCCGCTCTCAGTTGTCTGTGCGCGGAATCGTGAGGCGCCACGCATTGGCTAAAATGGTCCTGGGCCAAGGTTTTCCTGGCCGTTTGGGTCGGAAAGCAGAATCTGGATCTTCATCGATTGCATTATTTGCCTGCAGGGACGCTTTCCTTACATGCCCAAAACTGAGTTGCTAAGGTTAGATGGCGGAATGATAGTTCGTGGAAATGGTTGCACTTAAGCAGGGATACGATTTGGTGGCCGAGGTTCTGCATCTAAAACGGCAGCGCAACGCCATTATCCTGGCGCACAATTATCAAATCCCGGAAATTCAGGATCTGGCGGATTATGTGGGCGATTCGTTAGGCCTCAGTTACAAAGCCAAAGAGACTGGTGCCGATGTGATCGTTTTCTGCGGCGTGCATTTCATGGCGGAGACGGCAAAAATCATTAATCCGTCGAAGAAGGTGATTTTGCCGGACTTAGAGGCAGGTTGTTCACTCTCCGAATCCTGCCCGGCAGAAAGTCTTGAAAAATTCCTTCGACAACATGTCGATAAGAATTATTACGTGATCGCCTATATCAATTGCAGCGCCGGCGTCAAGGCGCTCTCTGATATCATTTGTACGAGCGGAAACGCTCTGAAGGTGGTCGAGAATGCTCCCGTCGATCGTAACATTCTTTTCGTCCCGGACCAGAACCTTGGAAGCTGGGTGATGGAAAAGACTGGCCGTAAAATGGACCTCTGGCGGGGAGCATGTTATGTCCACGTGGAATTCACAAAAAACAGCATCGGAGCGATTCGCGCGCGATATCCGCAGGCGCCCGTTGTTGCCCATCCGGAGTGTACGTTCGCGGTCAGAATGTTGGCTGATGAGGTTTGCTCGACTGAAAAGATGGTCAATTTCTGCCGCGATTCGGAAGCGGACGCCTTCATCATCGTGACAGAATCAGGTATGCTCCACCGTCTGAAAAGAGAACTCCCGGGAAAAACCTTTATAGCCGGCCCCACTGAGACATGTGCCTGCGCCGATTGCCGATTTATGAAAAAAAACACCTTAGAAAAGTTGCGAGATGCACTTGGCAACCTGGCGCCGGAGATTTCGTTGCCCGAGGGGATCCGGCAACGAGCCGAGCTTCCAATCATTCGAATGCTAGAGCTTAGCCGTTGAACAGTGCCTCTGCTGTCGTCGTCGGAGCAGGGCCTGCGGGACTGCGGGCCGCTGAAGTAATTGCCCAGCAGGGCATTCGCACGACGATTTTTGACCAGAAAGCCTCGCCCGGTCGAAAATTCCTTGTTGCCGGCAGGGGCGGCTTGAATATCACCAATAGTGAACCGGTCCAAGAGTTCGCTAAGCGCTACGATGTCCCAGATCGCTGGACCATTTTGCTACAGCAGTTTTCACCTGACGATCTTCGCGAATGGTTTCAAAAACTGGGGGTAGAAACATTCGTGGGAACGAGTGGCCGGGTATTCCCTCGTAATATTCGCACCCCCATGGTGCTCGAGTTGTGGCTCGAACGGCTCGACGCCCTTGGGGTCGATTTCCAGGTAGGCCGTCGTTTTCATCAGATGCTCGGCAATGATCCCTATGACTTGGTTTTCCAGCGGGGAAAAAAATTTCAGCTGGTCACGGCAGACACCGTGGTGTTCGCGCTGGGCGGAGCTTCTTGGCCCCAAACTGGATCGGATGCTCTTTGGGTCGAAGAGTTCCGCCGCTGGGGAGTGCAAGTGCGAGAATTTGTTGCCGCCAACGTGGGTTGGGAACGGTCCTGGTCCGAGAAGTTTCTGAGCGTTGCCGACGGAAAACCGCTCAAGAATCTCCTGGTAACATGTGCAAATAGGGCGGTTAAGGGTGAAATGATGATTACCAAGTATGGCTTGGAAGGCGGAGCGCTTTACCAGTTGACTCGTGAACTGAGAGTTGCTCCGCAGATTGAGATCGATTTCAAGCCCGGCACGACGTTGGCTGAGCTGAAAGAGCGGTTGCGTGGTGGAGTTTCCATCAAAGAACGACTTGTTAAAGCCTGTCGATTAAGTCCCGCCTCGGCAGCATTGATCGAGGAAGTCGCTCATCCGCAGACCCTCGGCGATTGGGTTGCAGCGGTTAAGCATTGTCAAATCCTCCTGGAACGTCCCAGACCAATCGCGGAGGCCATTTCAAGTGCTGGCGGTGTTTCGTGGGATCAACTCACCGACGATTTGATGCTGCGTGCCGTCCCGGGAGTCTTTTGTGCTGGCGAAATGATTGATTGGGAGGCTCCGACAGGAGGGTATTTGATGCAAGGCTGCTTTGCGACCGGAACGATTGCTGGCGAGGGAGCTGCGAAGTGGATTGCGAAGGGACGACAGCCGTGACAGCTTTGCCGTCACGAAGATGAATACCGAACTTAAGATTGGTGATCCCGCCCCCGATTTCACTGCTACGGCAGTCGGTGGCATTTACGGCGGTGGCCACGAAGTCAAGCTTGCAGATTTTGCCGGTTCAAAACTGGTTCTTTATTTTTATCCGAAGGACGACACCCCTGGGTGCACTGCTCAGGCTTGTGAAATGCGCGACTCCTGGCGCGAACTGCAATCCAAGGCCGAACTTTTCGGGGTGAGCGTTGATAGCCCGGAAAGCCATCGCGAGTTCATCCAGAAGTATGATCTTCCCTTTCCGTTGTTAAGCGACCCCAATCGGGAAATCGTGGAGGCATATCAGGTCTGGGTGGACAAGACGATGTATGGAAAAACCTATCAGGGAACCGAGCGAACGACCTACGTCATCGGTCCCGACCAGAAAATAAAGGCTATTTTGAAGAAAGTAAAAACGCCAGGACATGTCTCACTCCTCTTGCAAGAGCTTGCTTCGTAACGCCTTGTGGTGCGATTGAGTGATCCAGATTGAGAAACCACAATGGTTCTCAAATTCGAATGAGTGCCTGATGAATCGCCAAACGCTTCTATCCATCTACGAACGACTTGAAGCGGTCATCTCCAAATTGCCCGGCCCTCTGCAGAATGCTGTGATGGGGGAATTGAACCCGATAAAACAGGCGTTTCTGTCGCAACGGCTCGCCCGAATTGTCCTGGTGGGCAAACCTGGCGCCGATGCATCTGCCCTGCTTTCCAGTCTGTTGGGGACTCCGCTGCAGATGATCGAGGCAAAACAGACTGGAGGTTGGGTCACCTACGAATTGCGAGGGAGAGGCGGATTCCGAATTCTCGATGCCCGCCGACTGAACGAGACGAGCCTGACCTGGAAAGCTCTGGAGGGTGCGATATCCGAGGAAAGCCCTGACCTGTTTTTGTTTCTCGTCCATGGAAGTCAACCGCTCGATCTAGGTCTCGAATGTGAACAGACGGCCCGTCTGCTCGAGATGGCAGAGCTGCGTCACCGGTCGAAAGCGGGCCTGATTGGAGTTATTGACTTGCCTAGTGCCACCCCGCGGGACGTCGCCGAAGCCCGTCGCCTTGAATTGCAGGCGTGGTTAAGCGGCCCGGGGAAATTATCTGCGCACTTCGTTAAGAGCGTCGAGGTGTGTTCCTTTGTCCGTTTCAGAGTGGATGGTTCGATCGATCCGGATCGCGACGAACGTCGAAATGTTGATCTTTTGGGAGAAGTTCTGGCCCGCGAACTACCAGGGGAGGCGCAGGTTGAGATGGCGCGGTTGGTCGGCGCAAAAAACGTCCAGTTGGAAGTGGCGCACAACCTGGTTCGTTCCCTCACTACTGTCTGCGGTGCGATCGGAGTGCAACCGATCCCATTTGCCGACTTTCCGATCCTGACGGCGATTCAGTTTGCGATGGTCTCCGGGATTATGCACGTCAGCGGTCGTGAACTCGGGCTCAGATCCGCGGCCGAGTTTTTCGGAGCCTTGGGAATTAATATCGGGGCAGGAATGATCTTTCGAGAGGGAGCGCGGGCGGCGGCAAAGTTGCTCCCGGGATGGGGGAATGCGATCTCTGGCGGTGTAGCGGCTGGGGGGACTTATGCCGTAGGCCGGTCGGCGATCGGTTATTTTATTGAAGGGATTTCCATTCGAGAGGCGCGCAAGCTTTTTCATCGTCAAGCGCTGCCAAAAACGCGATAATGGGACCTCAATTGCGATTCTTGAAGAGGCTGCCAAGCAGCAAAGCGCGCTTGTGAATAACCTGTGAGGAAGTCCGGCAAACGCGCGAACATGTCGGCGGGCTCGGCCCACAGCAGAATATCTGCCAAGTGAAAATCACTGAGATCATGTCAGTATTGGAGTCGCTTGGAGCACATCCTCGCAAGTATCTGGCGCAGAATTTCTTACACGATAAAAATCTTTCCTCGTGGATTGTTGAAAAACTTGAAATCGAACCTGGAGATCATGTCCTGGAGATTGGGCCGGGCCTTGGTGCTCTAACTGAGGAAATAGTCCGCTGCGGGGTGTCGACAACTTTGCTGGAGAAGGATCGTGCCTTTGCCAAATACCTCCAAAAGAAGTTCGATGCGTCGAATATCGAGGTGATTGAAGGCGACGCCCTGGAGTACGATACGCGTGTCGATTTCCTGCGTCAGCCAACCAAAGTGATCGGAAATTTGCCCTATTATCTGTCATCAGCTCTGCTCTTTCATTTCACCGCGGATCCCTGCCCGTTTGAACACATGGTGTTTACAGTCCAGAAAGAAATGGCGTATCGGCTGAGCGCGGCCCCGCGGAGCAAGGAATACGGAAGTCTCAGCGTCCTTATTCAAAGGCAGTGGCAAGTGACCCGCTTGAAAACATTGCCTCCGTCGGTATTCGTTCCGCGGCCGCAGGTCGATTCTGTTGTTCTCTTGTTAAAGAGGCGAATGCCCGGAGAGCCTGAAGAGACCGATGCTGTGAAATTTGTTGCGCTGGTAAAAGCTGGATTTTCCGAACGTCGGAAACAGGTAAGGAACCTTCTCGGTCGATTCGGCAGCCGGGAAAAAATCGAGATGGCCCTGCTGGCGGCTGCTCTTCCTTTAGCCGCTCGAGCTGAAGACATTTCGATTGATCAGTGGATTCGGATTCAGAACTTTCTTCAGCCGGCAGCGATTTATCGCCCGAATCCGGGCGAACTCCTGACCGTGGTCGATAAAAGCGATAAACCGCTCATGCCGATGCCGCGGGCAACAATACATCGAGAAAATCTGCTTCACCGCGCGGTGCACATTCTGCTGCTAAACAATCGGGGCGAACTCCTTCTGCAGAAGCGCTCTCATCGGAAGGACAGATTTCCCCGGTGCTGGGACTCCAGCGCCGCGGGACACGTGGACGCAAATGAATCTTATCGAGAATGCGCGATGCGAGAGTTGCAGGAAGAAACCGGGGTGACGGCTACTCTCGCGAAAATTGGAAAAGTTCCGGCTTCCGAAGCTACCGACTATGAGTTCATCGAAATCTTTGCCGGGATTCATGACGGCCCTTTCCATTGGAACGCGTACGAAATCGAGACAGGCGGGTTTTTCAACCTGAATATGGTTAATGGCTGGATTGCGGCGCGTCCCCAGGATTTCGCGTCGGGATTTGTCCAGTGCTATCGCAACGTGCGCAATGCCTTGGGAGATCTGGTAAAGAATTCCGGCCAGGTGCCAGCGTAAGCGCAGCATTCTCGCTTGCTTCATCCAGGGCGAAAGTAGGCGCCAACGATTACGATCGGCAGGAGAGGTCTGGTTCAAAAGAGAAAGACGCGTCGCTTACAGCGCAATGGGCGCACCGAGGCATGAGTCTGGGATTCCGAATGAATCGACCAGGTGCACCGCTTCCTGCCGGACTTCGCTGCAAAGTTTATCCACCTGCCTGGTGACGGCTTTCGATTTCCAGCCGGTAAGTGCACCGTGCTCGAGATACCAACCCTTATTGGATTCTATCTGGGCAAGGGCAAACAGGTCGCATACGCGCTTCAGCACGAGCTTCAATGGTTGTGACTGAACCGTGTTAATTATGCGGGCGAATCGCTCGAGGATCATTCGTTCGATATGAGCGTGGGCAAGGTCCAGGAGCTCCCTTTGCATATGCGCGAAGGCGGCGTATTGATCCAATTGGCATTTGGCAATCAAACGATGAAACTCTTGTCCAGCAGAAAAGAGAACAGCTGATTCGCGAAATCTGAACATCGCGACTTGGAAATCGGTGTCACGAAGATGGTTCTCCCGGATCTTGAATGCGAACCCTGGATTGCCCTTGGCAATAGCGGCTAGGCGCTTACCGATAAAAAACCTCGCCATTTGCGCCGGCCGCATTTCTTTGAGCTTATCCTGGAACTCGCTTAGCAAGTTCTTCGCCACCAGCTGCATCAGAACCGTATTGTCTCCCTCAAAAGTGGTGTAGATGTCCGTGTCGGCTTTGAGCGCGCTGATTCGGTTCACGGCAAGGTAACCTTCCCCGCCGCAAGCTTCGCGGCAGGTTTGGATTGTCTGCGTTGTGTTCCAGGTGATGACGGCTTTCAAACCTGCAGCGAGCGTTTCCAGGGAACGGGAGTTGCCCGAGTGAACCATTTCGTTCAGGTCAATAAGATGCTTCAGGGCAAAGTCGAACGCGAAAACCTTTGCGATCAGCGGGCAAAGCTTTCGCTGATGCGCCGGGTAATCCAAGAGCAGGGTCTCCTGACTCCCTTTTGGTGAACCGAATTGTCGCCGCCGTGCAGCGTACCGGATGGCAATCGTCAGTGCGCTCTTCGTGGCGCTGTTGGCGGTGGCTGCGATACTGATTCGGCCGCTGACCAGCGTCCCGATCATTGTGAAGAAGCGTGCTCCTTGATTTTGAATATCGCTGCGATACCGGCCCTCGGTTGTTACCTCTGCGAAACGATTCAGCATTTCGACGCGAGGCACTTTGACATTGTGGAACCAGATCCGCCCGTTATCCACGCCGTTCAAGCCCATTTTGAGGCCATTGTCTTCGATCGTCACTCCCGGCAACGGACTGCCATTCTCGCCTCGGATCGGGACGAGAAACGCATGTACGCCATGTTTTTCGCCCTCGACCTCGAGCTGAGCGAACACCACGGCCAAACGACCATCCTCGGCGGCATTGCCGATGTAATTCTTACCTGAGGAATAGTTTGGGCTATTGATCAGAAAACTGTCGCTCTGGCGGTGGTAGACAGCCGTCGTCTCCAGGCCCTGGACATTTGAACCGTGACCGATCTCCGTCATGGCAAAACAGCCCATTAAAGTCGCCGCCGCAGCGTCTGGCAGATATTTTTGCTGATGGTATTCGGTCCCAAGGCGCTGAATGCTCCCGGCGAAAAGACCGAACTGAACTCCTAGTTTGATAACCAGGCTAATATCGTGGAAGGCGAGCGTTTCGAATGCGGCGATAAACTTGGGGAGATTCTCTTCCCCGCCAATCGAACGGGGCATAAAGATTCGGCCAAACCCTGTTTCGGCCATTCGTTTCGTCCATGCGAGGACCTGTTTCCTATAAGAGGCCATATCATTTCCGTCAGAATATCGAAACTCCGGTTGAGTAATCAGGTGCTTGACAGAATTCCGAATCTCTACGTGGACTCCGTCCAAGAGAGATTGCAGGACCTTCGGGTCGAAAGTTGCTGCGTTCCTTTCGACAGGTGGATAGGTCCGTTCTATCGTCAACGCAGCAGTCGGGCCCTTGCCGACGGCTAGAGGCTTTTCTAGCATCTCTTTCATGTCCGCCTTTTCAAGGGTCGGGTTCCGTTTGGGTAGAAGGAAGCGGTTTCCTTTGAGGATAAAAAGTTCCACCGCGGTTCACCATCTCGGTCAGAAGTTGGCAGGGTGCGAAATAGGGGGCGACACGGTCTCGAAGATTATTCAAGCGGCTGACGACGGTTGCGATGCCTAGATGATCCGCGAATCGAAGCGGACCGCCGCGGAAGGGTGCCCAACCTGTTCCCATAATCATGCCAAAATCCACCTCTTCGGGAGCTTCCACGACTTTTTCTTCAATCGTGCGGGCCGCCTCGTTGACCATCACGAGGACAAGCCGATCTCGCAAATCTCCCTCAGGGACCGTCTTGGGTTCGGCGGGATGCATGTGACCCAATTGCGAGTTGGTCTTTCCCTCACCACGGGAATCGTAATCGTAAAAGCCCTTTCCGGATTTCCGGCCGAGCCATCCTTTCGAGATCATCTTGCCCAACGTGTCGTTCAGCGGGGCCAGATGCTTGACGCGGCTCTCCAGCTCTTTGGCCACATGTTCAGCGACATCGAGGCCGACTTCGTCAGTGAGGCGCAATGGACCCATTGGCATTCCGAAATCCAGCATGGCGCGATCGATGCTCTCAATCCGATAGCCGATCGCAAATAACCGCACCGCCTCTACCATGTAAGGAAGCAGGATACGATTAACAAGAAAACCCGGGCTGTCCTTCACCAGCACCGGAAGCTTCCCGATTTGCCTTACAAAGCCTATGGCGGCGCTGAGCGTAGCCGCATCCGTCCTTGTGCCACGCACGATCTCCACAAGTTGCATCCGATGCACGGGATTAAAAAAATGAATGCCTACGACTCGTTCTGGATGTTCGAGAGATTCCGCAATCGCGTCGATCGACAGTGCAGAAGTATTGGACGCAAGAACCAGTTTGCTGGTCACCCTTGATTCGAGATCCGCGAATATTTGCTTTTTCAGGTCGAGCTTCTCGACTGCGGCCTCAATTACGAGCTCAATTTGGAGCAACGGCACTTCCTCAAAGATCGGCAGGATCCGATCAAAAGCGTTCCTGGCCGCAACTTGCGAAAGCAGATAGCGTTTGACCGCTTCCCGGTAAAGTTTTGCAATCGTTTGCATCGCGGTGCCCAAAGGAGCCGGTCCGATATCCTTTAGAATGACATGGATACCGCGACTGCTTAGCCACTGCGCAATGCCGGCGCCCATCAGGCCCGCACCGACGACCAAGGCACGATTCACTGCTTGCACGGGTGCCGCAGGTGCGGGTCCGAGTTCTTGCGGGATCTGGAGTTTCTTGGCCCTTTCCTGAAGAAAGAAAAGTCCGATCAAGTTTTGCGCGGTTTCACTGAGAGCCAATTCAATGAATCCGTTCTTCTCGTTCTCGAGCGATTGCTGGTGCGACACGCTGAGACTCGCGTACGCGACCTCCAATGCCTTGAGCGGAGCAGGGTAGTGGCCGTGCGTTCGTGCCGCAGCCTTTTTCTCAGCTCGTTTTTTTATCATTTGAGAGAGCGGCGGCCGATTTGAAATATGCGTCCTCTGCGAACGCTTCTGGCCGGCGCTCTGCTGAATTCTCCTGCCGGCAGCGGTGGTGAGCTGCTCCCGATGCACGACGGAATCGACCATTCCCCGGTCAATCGCCTGCTGGGCAGAGTATTGACGACCGCTCAGAATCGCTTCTACTGCGTTCGGTAATCCGATCAGCTTCGGCAATCGGGTTGAACCTCCCCAGGCGGGTAAAATTCCAAGGTTCGTCTCAGGCAAGCCGACCTTTGTCTCGGAGTCGGAAGACGCAATCCGGTAATCGCACGCCAGTGCGATTTCGAAGCCGCCTCCCAAGGCGACGCCGTGAATTGCGGCAATGGTCGGGTAGGGAAGACGGGCAATTCGATCGAACGTTTTCTGGCCTCGCTCGATCGCAACGGCGATCCGTTCCGCGCTGACTTCCTGGGTAAAAATCTTGAGATCCGCTCCGGCGACGAAAATCCTCGATTTTGCGCTTCGGATAATCAGCCCCTTCAGGCGCTTTTCCGTCTCGAGAAAATCCAGATGCTCGTTCAACTCGTCCAGCGTTCCCTCATCGAAGATGTTTGCCGTGGAACCAGGCCGGTCAAATGTGAGAATCGCGACGCCCGCGTCTGAGACTTCGCGTTGAATATTCTCATCCATAGCGGCGCTCTTTCTAATTACGATTCAACCAAAGTGCGCCGCCTTGTCCGCCTCCGACACACAGCGACACGAGTGCGCGATCCGCTTTTCGCCGGTGCAATTCTTTGAGTGCCGTCAAGACCAAACGAGCCCCGGTGACCCCGACGGGATGTCCCAGAGCGATTCCCCCTCCGTTCACATTCAGAATTTCGTCCGGAATTTCCCCCAGTGGCGTGTCACGCTTCAGATGCTCCCGGCAGTAGACTTCTGATTTTGCCGCTTTCTGGCAGGCAATCACTTGTGCTGCGAACGCTTCATTGATCTCGATGATCTCGGCGTCTTTCAGGCCAAGTCCGGTTCGCTGCTCTGCACGATGAATTGCGTAGACTGGCCCGAGACCCATCCGTGATGGGTCTAAACCGGCGTAGGCGTAACCCTCCAATCTGCCAAGCGGATTTAATCCCGAGCGCTTTAGAGCGTTTTCTGTCATCAACAGCAAAGCCGCCGCGCCATCCGTAATTTGTGAGGAATTTCCGGCCGTCACAGTTCCGTTCTCCGGTTCGAATGCCGGCTTCAGCTTGGCCAGTGCTTCCATAGTTTGATTTTCCCTCGGACCATTGTCTTGATCCATGAACGTCAAGCCGTTTTTTGCCCCGGGAAGATAAACGGGAGTGATCTCCTGTTTCAGTTTTTCTCGAGCGGCCACGGCTTTGTGATGTGAACGCATTGCAAACGCGTCCTGTTCTTCACGCAAGATCCCGAACTCGCGACTGAGGGTCTCCGCTGTTTGGCCCATATTGCAGCCGCAGACGGGATCAGAGAGCCCGAGCTGCAGGCCGATCCGCGGTTGGAAATCCGTTGGCCGAAAGCTGCTCAGCACCCCAAACTTCTGGGAAAGGTTCTTGGCTCGGGCAAACGCACCAAATTTCTTTGCCGCCTGGTGAGAGTAAAGAAGGGGAATCTGCGACATGCTTTCCACTCCGCCCAGGACAAATATGTCGCCCCGCCCGGCGAGCATTTTTTCCGCGGCCTGTGTCACCGCTTCGAAGCCTGAGGCACAATTTCGGTGGACTGTGATTGCAGGCACCGAGTCGGGTATGCCGGCACGCAGAGCGATGACTCGGCCGATATTTGCCGAGTCGGCCGGTTGGCCCACGCATCCAACGATCACTTCTTCAATTTTTGAGGCATCGATTCCGGTCCGGGCGACGAGAAATCTGACGACGCTCTTACCCAAGTCAACAGCTTCGATCCCTGCTAAGGTCGTGCCGGCTTTCGCAAACGGAGTTCGTACGCCATCCACTATGTAAATCGGTTCCTTCATAAACATTCGCGATAAACTTCAAAGGTTCGTTGCATCTACATAAGTTGCCAGTGCCAGTGTCGGTAAAGGGAGTCGAGGCTCGCCCTTTGTGCCTGAGTTTGTGAATGACCGGTGGCCAACATGTCTCTCCTGACTGGCACTACACTGAACTGACGCTCACACTGGCACTCAGCACCTGGGGAGACATCTTGCAATCATCGTACGTTGGTGACATTGGGGAAAGGTTCGTCATTAGCAAATTGGAGAGGGTCGGCACTTTGCTCGTCGCCGGCATAAAGGAATTCGATCTCTCGAGCGTATTTTTTAAGCAACTCCCGCCGTTTCAGCTTAAGGGTCGGCGTTAATTCACCGCTGTCCAATGACCATTCCTCGTGAAGAAGTACAAATTTCTTGATCTGCGAGTAATGCCCGAAGTGGTCGTTCAATCGCCGGATTTCGGATTCGATCAATGCGTTTACTTCAGGATTGGCAACGATTTCGCGCTGGGAGTGCAGAAACACTCCTCTCTGCTGAAAATGGTCAACAACTGCTTGAAATGCGGGCACGATCAACGCTGCCGGGAACTTGCGATTCTCACCGACAACCATGATCTGAGCGATGAACTTCGATTCCTTCATACTGTTCTCGACCTGTTGCGGTGCGATATATTTGCCTCCGGAAGTTTTGAAGATCTCTTTTTTGCGATCCGTTACTTTGAGAAAGATACCGTCGAATTCGCCGACGTCGCCGGTGTGCAGCCATCCATCGGCATCAATGGCTTCTGCGGTCTGTTCAGGTCGATGGTAATAACCCATCATCACGTTCGGACCGCGATAGAGGATTTCTCCATCCGACGCGATCTTAACTTCGCCGCCGGAAATTACTGGACCCACCGTGCCTATTTTGTAGCGCCCTCTCATTGGACAATTCGCTGAGATTACCGGGGAAGCTTCCGTTGGTCCATACCCCTCGTAAACTGGCATGCGCGCGGCCCAGAAGACCCGAGCCAGGCCCGGCTGCAAAGCTGCCGAACCAGATATTATCGCGTGAATACGGCCCCCCAAAGCTTTCCGCCAACGAAAATAAATGAGCCGGTCAGCAACCGCGAGCTCCAGTCGCCGAAGCCAGCTAACCGGTGCCTCTGGTTCGAATTGTCGCGCTAGTTGAAGTGCCCAAAAGTATATAGCTCTTTGCATTCCGCTCAGGTGGCTTCCTTTTGCCAGGAACTTCTCGTAGATCTTCTCAAGAATCCGCGGCACGGTAGCGAAAACGTTCGGTTGCGTGGCGCGAAGATCCTTTCCGACAGTGGTGAGGTTTTGGGCAAAGAAGACGGAGATCCCAAGATAGACGTAAACGTTGATTAATGTGCGCTCGTAAATATGGCACAAAGGAAGAAAGGAGAGCGCGCGCTCAGGCGATGTTCGCTGAATTATAGCGGCGGAAGCCAGGCAAGTCATCATCAGATTCGAGTGAGAAAGCATGACGCCTTTGGGCGTGCCCGTAGTTCCAGACGTATAAATCAACGTCGCGAGATCTCCCGGCCCGACCTTTGCCTTAATCTTTTCCAAAATAGTTTGATTATCTCGATTACGGAGGCCCTCCCGGCCTGTGGCTGTGAGCTGAGTCCATTGTTTGACCCCTTTGACCGGATCATAGGTGTAGATGTGGCGTAGAGCAGGGAGCTTCGCCTGCAACGGCGCGATCACCTGGTAAAGCCGATCGCTCGAGACGAAGATCCACGTCGCTTCCGAATCGCTGAGGATGAATTCGAATTCCCCGGAAGAAATGTTTGGATAGATCGGCAGATGAACAGCCCCTACATACATCACTGCGCAATCGATAAAGTACCATTCGGCGCGATTGGTCTCGGTGACATTGGCAATCCGATCGCCCTCCCGGACGCCTGCTGTGTGCAGGCCCCAAGCCAGAGCCGCGATAATATCGAGCGATTCCGCTGTAGAAAACATTTTCCATTCGCCGCCGGCCTTTTGGGCAAATGTGGCAGTCTGTGGGCAATGGTTCCGTTGGAATTCCAGCAGATCGAAAACCCGCTTGGGTGTCTGCATAAAGTACTCTGGAAAAAATCCGCGTGCCAAAACTCTCGTCGGCGGATGCGCCGAACCGTTTAAGCGCACCCAATCCGCTCTTTTGGAGGCTTTTGCGTTTTGGGTTCACCGGCAAAAGCGTTTTTCTCTCGCCTTATTAGGAAGGACGACTGAGCAAGCGCTTTTTCACGGGGCTTGTGGCGTTCCGCTTGTGATAAACTCAATCTGAAATCATGATTAGCAAGGAGTTTTGAGATTGAGTTGTAATTATCAGATGCCTAAGGTTGGGAAATAAATTCAAAGTCTATTTTTATTCAGGCCATAACCATCCATTAAATGCCCAAGCTTGATGGCTCATTTTGGAAACAGCATTCGTTTCTGGCGATCGAAATGCGCCGTGTTAGACATCCTGTTTACCTTCGGCGAAATATTTGTTGCCTCGGGAGAGGAACGTTTAATGTATATCTGCTCTGGCCGGGAATTTTAGCAGCTCTCCTTTCTGCTGTCTTTCAATGTCCTCCCGTCCATGCAGGCAGCTTTGCTCTGAATGAGCAGAGTGTAAGCGGGCTAGGCACCGCCTACGCAGGTGCCGCCGCTCAGGCGGACGATGCGTCAACAATCTTTTTTAACCCGGCAGGTATTGCACTTCTGCACCAAGGTGAGTTTCAACTTGGCGGCCAATTGATCGTGCCCCGGGCGACGTTCACCAATGAAGGATCGCGCTACAATTTGCCGAACACGCCTGTGAACGGAATGCTCTTAAGCGGCGGAAATGACGGGGATGGCGGAGTCGCCCATGTACTGCCAAATGTTTATCTCGCGCAACCGGTCCTTCGAAGCCGAAACTACGGAGATCTGACAGTGGGTGTTGGTTTGAGCGTTCCCTTCGGTTTGGAGACAGACTACAGCCCCGGTTGGGTCGGACGATACGCGGCGTTGCGAACGAAGCTCACAACCTTCGATATCCAGCCGACGATAGCCTACCGTTTGTTCGACAGGATTTCTTTCGGAGCGAGCCTGGACATCCAGTATGCGTCCGCCCGTTTGACGCAAGCAATCGATTTCGGCTTGGCGGGAGCGGAACTCACCGCCCAGTTTGAACAGGCGCTGCCCGGATTGCTTGCCGCCCGAGGTGTGCCGGCTTCAGCCATTCCATCGCTCGTCACGGCGACCGAGCAAGCTTACAGCAAGGCGGGTTTTGTGCCGGGTGGTCGTGACGGCGTTTTGGAAGTGGCAGGGGACGATTGGAAAGTCGGATTTACGCTTGGAGCGATTGTCGAGTATTGGAAGGGAAATGAGCAATCATTCTTCCAGGACGGACGATTCGGGGTGAGCTATCGATCAGGGATCAGTCATACCCTGAGAGGAAACGCGAGCTTTCGCGATGTTCCAGCGATTACTGCAGCCGGCGCGCCGGTCCAATTCCCTCAGCCCAACGCCTTTCAGGATCTCTTTTTCGACCAGAACGCGACCGCACAGGTGGATTTGCCGGAGATTTATCATCTTGGCTTATACCAGCGCTTTCAGCGCCAATATGCGATCATGGGCGATATCGCTTGGACCAGATGGAGCACGTTGCAGAGCGTTCCGATCGTTTTCCAGAACGCGGCGACTCCCACCACCGTGCTTCAGCTCGACTATAAAGACGCGCTCCGATACGCCGTCGGATTCGAGTGGTACGCGACAAAGAATTTAACTCTTCGCGTCGGATTTGCGTACGACGAGACACCGATTCGAAGCGCGAGTTTTCGTACCCCGCGCATCCCCGATAACAACCGGTATTTCGTGTCCATCGGTCTCCGGTGGTCACCGACCCACTTTATGGACATCGATGTTGGTTATGCTCATCTGTTCGTGCAAGATTCGACGGTGGATTTCACCGACACTCAAGGCCACGAGCTGCGGGGAAAATTTGATTCCGCGGTGGATATAGTGAGCGCGGCGGTGACATTTCGGTGGGGCGGACCAAAAGCAGCAGCACCCGCTGCGCCGCAGCTTCCCGGCAAGGAGCCTGTTGGCTACAGCAAATAACAATAAATCCACCGCCGGTCTCCACCCACACGCTCTGCTATCGCTATCGTCGTCGACGGCTAAATACCAGTTGTGCAGTGATGTTGGTCATCGTCACAAGGGCCACCAAGACTAATGATGCGGTCCAGGCCATCTGAATCTGGTAATCGTAAGGTAACGTCGAAAAATTAAAGATAAGCACCGACATTGAGCCGGCCGGTTGCATGAGGGACTTCATCCAGTATTGGTTGAAAGCAGCCGTGAACAGCACCGGCGCGGTTTCGCCTGCGGCCCGGGCCAATCCGAGCATGATTCCGGTGATTATGGCTGGCAGGGCCTCGGGTAAGACGATTCTGAATATGGTTTGCAATTTGGTAGCCCCCAGTCCATAGGAGGCCTCTCGAAGCGTCTTAGGAACTCCGAGCAGCGCTTGTTCAGTTGTCAGGAGGATTGTCGGAAGTGTCAGCACTGCCAACGCCACTCCGCCGGCGAGGGCAGAAGCGGTACCGGTCGATAGCACAACGACCGAAAACGCAAAGACACCACAAATAATAGATGGAATTCCCGTCAACAGTTTGGCCACGAAGCGCACCACGTTCGAGAGTTTAGACTTCGGACTGTACTCATTCAGATAGATTGCGGAAAGGATGCCGAGCGGTGTCGAAAACAGCAGCGCAAGACCTACCATTACCGCAGTTCCCTGGATCGCGTTGCCGAAGCCCCCTCCTGTCAGACCAGGTGCTGGTGGCAACTGGGTGAATACCGATGGCGTCAACAGCGGGATGCCCTTCTGCAGA
The DNA here is from genome assembly GCA_019246215.1 of Verrucomicrobiota bacterium. Classification (GTDB taxonomy): domain Bacteria; phylum Verrucomicrobiota; class Verrucomicrobiia; order Chthoniobacterales; family JAFAMB01; genus JAFAMB01. The sequence continues at coordinate 27,517 of JAFAQT010000202.1, forward strand.
AGCAAAAAAACGATCGAAAACAACGGAATGAGAGTCAAAAACGAAAGCGTCACGCATAAAGCCGTCCAAAAGCTGTTTCTCTGAATTCTGGCCCTCGAATGGCGGTCATCAGCTTTGAGAGAACCGCCTGTAAATCCGGTTGAAGTTGCGGCGTTTGTCATTGCGTCAGCGGATTCCAGCGGTGGTTTTTTCGGCGTGCCTAAGGACCGCCTCTCCGGCCATATTGACGAATAGGGTTAGCAGGACGAGAGCTAACGCGGCATACATCAAAGCGCTGATCTGTAGTCCTTGCGCTTCACCGAACTGGTTAGCAAGGAGAGCCGCCAATGTTCCAGCGGGTGAAAGCAGGGACCAACTCAAACGAGGACTGTTCCCGATCAACATCGCTACAGCCATGGTTTCGCCCATTGCGCGGCCAAACGCGAGAATCGTTGCTGCAACAATCCCCGGTGCAGCGGTCGGAACGAGTACGCGAAATATTGTTTCCCAACGAGTCGCCCCGACTGCGTAAGAACCTTCCCGCAAGGTGGCGGGAACAGCCACCAGCGCGGCGCGAGATACTGCCGTAATCGTCGGCAAGACCATGATCGCCAGCACCAAACTTGCCGTCAGCATACTGTTGCCTGTGGCAGGTCCGCTAAACAATGGAATAGATCCAAGATAGTCGGAGAGGTAACCCCCAAATTGTTGGACGATCGGGATCACCACGGCGATACCCCAGAGACCATAGACAACACTTGGAATCGCCGCCAATAACTCCACGACAAACCGGATCACTTGTCGAACGGCGAGCGGCAAAAAGTTTTCGCTCAGGAAAAGGGCGATGAATATCCCAAGAGGCAGCGCAATACAAAGCGCAATGAGCGAACTCGCTGCCGTCCCGATCAGAAACGGCAGAGCTCCGTAGCGGTTCCGGTTGACATCCCAGACCGTGCCGGTGAAAAAACCTAGGCCGTCCTGCTGGATTGCCGGCCAAGCAGGCAGCACGATGCTCTCCAGAATCCAGAGGAGGGTCAAAACAGCCGCTACGGAAGCCACCCAGGTGAGTGCCAGAAAAAAGTCAGGCGGCTTCTTTAAGCGTTTCATATTGCCAAGGGCCGGACTCATTCTTCGATCGTTTGTCATGGTTTTTGATCTTTCCTGATTTGGGGAGGCGGATCATTGCACAGCCTTCAGCGCTTCCATACCCTTATCGACAATTTCCTTGGGCAACGGGACGTAACCAAGTTCTTCGGAGAACTTCTGGCCTTCTGTAAGACCCCAGTCGACAAACTTTTTTACGGCCTCACCTGTCTGCCCATTATCATATTTTTTGTACAGCAACAGCCATGTAAAAGTAGCGATCGGGTAACACTCTTTTCCGTCGGGGTCAGAAGGCCAGGCGCGGAGTAGATTCGGCGGGAACTGCGTCGTAGCCAGGGTGGCTGCGCCGGACGCGGTTGTTGCAGCGACGAACTCGCCCGCCTTGTTCTGCAGTTGCGCGGACGAAAGCTTGTTATTTTTTGCGTACCCGTACTCGACATAGCCGATTGCGCCCTTATTCTGCTTAATCAGGGCGGTCACACCATCATTGCCTTTTCCGGCGACTCCCGTGGGCCAGGTAACGCTTGTGCCCTCACCAACCTTGTCTTTGAACTCCGGGCTGATCGTGGAGAGATGTTTCGTGAAAACAAAATTTGTGCCGCTACCATCCGAACGTTCGCACACTGTGATCGACAGGTTCGGAAGGCTTACTCCCTGGTTTGTCTTAGCAAGAGCGGGATCGTTCCATTTCTTGATCTTGCCAAGAAAAATACCGACGTAGGCTTCCCGGGAAAGTTTCAGGGTTGCAACACCTGGGAGATTGTACGGTAGTACGATGCTTCCAGCGGTCGCGGGAATCAGAACAACACCCTGCTTGACGGCCGCGATCTCTTCATCCGTCATCGCCGCGTCACTTGCGCCAAAGGAGACGAGGGTTTGAGTAAATTGTTTGATCCCGGCGCCGCTCCCGACTCCCTGATAGTTAATCTGCACATTCGGATTCCCTTTCGTATATTCAGCGATCCAGCGCTGATAAAGAGGAGCGGGGAAGGTTGCGCCTGCGCCCTGCAATTGCGTGGCCGCTGAAGCCGACCACTGCAGGAGCGGGGCTGTCATAGTCGCCAAGAAAAGAAACGAGACTTTGGAGTTTTTCATACGGGTTGCTATCACACCTCCAGTCATCAAATTCATTTAGTTCAGCAATCTCTCAATTGTGACAATCACGTGACGGTCAAATACGCGAAGCGTCCTGGTGCTGTTCCGGAAACAAAAAGGCGAAGACGCTCCGCTTTCTGTTGGTCAGTTTGGAACTTTGTGCTGCATCCGCCGCTGGTTGGTTCGGCGAATCTATTTCAGGTGCATCTCGTCCGAATATCTCTCTTTCTCATAACTGCCTGGGTATCGGACGTCAGTCTGGGCCAACTTGCCGATCTGACGCCTCGTCCGGAGTTGAGCCCCGAACAGGTCGTCGGATACCAAGTCACCGCGTTACAGCATAATGACGAGCCGCAATCGGACGCGGGAATCGAACGCGCTTTTCGATTTGCTTCGCCTGCCAACAAGCAGATGACCGGGCCCTTGGAAAAATTCGTGCGGATCGTCAAGAGCCCTGTCTATTCTCCGATGCTCAACAATCGTTCTTCCTTGATTGTGGGATCGCAAGTGCAAGACGACCAAGCAAAGATCGCGGTGAAGGTTGTTGCCGCGGACGGGCGGCAGGTGATCTACCTGTTTGCTCTCTCCAAGCAGGCCGACGGAGAATTCATTAACTGCTGGATGACCGATGCCGTAGCGCCCCTGGAGGACGACGAAAACAACTCGGGCCAGGGTGTGACGATTTGAAGTTGACCGCCTAGTGTACCGCCTCGCATATAATGGTGATGTCGCCGCAAGTCAGTTGGCTATTTTTTGAAGGCGCGAGCGAAGTGCCCACATCTGGATTGATACGGGTCAAGCGAGCAACGCGGAAAAACAGTCAACCGGCGCGGCCCAGAGGGTTGCATTGAAAAGGGGCCTGCGGCTGCGTCGCTCGTCGGTCAGGTATGAATTTGAATACTGGTGCCTTGCCGGCCCATTTTGAACGCACCGATATCACCATTATATGCGAGAAGGTGCATTAACTTCGCACAGCGATAGGGGCGACATGTCCGATCTGGCACGTTCGACGAAAATATACCGGGTCCCGGTACTGACTCGTGGCTTGATGCGGCTCGGCTCGATTCTCGTAAAGCTATTGTGCGCAACGTTGCGTTACAAAGTGATCGATGAAGCAGGATTTTTTAAGAAGCCGTTTCTTCGGCCGGTGGTGATCTTGGTCTGGCATAACCGCATTCTGGCCATGCCCGCTGTTTTTAGCCGATATTATCCAAGTCGGAAAGGGCTACTTGTCCTTACCAGCGCCAGTCGGGATGGCGCTTATCTCTCTGAGTTTGTGCGCTGCTTTGGGATGGGCTCAGTCCGCGGATCGAGTTCGCGCCGGGGCGCGGCTGCGCTCCTGGATCTCGTCCGGAGTGTGGAAGCCGGGTTCGACCTTTGCATCACTCCGGATGGTCCCAGGGGCCCTCGATATAGCCTTGGTCCCGGTGCCCTCCTTCTTTCACAGAGATGCCAGGTGCCCTTGATGCCGTTACTTGTCGAGTACTCGGCCTTTTGGCGTTTCAAGTCCTGGGACGGATTCGCTGTCCCGAAACCGTTCTCCAAGGTAACGGTTACCTTATTGCCGATGATGGAAATCGAATCCAGCGAAACCGAAGCCGCCTTTGAGATAAAACGGCAACAGGTTGAAACCCGAATGACCGAGCGGCTGGTGATGAAGTAGTTCTCGATGCCAGTGATTTTGAATCGGAGAATTGCGATCAACGCATAGTACACCAAATCCGAGTCCGGTTTAGTGGCGCCGATGCAGAGTTGGCGATCTTGGAAGGCGCGAGCGAAGGCCCGTATCTAGACTGAGGTCGAGCGAGCAACGGCCCAAAATCGCCAATGCTGCACGGCCTCGAGAGGGTTGAGCTGAAAATGAGCCGGGGGCTGCGTTGCTCGTCGGTCACGTATCGATTTGGAACCCTCCCTCACACCGCCGGTGCGGCCCGGACCGCCTTGCCGGCGGCTCATCTTTGAGTTCAACCCGCTCAACCGGCCTCAAACTCAGTGCACTAATGCTCGAGTCGACGTGATAAACATCCTTTTCGGTCGGGCCTTGAAATGACTAGCCTTCTTTCGCCAGGATACTCGTATCATGAGAACGGTATCAAACACGGAGTAAAGTGGGAATCGTCCAATGATACGGGTCCTTGCGGTCGACGTCGATGGAACGCTACTTGACAGC
>JAFAQT010000026.1 GCA_019246215.1 Verrucomicrobiota bacterium
GGAGCAACTGGAAGCGGACGAATTACAGCTTGCTAAGAAGGTGGATGTATCCCGGCTGACTCTCCAGATGGGCAGATTCTCCGTAACGGATGTGTTTGACAACAATGCATACGCTCACGACCCGAGGGGAGACTTTTTGAATTGGGCCGCAGTCGACGCTTTGGCGTTCGACTATGCTGCAGACGCGCTCGGATTCGAAGAAGGGCTGAGTCTGGAGTTGAACCAAAAGAACTGGGCAGCGCGCTGGGGTATCTTCACGATTCCGCACCTACCGAATGTCAACGGAACCGACGGTCAATTCCTCAGAGCCTGGCAGCAGGTGGCAGAGCTCGAAGGACGGTTTACGCTTTGGGATCACCCGGGAAGAGTGCGTCTCCTTGGATACCTCGAGAGCGCTCGAATGGGCAGCTACAAAGCGGCCGTCGTGAATTATCCCCCTGGTATGCCGGATATGGCCGACACTCGACGCTACCGATATACCTACGGAATAGAGCTCAACCTTGAACAACAGATAACAAAAAATCTAGGCGGCTTCCTTCGGGTTGCTATGCGGGATCCAAACTATGAGGTATACCAATTCTCTGACGTCTCGAGAAGCCTTCAAATCGGGCTCTCGCTCAAAGGGACCGGTTGGAATCGGCCAAATGACACAGTCGGCCTGGCTGAAATGCTGGACGGACTCGGTCATGCGCAAAAAAGATTCTTCAATGATGGCGGGCTCGGAATTCTGATCGGGGATGGCAAACTGCCCCATTACGGTCCTGAAAATGTTATCGAGACGTACTATAATTGCGAACCTTTCAATGGCATAAACATTACGCTCGACTATCAGTTGGCAGCTGATCCCGCTTATAATAAGGACCGCGGCCCGATCCATATTTTCTCTGCGCGGCTGCGCGTTAAGTTTTAGGACACCATGAATTTCGCCATTCTCGGCGGTCTTCTTGCCCCGCTCACCCGGACGCAACTGGCAACTTGCGCCTTTGGCCCTGCGGAAACGGCGGACTTGCCGCCTGCAAGAGCTCCACAGGAGCAGTTACAATCTCTTCAACTCCAACTTTTCTCAGTAATGCTAGTGTCAGCGCGACGGTCTATGCCGGAGAGGGTGTCAGTGGGTTTTCAGTGAGGTCTTTGCCAAGAGGCGGAACGCTCGTATTTTCAGTTCATGCATAGCCCTTTGGATTTGCCTGCCGGCTTGCCCGTGCCGCGAGATGACGGGGCCTGCAATCATCTGTACGGGACCAGGATTCCGGAACTTTTGCTCCCGTCCACCGATGGCTACCCGATCAATTTAGCTCAAACTCGCGGCTGTACGGTCCTCTTTTGCTACCCTCGGACCGGGCACCCGGATCAACCTATTCCGGAAGCCTGGAATGCACTTCCCGGCGCAAGAGGCTGCACGCCGCAGTGCTGCGCCTTCCGAGATCACTTCCGCGAGTTAACCGCCGCGGGCGCCTCACACATATTCGGTTTGAGCACCCAGGAACCCGATTACCAAAGTGAAGCTGTCAAACGTCTCGAACTACCCTATCCTCTCTTGAGCGACCTTGATTTAAAATTCGCCCATGCGCTCGCGCTTCCGACCTTTCAATTCAATGCCAAGACTCTGATCAAAAGATTGACGCTCATCATCGATAACGGTTCCATCGCCAAGGTTTTTTATCCGGTTTTTCCACCCGATAAGAGCGCTGACGAAACGTTGGAGTGGTTGATGCAGAATCGGCCCGTGATTTGAATGGAGCTGCGAGGCAGTGTCGACGCGGATCATAACTCTGCTGACCGACTTTGGATCGGAAGACTATTTCGTCGCCGCAATGAAGGGAGTCATTCTGACGCGGAGCCCAAAATCTGTTCTGGTCGACATCACTCACGCGATTCCGCCCCAGGACGTGCAGGCGGCGGCATTCACGCTGAGGAGGGTGTATCCCTATTTTCCGACTGGCTCGATTCATCTTGCGGTTATCGATCCGGGGGTCGGTTCGGATCGCCGTCCTGTTTTGATTGACGCGGCAGCTCACCTGTTTGTAGGCCCCGACAACGGCCTTTTTACGCTCGTCCTGGAGGAGGTCCCGACAGCTCGCATCCGACATCTGACGAACACCGCGTATTTTCTGCCCCATCGCAGTTCGACCTTTCATGGCAGGGATATTTTCGCGCCCGTAGCAGCCGCGCTGGCAGAAGGCGTGCCGCCTGAGAATTTCGGTCCGGCGATTCAGGATCCGGCTCGATTTCAGATAATGCGAAGTGAATCGATGCCAGACGGCAGCGTCGCCGGCAGGATCATTCATATCGATCATTTTGGAAATTGTGTCACGAACCTGGAATGCGATCGGTTGCTGCCTTTGTTGTCCACGCGCTCCTTCTACTTGCAAGTCAGGGAATTTCAGATTCGAAAACTGGCGGGATCCTATTACGAAGGCGCGGCGCAGCCTGGGAGACCATTCCTGATCTGTGGCAGCGCGGGCTTGCTGGAGATATCGATCTGGTCTTCCTCCACGGCAAAGGAATTGAATTTCAAGCTGGGAGAGCCGGTCCTGCTTTACACAGCCTGTATCGCGCATAGACCTCTGGAGGATCTGTGATCCGCCGCAGGCTGAGAATACAGGGTTGCACGCACCCTGGTGGCTGTAGAAGATATTGTGCCGCTCCTGCCTTCTATGTCCTCGGTACCTGATCGGATTAGCTCCGTTGAGCAGCTTCGCGCCTTGCTTCCGAAGACTGCGCCTGAGGCTCTTGGTGTAGAGATAGTTTCGGCCGATGCAGAGGGTATTCTCCTCCGAATGCCAATGTCCGATCGCGCTCGCCAGCCCTTAGGCTTGTTGCACGGCGGGATCAGCATGGTGCTGGCAGAATCTGCTGCCAGTCTCCACGCCTGCTGGGATGTCGACTTGTCCCGCTTTATTCCAGTGGGAATTGAAATCAACGGC
>JAFAQT010000304.1 GCA_019246215.1 Verrucomicrobiota bacterium
TGAAGCAAAAGGTCAGGAGTTGCAGGATGGGACGACGACCATCTCCCCGCTCAGTGGAAAGCGATTGATCCGCTTCTCTCGTAACCCAGCTATCTCGCATAGAACGGTATCTCGGCCGCAGGTCGGTTGTCAGTGTCAGGGGTGGTAATGGCAGGTGGTAGGAGGAGGCAAGCGCGCCCTGAACGATATAACAAAGTGGGCTTAAACTTCTGGCACCGATGTTTGAGTCGGCCGACGAGAAGGAAAATTGGATGCGAACACCTCGAAAGAAAGCACCGCGGTGTCGACCCGGTCCGCAGGCGCGGAGCTCCGGCGCAAGTCTCAACAGGTGAGGACCGACGCTCGCCGGAAAATCGCCTGGGTCAAGAGCTCTAATTGCCGTATTTCCCAAAACTACCATCTCTCCTCCTCCTTTTCTAGTGCTTATCCGCAACGTTTCCCTTGAACATCGGCACTCTGATCTGGAAAGTTTTTCTTGTATTCTAAGCGATATAGCAGAGTATAAATCGTTCGTTTGTTTCGTTCATAGCACGGAAGATCGTCGGTTGAATTTTCTCAAAGGTGATTTGAAACCCGGTACACGGGAACGGCTTTGTAGCTAGCAATCGTTCTGGTCACCATATATGAAACTCTACGTTGGAAATCTTCCTTTTAGCACCACTGACCCCGATCTGAAGGATTTGTTCGCACACTACGGAACTGTAACCGATGTTCATCTCGTCACCGATCGCATGACGGGCAAATCGCGCGGATTTGCTTTCGTAACCATGAGTAGCGCTGCTGAAGGCAAAGCCGCGATAAGCGCTCTTGAAGGCAAAAACCTGGACGGTCGCAATCTGACCGTTAACGAGGCCCGCCCAAAGGTCGAAGGAGCGAAACGCCCTTTCTCAAAGTCGCGCTGGTAGTTCTTTTTATCCGCACGTAGACAGGTTGGTTTCTAATCTGTCTCTCTTGTGGGTTCCTTCTAAGGAATAAAATGTGTCGCCGCCCCGGCACGGCGACGCTAACCCTCAAACGCTAACACTCATAAAGCTTCGGTCGCGTCCGCACGCAGTTTAGACATCATGCCTACAGAAAGCTCAGTCGTCGTTGAAGGAAAGATTACCGCTGTCCTCCCTGGAACAATGTTTCGCGTGGAGCTTACCAATGAGCATCTGGTGCTCGCTCATATCTCCGGGAAGATGAGAAAACGGTTTATTCGCTTAACCGTGGGAGACCGAGTAAAAATGGAAATGTCTCCCTATGATTTCACGAAGGCACGCATTGTTTACCGGCTCTGAGAACTTCAGACCGCCGCCTTCCAGCCATAAGGTCGATATTCCGCGGCAACGCTGCCGTCAGTGCTCAGATCGAGCACGACGAAACCCTCTGCACAGCCTTTATGCGCTCCTTTCCACCAATTCCCGCAAATCGCGCCGCCATTAATGTAAGAGATGCCGTCAATTCGAATCTGCTCCAAATGATGCAAGTGACCAGCAAGAATAACTTTTACGTTTGCCTTGGTCTCCTCGAGCACCTTGTGCAAATCGGAGGCATTGTGCGCTAAGAGGGAAGCCGGACTCTGGATATTAGTCCCTGTTGTTTTAGTATCGCCGCAAACACTCAGGTTGGGGAGAACTGATACCGCTGGAATGTGGCCGCACAACAAAGTCGGCGTTTGGGGATCTAGTCGCAATTCTGCCCGCATGAACGCGAGCTGCTCTTCCACGAACTCCCCGATATAAGATCCGTCCGGTTCCGAGAGCACATTATCGAGCACGATGAATCGCCACCCTCCTTTTCGAAAGGCATAGAAATTGTGATCGAGCGCCAGCCGCATGCGATACAAACCTTTGCCAAACCTTGGATCCCCGCGGTTGACGGAGGCGTTTTGAGTTCCAACCAGGTCATGATTCCCAAAAGTAAAAAACGTTGGCAGATCTGTGTTGTCTTTCCAAAGCTTCAGAAATCGATCGATGAGTTGCTCGGCGGCCGGAAAATCGAGGTGCGGTGATTCGTGGGTTAGGTCCCCACCGAAAAGAATTAAATCAGGCTTCGGTTTTACGCTCCCGATCATCGAGAGGGCAGCCACGAGGCCATCTTCGGAACGCAGTTGATTGTTGACCATCAAATGAGAATCCGTGGCGAAAATAACTCGGAAAACGACGCCATTTGGCGGGTCTGCAGCCCGTACATGCCCTATTCGAACACCAGCAGTTAATCCTCCCGCCAGGATCGCAGTACGGGAGATGAACGCGCGACGAGATATTTGCAATTTTGCCATAGCATGCGGCCGAGCCGTGCCTTTGATTATTCTCCTGAGCTCATTTCCAGTCAATCCACGTTGGCGGAGACTCCGCACCGCGCTTCATACATTTGTTTCAACCCGCCCGTGAATCGCGTGATCTGACAGTCGTGGTAAAGATCGGGGACAGGTCAAACGTCAGCGTTGATTCCGTTATACCCAACGTCTGGCTAGCCCAACATCTGACCTGTCCCCAATTTTTGTGTCTCTCGACGAAGTCGGTATCTGCCGTTGGATCCCAGCCAGGCAATCCCTCCTTTTCGAGATGATTGCTAAGCGTTTCGAAAACGGCGCCTCCAGGATAGCAAAGATCGGGGATAAAGATCGGGGAAAGGTCAAATAAAGATCGGGGACAGGTCAAAAGCCCGGGGTTGATCTTTTACTACAGGCCAACCGCTGAGCGGGCGCATCTGGAAAACCGACCAACTCATGACCTTCCAGCCGGGAGAGTTGGAGAATAGATGTCGCTTATTTTTGGTTGCTAGCTTCACTTCTATTTTGACCCCGGAGAGCGCTGAGCTGTTGCCCCTTCGAAATGCCGAGGCTGTAGAGAAAGTGCTCAGTGGCAATGGCGCGTCCTGGCGATATCAGTAGACGAAATACCGGAACAGGGGCGCCCTTAGGGCT
>JAFAQT010000314.1 GCA_019246215.1 Verrucomicrobiota bacterium
GCCGGCACGAAAATTATCGTAGAGATTTCCGATACCGGCATCGGATTCGAACCCGAAGCGGCTGAACGCATCTTTGACGCCTTCACTCAGGCCGGTGAGACGATCGCCAGCAAATTCGGAGGGCTTGGTCTCGGTCTTGCCATCGCGAAAGCGATCGTAGAAGGCCACGGCGGCGTAATCCGCGGCTACAGCGCAGGCCTTGATCAAGGCGCGACATTCACCCTGGAACTGCCGATTGCCTAAATCGCCCGCTTCACCCGAGGAGCATGAAGAGCCGATTCCAGTCCCTCTACGGATCCGAGCTTACTCGGTTTTGCGCTGTTGCGACGCGAGCGGACCGGATGTTAGCAAGAAGGCGAAATTTATCCCATTGTAGTAGCTTGAAGTGCAGGAGCCCTAAATTCACTCTTTCTGCCCAAACCACTCCAATCGGTAGGCCAGTTCCGGTCCACCTTGTCCCTCGTAGGCCAGTTGGCCGATGAGCAGCGCGAACGGTTCGGTGTAGCGGGCGATTCGTAATGGGCCAGCGTCCATCGGGTCGAAACACACGTCGCTGATCAACTCGGCAGCTACTGCCTTGCTTCTCTCGTCGTCGCCGCAGTACACCAAACTCGGTCTGCTGGTTCTGGCTTCGTACACCCTGAAGAAGACTTCGCTGGGCACTGTCTGAAATGCCGCGACGACGCGACTATTCGGAATCATCTTTGCGAGTTCTTCCGCGCCCGAAGATGTGTGAGCGACGACGAGCCCAGTGTTTTCAAGATCCATCGGTAGACAGCAGCTCACGACGATCTTGCCGGACAAGTCGCCCGCTTGTTTGAGGACGTCGTCAACTCGTGACCAATGCACCGCCAACAAAACAGCTTCCGCTTTCTCTGCGGCCTCTCGCGGCGTGCCGGCTCGCGCATTACCACGCGCCTCGCGAGCGAGCCGATTCAGTTTCTGTGCTTCGCGCGTAGCTGAATACTACTTCATGTCCTGCCCGCGCGAAGAGTGTTCCGAGTTTGCCGCCCATCAATCCTGAACCGAGTATGCCGATTCGCATATCGCTCCTTTCTCGTTGTTTAATGATCAATCAGAGCCGTGTGCGCCGGGGAGAACCGCTCGCCGTGCAGCTTGAACTTGGAGAACGCATCATCAATCTCACGGAGCTCGGCGAACGTGAGTTCGATTTCCGCCGCGCCAAGGTTCTCGATCATTCGTTGCAATTCCGTGTGCCAGGAATTGGAACAATCCATGGCGCTTGAGCCAGCAGCCAGTCGAGTGCGATTTCTTTGGGTAATCAATCTATCAACACACTTCTATCGTTTCCCACATTCAGGTTGCGAGGGCTGTGCGGCGGAGACGATTGAGAAACCCGCTCGCTGCGCAAGTATGTTCGCGATCTTTGCGCCAAATGGCAATAACCGTTCGACTCGGCTTCGGACTTTCCACCGACCGATAGATGAGAGGAATTCGTTCGTCTGATACGCGCCATTCGACAAATATCGACAGTTCGTTTGAGGTGCTGAAGCAGTTCACGCTGGGATTGGCGCTTTCCCGGTAATCATCGACGACGGCAAATAATTCCTTGGTACCATCCTCGGTAGCTCCGGTTAGCACAGCATGCACGTTCGCTCCAGAGTCGAGCCCAACTCGTTCAGGAATCTCTGGCACCGTTTTAGATAGTTCTGGTACCCGAGAGACGAAACAGCGACCTGTCATTTGGCTTGCGACCCGGTCTGTGTGGTCCGTATATGGAGAGGAGAACCCCAGACACAATGAAACACATCAACGAAATCGAAGGTATTGGACCATCCCATGCCGAGAAACTTGAGTCTCACGGCATCAGAACGGTGGAGGATCTTTTGAAATCTGGCGCGACCCCAAATGCCCGTGAAGAGCTCGTCAAACAAACCGGAATTTCTCATCATTTGATTTTAAAGTGGGTCAATGAAGCTGATCTCTTTCGGGTCAAGGGAATCGCCAGGCAATATACTGAGCTTCTCCGCTCCGCCGGAGTAGACTCGGTCAAGGAACTGGCGCAGCGGAGAGCTGATCATCTCCATGAAGAACTCGCGGCCATTAACCGCGAGAAGAAACACGTCCACGAAGTACCTGGCGTCAACGCCATCGAACGCTGGATTGAGGAAGCCAAAGCATTACCTGGCATGGTAACCTACTGACTGGATCGAAGGCGCGATGGCGCGGCAGTCGTTAAGAGCCAGTGTTAGAGTTATTGTGAGCCCGGGCCTAAGCCGCCTGCCGTGGTGTCTCTCACCATAGTCTCAATCACCGGCAGCAAGGCTGATGAGTTCCGCGCCGGGTCGGCGATTGCTTCGGTTCTCACAACCAAATGGTTGCAGGCGCTGGCGTGCTCTTGAGATCGCTGAGCCGCGCGCTCTCGCGGAGGCTAACCGGAAATCTGGACCTAACGTCCGGCTTCTGGGCTATTCGGATGTGACTGGTTACTGCACCACGGCTGTTGCGCGCGATCCGAATGAGTCGGGATGGATTATTGTGCACCAAGCCGAGGCTGGTTCAGCGACGTTGAGCTCAAAATGACCCGCCGGCAAGGCGGTCCGAGCCGGACCGGCGGTAGCGGGAAGCGTATCTAAATCGATACGTGACCGAGGAGCGACGCAGCAGCCGCCGTCTCCTTTTCAGCTCAACCCTTCGGCCGTGCAGC
>JAFAQT010000331.1 GCA_019246215.1 Verrucomicrobiota bacterium
TTCTGTGTAATCGTGAATGGCGTGGTAACCGCCCGTTGGGTTTTCGATTCCGAGATTGTTCTGGTTGTAACTGCCGAGTACGAAATAGTTAAGGCGGGCTTGCGCACCACCTACCTGAAAACTTGGCAATATGGTCTCATGCGAACCCCCATAGTACGAGGCGTCGCCGCCATTCAGGGCGACGCCGTCTTTGGTGTGAATGTCAATAATGCCGCTTGTTCGGAATCCGAACTGGGCCGGGAGTGAACCGGTGATCAAGTCCACGCTTTTTACCAGGTGCGTATCTATTTCCTGACCAAACCCGGTGATCCCTTCAGGAATCAGGACATCATTAATTCGAAATTGGAGATTAGCATGTTCGTCTCGGACGTGGAGCTGCCCGTATGAATCCTGAGCGACGCCTGGAGCCCGCAGAATGACTTGATTAAATGGCGCATTAGCACCTTGCGATTGGGTCTGAATCTGTTGTTGGCCAATCGAATACTTCGTAGCGCCCAGGTATGGTACGATCTGGTCTCGAGCTTGGTCGAGCTGCCCGACCACAACCACTGGGTTCAGTTCCGTGGAAGAAGTGTTGTTGACCGGACCCGGTGGGGACGGTTGAGTTGGCGCCTGGCTCTGATCGGCTTGGGTCGGTTTTCCCGTGACCCCGGCTGTTGTTGGGTCAGAGCCGGTTTCAGCGAAAGTAAAAGAAGTAGAAAGGGCAGATATATATAACAAAAATAGAAGCAGTAATTTCATTTACAAAATTAGGTTAGACGTGAAACAACGCAGGAGTCAGTCCGAGGCGGACTGGCTCACCCTCGAATAGGACCCGAGCGCAGCACTGATACAGGCGCACTCGATTTGCGCGGCGATATTAGGCTATCTTCCCCGCGGCGGCGGCGGCGCGTGTTCCAGAATTCGACAACTTAGAAAAAACGACCCGCAGGCTAACGCATCGCAGCTCCGCTGGAGGAAGAGTTCCACTGGAGCTGGTTGGCCAACGATGATCGGATCAATGGAAGTTTGTTCTACCTGCCCTGCGAGGAACATCGTCACTGCGCAGTCATGATGCTCGTCGTCAGCGTCATGATGGATGAGTTCGTGCACGCTCGGACAGGCGGCGAGAACCGCCGCCCATTGGAGCATCGCAGCCAGGAATAGAGCGATAACCGTTGCTCCCGGGAAGATTTTGGGAATCCCCGAGGTCACAGGCTTTTGGCTCTTCCGACCTCGGTTCATGAAAAAACCTCGCTCGCGAAGTACAACCAGCCGCTGAATTCTAGTTCTAAATTCAGGATATCCTTAAGCACATTGCATAAGTTCTTGGGCGAACGCCAATCGAAAATGGAGATCAAAGCTTTATTGCACGTTCGGCCAAAGCGCCCGATGATGGTCAAACAATGGATGTGAGCTCGTTTCTGCGAGGTTTGCCCGGGGGTCAAGCTTTGAATAGTGCAAAGGACGTGTTGCTTGCGAAAGGCGCAAGAACGCATCTCAACAAGCTGATCGAGCGGTACGGGGTCGTGCTCGACTTGCAATTGAACACGGTAAACCGGTCGCTCTCCTTAGCGCTCCTGTTAAAAGGAGAGGCGACTCCTATCGAAATCCACGTGCATGAATACACCTTGTGGACAGCGGATGGGAAATCTCTTCTCACGATCGATGGGCGAAAAGTAGAGACTTCGCGGGAATGGCTGACCGAGCTGATCCGCGATCATGTCAGCCAGAAACCTTTTGTAGTGCCTGACAAATTCGAATGGATAGTCCAGCTGCTGCGTTGAGGGCAGTGTCGCGTGCCTCCCAGTGGGCGAAGAAAGATCTACGCTTGAATCACTCCACCGCTGTCGCCGGAATGGCCATGGAACGGAAAATAAACTTTTCCAGTAGGTGATTCCCCCGAATTTACCAGCGGACTTTTTTGAACCGGCGTGCGGCTTCCTCCGCGTTCTCCCGGGAATTAAAAGCCGAGACACGAAAGTAACCTTCGCCTTGCACACCGAAACCGACTCCGGGGGTGATGACGACCTGGACATCTCGCAACAGTTTGTCGAAAACCTGCCAACTGCTGTAACCCGTCGGCGCCGCCACCCAGATGTAGGGCGCGTTGCGACCCCCAAAAACCTCCAGGCCGGTAGAGCGCATAGATTCTGCAAGTATCTGCGCGTTGCCTAAGTAATGTCCGATCAGGGACCGAACCTGCGCCTGACCGACTTGAGAGTAGATCGCCTGAGCGCCCCTTTGGACAGGATAACCAACGCCGTTGAATTTGGTGCTGAACCTCCGGTTCCATAATGGGTGCAGCGCTTTCTTTTTCCCGCCGGAAGTCAGCGCCATGAGCGATTTCGACAGCACGGTGAATCCGCAGCGGACGCCGGTAAATCCGCCGTTCTTAGAAAAACTTCGGAACTCGATCGCGCACTCGAGCGCACCCGGAATCTCATAGATCGAGTGAGGGATCTCCGGCTCCGTGATGTAGGATTCATACGCGGCATCATAGAAAATAATGGCTCCAGCACTCAGCGCGTAGTTCACCCAGCATTCGAGTTGGCCTCTAGTCGCGACCGAGCCGGTCGGATTGTTCGGAAAGCAAAGGTACACCAGATCAACGCGCTCGCTCGGGATTTCAGGGACAAACCCGTTGTTCTTCGTGCAAGGAAGATAAACGAGTCCTTCATATGCCCCGGACGGGTCGGCAGGACCCGTATGTCCGACCATGACGTTAGTGTCAACGTAAACCGGGTAGACGGGGTCCACGACGGCAATCCGATTCTGATGACTGAAAATATCCAGAATGTTACCGCAATCGCATTTGGAACCGTCTGAGACGAAAATCTCGTCCTCCGCGATATCGATGCTCCGCTTTCGGTACTCGTTTTCTGCGATGGCGTGACGGAGAAATTCGTAACCTTGTTCAGGCCCGTAGCCCCGAAACGTCTCCCGGCTTGCGAGTTCGTCTATTGCCCGATGCATCGCCTCAATTACGGCCGGAGGAAGGGCTTCGGTTACGTCCCCAATCCCGCACCGGACCAAAGACTTTCCCTGTTCCGGATCTTCCTCGCTGAACTGACGAACTCTGCGAGCGATTTCCGGGAAAAGATATCCAGCCTTAAGTTTGAGATAGTGCTCGTTTAGATGGGCCACGGGAGAAACGCTGTCGGTTATCCAGGATGCCAACCTTGTCAGCAATGTCTGCGCTCAGAGATCGGTGTTTCCTGCAATATTGTGGATGCCACGAACGGCCACTCCGCTGCTTTCGCCGATGTGCCGAGCCAGATGATAGAGGAAGCGGCCATTGGGACCAAATATGTTCACCCGGCTTACAACGGCGAAAGCGAATCCCTGAACGAAGTTCAGCGGGCCTTCCGGCGAGGCTCAATGTCCCGCTTAAACAGCAGTGTCGTAATTCTTGGCTACCGCTTCCCAGTTGATGACAGACCAAACTGCCTTCAGATAATCCGGGCGCCGATTCTGGTACTTGAGATAATAAGCGTGTTCCCAGACATCCACTCCAACAACCGGTTTCGAGCCATCCATAATCGGACTGTCCTGATTTGGTGTGGATACTATCTCCAATTTGCCGGTCTTGTTGACGACCAACCAGGCCCAACCGCTGCCGAATCGGGCGGCGCCTGCCGCTTGCAGTTTTTCTTTGAACTGTTCAAAGCCGCCGAAGGTGGAATCAATCGCCTCGGCCAGCTTGCCTGATGGCGTTCCCCCAGCATGTGGACCAAGGATTTTCCAGAAGAACGAATGGTTCGCGTGCCCTCCGGCGTTATTCCGGACAACGGAACGGATTCCTTCCGGCACAACGCTCAAGTTAGCAATCAATTCTTCTACCGGCTTTGCTGCGAGGTCGGGGTGATCCTTCAACGCATTGTTGGCATTTGTGATGTAGGTCTGATGATGCTTATCGTGATGGATCTCCATCGTCTTTGCATCAATGTGCGGCTCCAAAGCGTCGAATGGATAAGGTAAAGGAGGTAATTCGTATGCCATAGGATTAACAGGATTAAACGTTTGTTGCGAACCAACTACGACTTGCAGTGCTCGCATGAGTGAACCTAGAGCAGGTACTCACCGGACGTCAAACCAAGCCGCACCTTCGAATATTCCTCTGCAACCGCGACGCTACCTGTTTCTATTCGAAAAACAAATCCATCTGGCCTGCCGCTAATCCGCCCTTACTTTCTTCCAAGGCAGGAATCGGTTGGCTGCTTTGCGGATATACGCCGTTATACGGTGGCACATTCTCTTTCTGTTGCTGGCTGTCGAGCTGCTGCGGACGATCAAGGCCTCTCTCGATCAACTCGGCTGCGCAAGCATGTAAGGGCTTGCCCACCAAGTCGCTGTAATGACGCAGGGCGAGCAGCATCTCCTGACTTAAGATTATCTGGAGAAAACTTTTTGATTCCTCCTTCAACCTAGCGCGCCGTCTGCGCTGCGCCTCACGAAGTTGGAATCTGCGTTTTTTGCGCTTCTGGGGGGAGAGTTGCGCCATGGCACCTTGGCCATCATATCTCGTGGAAAAGCCAAGTCTAGTGCATTCCATTGACAATCCTTCGAGCAGGTTTTAAGGAGGAGTCTCGTGCTGCCGCTGGTATTCTCTTCTACTCTGAACTCAGATCGGCGTGACGAATTGGAGTCGCTGATGTTCTTCCATCCCGAACAGAGCCAACATAAATCCAGCATCAACGCTTCAATTCTCAGCTACGGGTTTCCGAAAGTGATCGATGAGGGAGGCACTCTGCGAATTGGTATCGAAGCCCTCGAAGTGCAAACGCTTTACGCCTTTGTCGATCGCGGTGCTACGAAAGACTTAGCCGGAGTTCTAGTGTATACAAGAATTCATGACGATACTCTCGTTCTTTTGCACATGGCTGTTCGCCCGGAATTCTGCTACTCGATTGGTTACAAAAATGAACTGGTGCTGGTTCGAATTCTTGCGCAATTGCGGGCGATCGCCAAGCGGATCAGAGGGATTAAGAAACTTTCGATTCTATACGCGGATAAAGAGATCTCGCGTGCATTGATCTAGTCGGCTGAATCCCGGCGGTGCGCAGGTCGAGACGGTCGGAGCGGGAGGGATAGAGAGCTACATCATCGGGACAACGACCGCACCAGACGTTTTCTCTGGCTGAAGAACTCGGCTTGAACCCTTTAAGGCGGCTATTGTGCTATGGAGATTTTTGGCGTACAGGCACTCGCAGCACGAGTCGCTTTGCAATTCAGCTTAAGTTGGATATTTCTAGCTCGCCCAATCGGAAATGTGATAAACCGTTCGGCGGTTCGGCGTCCAAGGTCGTGGAGGAGACGTGCCGCTTGCTTCTTTCAACCTGAGCAAATCGAGACGGTTCACCTGCCGGTTCCTTAGTGTCGCTGAACGCCGAACGTTGTACGCCGAATAATGAACGCCCAAATCGACAGAGCGTTCTTTGAGACCGATC
>JAFAQT010000357.1 GCA_019246215.1 Verrucomicrobiota bacterium
AGAGCCCGCAGCGAATTTACCAACCCAGATCATTCCTGCGGCCGCAACCCAACAACAATGGTTGGAATCGCAACGCCCCAACATTAAGGCAGCCCTCGAGCAGAGCCATGGGAAAATTTACGGAAAAGGTGGCGCTGCCGAACTGCTGGGATTACGTCCGACCACTTTGTCATCGCGCATCGCGGCGCTCGGGATGAAACGTAGGGCCATCTAGCTTTAGCTTAGCTCTCCAGGAATTGTGGCGCAACCGGCTGAAGCGGGTTCAGCAACAAAGGGTTGGAAGATGCGCGTGAGCGCATGAAGCCGCTCATTACCGACAAATCGCGATGCGAAAATCCGCCCAGGATTCCTGAAAAGATCCTGTGGTTAAAACCAAAACTCGTCGGCGAGGTATCTTTTGCGGAATGGACTCAAGCTTCCTCAAGGACCGAAGCGGCGCGAATGGTACGTCCTGAACTTGAACTCTCAGCAATATTCTCTCTTTATCCCGAGGAATTGCCACGGATTGCTCGAGATCCCTTGGCCGAAAAGAAGGTAGATCTTCTGAAGTAACACTCCGGGAACACTGCTCGTTCGCCACATATTGCAGCGGATATGTTCCTCACTTAGGCCTAGCATCGGACCTTTTGAAGGGAATGGCATGCTTCCCACTTATGAGACGATGCACCAGGATAAGGGCGCAAATCACAACTGCATGTCGGACGCCGCTACTATGTCTCTGGCAAGGAGATTGCAGCCAGGCAACGACGAAAGGGATCGCAGAGCAAGGGGTTGATCTGGATTGCTCGCGATCAGGGAACTCGTGAGTGGGGCAGCAGAATTCTTCGGTTACACAAATGCCAAAGAATTAGTACTGCCAGGCGGAAGATTTCTGGTCCCATTCTGCACTTCCTGGAGTTCTGCAACGCCGGTTTCTTGACTTGAGGTCAGCTTAAGGAGACCGAAACAGGGAAGGGATTATGAACGATAAAGGCTAGGCTAGTGGTCGGGTGCGGGACAAGGACTAGCAGTAGCCGGCAAAACGCTGAAGAAAGCGCATAGCTATTGTTAACACCCCTATTTATGGGATTTAGAACCAGGGAGGGGTTCTGCGGGAACTCGGGCCTTGCGGCGTTCGAGACAAGGAAAGGTAGTCCAATCAGTCTCTGACTACAAAGTGAGGCGGCCAGTCCAACCGACGACCATCGCGGTGCGCCTGCAGTAATGCGTCCGTGCAGAGCTGAAAAAAATGGCTTCGGTCCTTGAACCCAAAATCGCGAACGATTCGCTCTAATGTATCTAAATGTTCGAGGCGAACGCTCGTCGTGCGTTTACCATGTGTGTTTTGGGTTACCTCTGGTTCTGTATTCATAGTAGCGATTCAGTGGCACGCATTTGCCGAGGGAAAATGCATCAGGCACGAAAAAACCTACTCATGCAACAATGCGATTCGTACGTGAGCGTCACTTATTCAATTTCGGTATAATCTTACTTGTATCTTGTTAAGTTCCTGGTTTGCTGCCGAACAGATGTTCGTTCCATGCCATTACTGATCCTAACTGCACACCTTCTAAACGTTGGCGTTTAGCCCCTTCCGTGCTTGATGGCGAGCTACAGTCAGCGGGCAAGGGTTACGAGCAGTTAATCGGCCAAAAATCGAATACATTTAGAGAAAACCCTCCGCTGGGCGATCCGCAGAGGTTTTTTTCGCCCCGGAGCGGGTGATCGGGGGCCACGAGTGCGAGGTAAGGTCATGAGAATCTCACGAGAAGGAAATTCTCACCGGAGAGAGCAGACCTGTTGCTCTGCCTCACGTCTGTCGATGCAACTCGCAATGGAGGCAGCAGCGGCGGATCGGTGAACCTTGACCGTCGCGAGTTGGTCGAGGAAGCTGCGGAATGAGCCTGGCACTCCTCCGAGACTCGAAGCTATATGAAGTTGCGGCGTCTATCGTAAGAAAGCTGCGAGAGCACGGATATGTCGCTTATTTTGCTGGCGGCTGTGTCCGGGATGCGCTCCAGGACATTCCACCGAAGGACATCGACATTGTAACCAGTGCAAAGCCTGACCAGGTACAACGGCTTTTTGAAAGGACAATTCCTGTGGGAATTCAATTTGGGGTGGTCCTCGTCCTTGCCGATGATATGGAAGTTGAAGTGGCGACCTTTCGTTCTGATGGGGTCTATCTGGATGGAAGGCACCCTTCAGAAATTCAGTTTAGCACGCCGGAACGAGACGCCATGCGGAGAGATTTCACTATCAATGGGATGTTTTATGATCCCGCAAACGGCAAAGTCATCGATTATGTGAATGGTCGAGAGGACCTGTCTCACAAACTGATCCGGGCGATCGGTTCGGCCTCCAAACGATTTGCAGAGGATCGTTTGAGGATGCTTCGAGCAATCCGGTTAGCTTCGACTCTGGGGTTCGAGATTGAGTCCGGCACGTGGTCGGCAATCAAGGCAGAAGCTCGGGAGATTTCGATGGTGAGTCCTGAACGAATCCGAGACGAGCTGCTCAAGATCCTGGTCAATCCGCATCGCCTCCGTGGCTTCGATCTGCTTGATAAGAGCGGAATTTTGGCGGTGATCCTTCCTGAGATCGAAGCGCTTAAAGGATGCGAACAGCCGGCACGATTCCATCCTGAAGGGGATGTGTTTGTCCATACTCGATTGATGCTGGGCTTGCTGGCGCCGGAAACCAGCGAAGCGCAGGTACTTGCCGTGCTGCTCCATGATATCGGCAAGCCACCGACTCGATCCTTTGATGCGGTTGACCAGAGGATTCGATTCAACGGGCACGACAAAGCGGGTGCAGAGATGGCCGAAGCGGTGATGACGCGCCTTAGATTCCCGCGACATGAAATCGATCTGGTGATCGATGCTGTGCGCAATCATATGATTTTCAAGGATGTCAAGCAGATGCGTCCAGCCAAGCTGCGACGTTTCATGGCGCGTCCGCATTTTGGAATTGAGCTGGAGCTGCATCGGCTAGATTGCGTCGGCAGTCATGGTGATTTGGAGAATTACCAGTTTCTCGTCGACAAAGCGTTGGAGTTTTCGGAGGAACCGCTGATCCCAGCCCCTTTGGTTCGCGGCGATGATCTGATATCGATGGGGTTGAAGCCAGGGCCAAAGATCGGCGAGCTGCTGGAGAGAGTCCAAACTGCTCAGCTAGAAGGCGAGGTCAAGACGCGAGCGGAGGCCATAGAATTGTTGAAGACGATGATAAAATAGTTGCCAGTGTCAGTTCTCAGCGAAGATCTTTAACTCGAAAATATTTAGGAGGCGGTACACTAGAGCATGGGAAGCTTTCGCCGAAGGATCGCTGCTATTGGAACGGATTTGCCCGCTGGAAGTGACACTGGCCACTGGCAACTCCGTAATTAAGACTTACCGAAATGACGCTGCCATTGAGACCGATCTCCCACTGCCAACTGACCCTGGCAGCTGGTCACCGGCATAGGCGAATTCTACTGGTCTCTCTGCTGCTAATATTAGCTTCTGTGGTCAGCCGTGGAGAGGACAGCTTTTTTCAAGCGAGTGCTCGATCGGTCCACCTGGGTGAGGTCATCTACTTTCTTCTGCCAGACCGGTTCAATGACGGCGATCTATCCAATAATAACGGGCGGTCGGCCTCCGCCGACCCAAATGAGAGTGGATACGATCCGGCTAATCCGGACTTTTTTCACGGGGGCGATCTGCTGGGAGTTATTGCCAAGCTCGATTATCTTCGTCACCTTGGAGCGACGTCGATCTGGATGAGTCCGTTCTTTCGCAATCGGGCCGTGCAGCAATACGAGAACGGCGTTCCACCGAAAGCTGGCTACCATGGTTATTGGATTTTGGATTTTACAGATGTTGATCCTCATTTTGGATCGAAGGAGGACCTTCAACGTTTGATCGCGGACTCAAGAACTCGTGGAATAGGTATGATCTTTGATGTGGTCGTCAATCACACCGCGGACGTTATTCAGCCCAAAAACGGGATTCACACCTACCAATACAAATTTTCGAAACCTTACCTCGATGCGAATGGAAAACCATTCGATGATCGTGATTACATCAACGGGGCGGAGTTCCCCCAACTCGATGCCAACATCAGCTTCCCGGTGCCGCCCATGTTCTTGAGCGATCAAGATAGGAAAATCAAGGTGCCTGACTGGCTAAATGATCCGACAGTTTATCACAATCGTGGCGAGGCCTCCACCGGCGGCGAGAGCGCCCAGTATGGAGATATCGCCGGTCTCGACGATCTGTTCACGGAACAACCCCGTGTAGTTCGTGGGATGATCGATATCTACACGAATTGGATCAAGGAGTTCAATGTCAGCGGGTTTCGCTTAGACACGGTGAAGCACGTCAACAACGAATTCTGGCAGAGTTTTATCCCTGCGATCCAGGAAGCCGCACAGAGATTCGGCCGCAAAGATTTCTTCATTTTTGGCGAAGTGTACGATTACGATCCTGCATTTCTGTCGGAGTTCGCACATCGCGTCGGCATGCCATCCGTGCTGGACTTTGGATTTCAACGAGCGGTACGCGGGTTCGCGTCGGGCGCTGATGCGCCTGCGAAGCTTGCCGAATTTTTCACCAAAGACGCCTATTATACGACGCCGACTGCCAATGCCTACGGCCTTGTTACTTTTCTCGGAAACCATGACCTGGGACGCATCGGCTACTTCTTATCTAATGACGCTAGCTCCGCTTCAGACGACGAGCTTCTTGCGCGGGACATGCTGGCCCATGCTGTGTTATTTTTCACCCGAGGTATTCCCGCAATTTATTACGGCGACGAACAGGGTTTTACGGGCAGGGGAGGAGACGTGGCGGCGCGTGAGGATATGTTCGGATCAAAGGTGCCCGAGTACGCGCAGGAAAAGCGAATCGGCGGCGGAGATGGATCAGCGCAAGCGTTCAACGAAGACCATCCCCTTTTTCGTGCGATCCGCGAAATGATCTCGGTCAGAAAGCAAAACCCGACGCTGCAACGGGGTATTCAAATTGTGCAATATGCGGATGGGAAACCGGGGATCTTTGCAGTGTCCCGAATCGATCGAGAGAACCGGGAGGAAATGCTCGTGATTTTCAACAATTCGAGCGAAATGAACAAGGCGAACATCAAGGTCTACTCATCGGCGGGCAACTGGGAACGGGTTTTCGCCTCTGGCGGGAAAGGAATAAGCTTCGGTCCTGGTCCTAACAATCAGTTAACCGTTGAGCTTGCGCCCTGGTCGACTTTGGTGCTGCGCAATCCGCAGCCGATAGAGGTCGGCATGGAACAACCAGGTGAACTGCGTTTGGAGGCGAACCGCAACAGTGAGATCGATGGGCGTTGGGAAGTGAAGGCCGAGGCGAGTTCGGACAAGGTCATGGCCGTATCCTTTGGGGTACGAGTCAAAGGCGAGACCAGCTACAAGTTTCTTGGCACCTCCGACTCGCCTCCTTATCGAGTTCTGCCGACTTGGGACGAAGTTCCTAACGCGGCGGGTCTCGAATTCAAAGCCGTCGCGCGAGATTTGTTCGGCCGCGAGCTGAAGGCGGAATTCGATTGGCAGCGGCGAGTCTCAAAACGGATCGGACCGTGACACTTTACTCAGCAAACTCATGGTAACAGGTAAACCACAGGTTTCCGATTACTGAAGGCAAGAAGCTTTAGGGTGGCTGCGCGCCCGTAAAATTTCTCGTGGTATCCCGATTCTCCACTGAGGCTGACGCTGGCACTGCCGACTTCTTCTTATCGAACGTGTACGCCCGGATCACGCGGCAGGGCGTTTTTACGCTGGGGCTTTTGGAAGGACGCAAGGATGAGCAAGCCGGCGGCGATGCAAATACAGGAATCTGCCACGTTAAAAGACGGCCAGGCATATTCGTTGATGTAGAAATGCAGAAAATCGGTCACCGCTCCGCGGCAGATGCGATCGGTCAGATTCCCGAGGACGCCGCTGGCGAGTAATCCGAACGAGATTTTGGTCAGGCGACTCAGCCGCTGCTCTGCTTTGCGTGGGCGTGCGTCCCGTACGAAAAGGAAGATGATCACTGCTAAGGCAGCCGCTGCCAGACCGATAAAAATGAAATTGTTTCCGGTGAACATGCTGAACGCGGCGCCCGTATTCGAAGCGTGGACGAGACTGAATAATCCGGGGATGATCGGGATTTCCGCGCCGTACGCAATATTCTGGCGCACCAGCCACTTGGTCAGTTGATCCAGCGCGAACAAGGGCAATCCGAGGAAAATCAGATATTTCATTCGTCTATGGCCGGCTCGCTGACAACTTCGGCGCATCGGTCACAAAGGCTTGGATGATCGGGTTGTAATCCAACACTACATCTATGGCGCCAACACCGTTCGCAACGCGGATAGGGTGTTTTGGTGACGGCCGCCTTAGAGTCGCCATCTATCGCAACCACATCCAGGTGGCTGAGGATCAGAAACTCCTCGACTTCGGCGAGATGCAGCTGGTGGATTCGATGTTCTCGCGGCAATGAGAGGACAACGTGAGCCTCGAGTGAGTTTCCGATCAGCTTTTGCTGGCGGGCTGTTTCAATGGATTGGGCAACCAGGGAACGAGCGGCAAGCAGAGCATCCACCATCTCGATGGCAGCGAGGTCAACTTGCGAAGGATCGGGCTCCGGAAGCCTTTCCAGGTGAACAGAGGTCGATTTACCCGAGAAGCTCCATGCCTCCTCGGCGGTAAAAACGAGAATCGGAGCGATCAATCGCACCAGGGTGTCGAAGGCTTTGTGGAGAACAGTCTGAGTCGCGCGCCGCCGGTGAGAGGAGGCAGCATCGCAATACATCCGGTCCTTGGTCATATCGATGTAGAGGCTGCTCAGGTCGACGGCGCAAAATTGGTTCAACGCATGGTACACCTTGTGGAACTCGTACCTTTGGTAAGCCTCTGCGCATTGTTGAATCACCTGCTGAAGGCGCGATGCCGCCCAACGGTCGATCAGGGTGGGATCTGGCACCCGGTCTTTCGCTGGGTTGAAGTCGTGAAGATTTCCCAAAAGGATTCGCAGCGTATTTCGAATTCGTCGATAGGTGTCGGCCAATTGGCCGAATATCGTCTCCCCGAATGGAACCTCATCCGTGTAGTTGACGCTAGACACCCACAATCGGACAATATCTGCTCCGTATTTGTTGATGTAATGTTCTGCTTCGGTCGGTTTGGCATAACCGCCCTGGTCCGACTTGGAAATTTTTCGACGACTATCTACATCGACCACGAAAGCGTGGGTGAGAACCTCTCGATAGGGAGCCTCTCTATTGAGAGCGATGCTCGTCAACAACGAGGAGTTGAACCATCCCCGATGTTGATCGGTTGCTTCGATGTAAACGTCCGCAGGCCAACGCAACGCCGGATGCCTGCGCAGGACAGCCTCGTGGCTTACTCCCGAATCAATCCAGACATCGAGTGTGTCATTTCTCCGCTGGAACACCTCTGGCAAACCGAGCTCCTTTGCGAGTGCGGCGTCTCCCAGCTCATACCAAAGATTTGTGCCCCGGTGCTCAACAAGATCGGCCATTTTGCGGATCCAGCCCGGATTAAGAATCGGTTTACGGCCATCGTAAAAGACCGGCAGCGGCACTCCCCAGCTACGCTGTCTCGAAATACACCAGTCCGGGCGCGACTCGACCGTCGCGTAGATCCGGTTTCTACCCCAGTGCGGAATCCAGGTGACTCGGTCGATCGATTGAAGTGCCGCCGACTTCAGGGCGTCGACACGGATAAAGAACTGTTCGATGGCGCGAAAAATGACGGGCGTCTTGGAACGCCAGCAATTCGGATAGGTGTGATGGTAATCATTAGCAGCAAGCAAACATCCCACTTCGACGAGCCGATGAATCACGTCCTTGTTTGCGTCGAAAACGTATTTCCCAACCCATTCGGGGATGCCAACTTCTTCAGTATAGCGACCGTCATCGTCCACGGGAGATAGGAGAGGGAGTCCGTAGCGGAGGCCGATCTGGTAATCCTCCTCACCATGACCCGGCGCTGTGTGCACGCAACCTGTCCCGGCCTCAAGGGTGACGGTTTCGCTCAGTAGAACGATCGAGTTACGATCCAGGAAAGGATGACGGCAGAGCCATTTTTCCATGTCGGCTCCGGCAAAAACTCCGAAAGGTTCTCCGACTGGTCTCCAACCGGTCTCCTCTTGGAAATGACTTACCAGATCTGTCGCCATCAGCAGGACCCTTTCTTTCTCCTGTTCAGGATGACGGAATTCCTGCACCAGATATTTGTAAACGGGGTGCACCGAGATCGCCAGGTTGGCGGGAATCGTCCAAGGAGTGGTTGTCCAAATGACGATCGAGGCCTTTCCCGAAAACGGTCCGGTCCGAATCGGGAACTCGACATAAATCGAAGGATCTGTCCGTTCCTTGTATTCGACCTCAGCTTCTGCCAGTGCGGTTTGTGCGCCGGTACTCCAAAAGACCGGTTTCTTGCTCTGATAAACCAACCCCTTTTCCACCAGTTCAGCAAAGACGCGAAGAATGATCGCTTCATAGGAAGGATCTAGCGTCAGGTAAGGATGTTCCCAGTCTCCGAAGACGCCGAGCCGTCGAAATTGCCGCCTTTGAATATCGATGTACTTGCGGGCGTAGGCCTCGGAGCGTTTGCGAACCTCGAGCGGAGAAAGACCTTTGGATTCCTTGACGACTTTAAACTCGATCGGCAACCCATGACAATCCCAGCCCGGGATGTAAGGTGCTCTGAAGCCGGCCATTGCCCGGCTCTTTACGATCAGATCCTTCAAGATCTTGTTGAGCGCTGTTCCCATGTGAACATCGCCATTGGCGAAAGGGGGACCGTCGTGCAGAACAAACAGGGGACCGTCCTTTCGCACTTCTTGAATCTGCGCGTAAATATGCTCAGCATTCCACCGCGCTAGAATCTCCGGTTCCCGACTGGTCAGATTGGCCTTCATCGGGAACTCCGTCCTCGGCAGATTCAATGTCTCTTTGTAATTCATTCGAAGAACACCGAAGCTAACATCAATTGGATAGATCACAACGCGGCGAGGCCGCAACCAATTCCTGAATTAACCAATTCCTGCAAGAATGCGAAACAACACTGGCAGAAGGTGTATCCGGCATGTGATATGCCCTTTCGCGGCACCAAGGGATGCGTCGCGCGTCGAGCGATGAGATGGTCTTTTAAAGTTGCGCGGATTGGCGGAATCGATGTCCGGATACATGTCACGTTCTTTTTATTGCTGGCATTGTTCGCTTCCTTTTATGGCCCACAGGGCGGGTATTCCGGGACGCTGAAGGTGGTTATCTTTTTCCTTCTGGTATTCCTGTGCGTGTTATTGCACGAGTTTGGCCACGCGTTTGCGGGGAAGGCTTACGGGATACGGACCGTGGATATCACTTTGCTTCCAATCGGCGGCGTTGCGCGCATGGAACGGATGCCGGAAAAACCGGCTCAGGAGTTGGTAGTAGCGATCGCTGGTCCGCTCGTGAACGTCGTCATCGCGAGTACATTGTTGTTTGTCTTAGCCGTGACGGGCAATCTGGATTTCGGCGAATTGGTGGATCCGACGAGGTTCAACGCAATGTGGGCGTTGCTTTACACCAACCTCATGATGGTGCTCTTTAATCTGATTCCTGCTTTTCCTTTGGACGGAGGCCGCGTCCTTCGCGCGCTGCTCGCCACAAGGTTCAGCTACGAGCGGGCCACCCAGATTGCTGCGACGGTCGGTCAGGTGTTGGCGCTACTGATGGGAGTGTGGGCTCTCAGCAAGGGGCCGGCTTCGCTGGCGCTTATCGCCATTTTCATTTACATGGGTGCGGAAAGTGAGTCGTCCTTCGTGCAAATGCGACACGCGACGTCGGATATTCCGGTTGCGAGTGCGATGGTAACTCGATTCGATACCTTGAATTACCAGGCGACCCTGGATCAAGCAGTTGACGCCTTGCTCGGCAGCTCTCAACACGAATTTCCCGTTCTTGACACGAATGGCGGTTTTGCGGGTCTGTTGACAAAGCACGATCTGCTGGTGGCTTTGCGGAAGACCGGCTCTGATGCGCCAGTGAGCGACGTCATGATCAGGGGGTTGCCAACGCTGGTACCACAGATGAGTCTCGATCACGCGTTTTCCAAGATCAGAGAGGCGAATGTCTCCGCCTTACCAGTGGTCGACAGTGCGGGTCAGCTGATCGGGTTGTTCACCACAGAAAACGTTAGTGAATTGCTCATGGTGCAAAGCGCGCTTGCCAATAAACCGCGTCGTTTTCGGCGTTAGCGCGAATTATCTAAAATCAAGGCGCTTCTGATATTTGCGCGCTGCAAAGCCGCTTGCGAAGCGGTTTGGGGAATGATTGGAAAAAGACGAATAGCGGGTCGCTGGTCAAGAAAGGGGACAGACTAAAGAGCCAGGACAACCTCGCGCCGTACCCTGAAGCTGCAGGGGGGGTCTTCGGCGGGGAACGACCCACGCTGAAAGCCGGAGCTAGCGCTTCCGGAGCCGAAAACGGCGCAAAAAAACTGCGCAATACGACTGTGCGGTCTTGCAGTGTGCGGGCGAAACGGGGCCTGTGATCTCTCGATCGCGGCTTGCTCGGCTCTATCTGTCCACCAAATCGGAACCGCACCCCAGAGAGATGAGGACGAGTTCAAGGAAGCGACTTTGTAGCGCGAATTGTGACAAGCTGGCGCTCGTAATATTTCGGGCTAGCGGTTTCTGGCCACAGAGACGCCACTTACCTTTTCGAACAGCTTTACGATGGAGGCATCATCCTGATTTCCCAAACCAGAAGCGGCTGCGGCGAGAAAGAATTGGTGCGCAATCGCTGCCATCGGCAGTGGGAATCTTAACTCTTGCGCAACGTCCAGGACGATACCGAGATCTTTAACGAATATATTCACTGCGCTCAATGGCGTGAAGTCCCCCTTCAGCATGTGCGGCACGCGATTATTGAACATCCACGAAGACCCGGCGCTATGTGAAATGACCTCAAAAAGCATCTCAGGATCGACACCAGCGCGGGTACCGAACGCCATTGCCTCGGCCGCAAGCACGATATGAGAGCCGGCCAGCAGCTGGTTCACGGTTTTGACAATCGAAGCTAGACCCGGTTCGGTGCCAATCCGATAGATTTTCGCTGCCATGGCCCGCAGAACCGGTTCGGCAGTTTCGAAAGCTTCATCACTCCCAGAGGCCATGATAGACAGACCTCCCGATTGGGCCCCGACCACTCCGCCGCTCACTGGGGCGTCGATAAAAAGGTGGCCTGATTTGCCAAGGCGTTTCCCGAGTTCTCGACTGAACGCTGGAGAAACAGTACTCATCGCAATGACGACCCCTTTCGGTCGAAGGCGCTTCAGCGCTCCTTCGCCGCCGAACAAAACAGACTCGATTTGTTCGGCGTTGAGGACCATTGCGACAAAAATGTCTGCATCGATTGCAGCGTCAGCGGGGGAGTCGCACCATTGGCCGCCTGCGTCGGTCCACCGTTCCTTGACCTCAGCGCGGGCATCCACTCCTGCTACCTGAAACCCTTTTTTAAGTAATTGAGTCGCCATGCCCATCCCCATAGCGCCAAGCCCAGCGAATCCGACCTTATTTGCTTCAGGCATAAGATGTTTTAGCAAGCCAACCGAGACCGTCCTCAGTTCGTCCTTTCGGTCGGTATTCGCAGCCGATCCAGCCATCGTAATGAAGTGAGTCCACCAGATGGAACAAAAACGGAAAATAGACTTCGCCCGAATCCGGTTCGGCTCGATCTGGAACTCCCGCCACTTGGAAGTGCCCGATCTTCGAAAAAAACTTCTCCGTTCGTCGGACAAGATCGCCACCCGTGATTTGGGCGTGATACCAGTCAAATTGGATTTTCAGTGCGGGATGCGAAAGCTCCTGGAGGATGCGATCCGCCTGTTCAACGGAAGTTAAGTAATACCCGGGGAAATCCCGTACATTGATCGGTTCGATAAGAATAGTGAACTCGGAGTTTTCCGTCTTGTGTAAGGCGTATTCTAGGTTGGTCAAAAAGGTGCGATCCGCCTCTTTTTGATCCCAGTCGCTGGTGATTCCCGACATGATGTGGATTCGCTTACAATCCAAGCTTTCCGCGTACTCGAGCGCTTTGGCAAACGTCTGGCGAAAGTTTCTTTCCCGTCCGGGTATCGCTGCCAACCCTCGTTCACCGGCAGCAAAATCACCTGGTGGCGCGTTGATCAATACCAACTCCTGGCCATTCGATTGAAGCGCCGCGCGGATTTCCGAGGGCGGGTGATCGTATGGGAACAAGATTTCGATCCCTGTAAATCCGGCGTTCGCGGCGGCTGCGAAGCGATCTAAGAACGGTTTTTCCTGAAAGAGCCAGGTAAGGTTGGCGTCGAATCTAAGCATATGCAGTTGTAAGTGTCGGTGTCAGAGCAACAGCCGGTTCTCAGTACCAGTTGTCAGTAGCCAGCGGTTCGTCGATGGTTGCACTTTCGCTAACGCGCGAAAATCTTGGTATTACGATTCCCATTGTGCTCCAAATGTCTCGCGTAGCTCTTGTATCTGTGCAGCTTCCAACGTCCGGATTTTTTGGCCGTGCAGGAGGAGCATCAATTTGGACGTTTCCTCGAGTTCTTCGATCGCATACATCGCTGAATCGAGGTCATTACCCGAAACTAGCGGTCCGTGGTTGGCCAGAAGGACAGCGGTATGCGTGTCCGCGTGCTTTGCGATTTCTGCTGCCAGAGCTTTGTCGCCGGGGCGAAAATAAGGAATCAGCGGCAGTTTTCCGACCCGCATCACGAAATAGGGCGTAATTGGCGGGATGCAGCTTGCCGAGTCGAGTCCATCCAGGCAAGAGACCGCGGCGGCGTAGCTGCTATGGAGATGCACGATTGCGCCGCTCTGCAGGCGTTTTTGGTACATTGCGAGATGCAGAAAAGACTCTTTGCTAGGCTTGGCGCCGGAAATAAGGGTTCCGTTCCAATCCAATTTGGAGAGAGTGCCCGGATCGAGTTCTCCAAGACAAGAATTGGTGGGAGTCAGCAACCAGCCATTTTCCAATCGAGCGCTGATATTACCACTGCTTCCTGGGCTTAAGCCACGCCTGTAGAGACTGCGTCCGATATCGACTATTCGCTCTCGAAGTTTCAATTCGGCGGTCATTTAGGTGTTCCGAGGAAACGCCATGCGTCCACAAAGAATTCTTCCGACCCGAAGTTCCCTGATTTCAAGGCGAGCGCAATTTCTCTATTGCTGCCAGAAGCTAACGTCCAAGGTACTCCAGCAGCAATCTCCGGCCCGATGCGCAAGAGGTCCAAACCAAGTTTCGAAACGACTGCTCCGGAAGTCTCGCCCCCGGCCACGATGAGTTGAAAGATTTCCTCGTTGACAAAGTTTTCGGCCACCTCTGCAAGAAAGCTTTCGCATAGGTCGCCCGCGCGATTGGCACCCAGACTTTTCTGATTCGACGCTACCTCATCAGGGGATCCGCTTGTATAGACGAGCAGCGGATCTGGATTTGAACGATGCTCTTTCGCCCAGCTTAGTACGCGTTCGAGCGTGGCATCGAATTGGGCGGCAAGCTCCTCTGGGACGACCTTAAAGTGGGGATAGACTTTCTTAGCCGCTTCAATCTGCTTTAAAGTCATTCGTGAGCAACTGCCGGCCAAAATCGCACGCCGACCAGCTGGGGCGATCGCCTTGGCGGCGCGTCCCTTTTGCAATCCGAAGTTTTTGCCAAGTCCGATGGCGAGGCCGGAACCGCCAGTAACCAATCTTAAATGTCTTGCTGCGCCGGCCAAAACAACTAGATCTTCGTTTGAAGTCGCATCAGTAATAGCCACTGTCCCAGGCTGACCCTCGCGTGTATCAAACGCATGCGAAACCGCTTTCTCACCCTGCCGAACCAGATCGAGCCGGATGAGGCCCACCGTTAAACGCGTCTGGGCAGCCAAAACTCGAACGATGTTCGGATCCGTCATCGGGGTGAGCGGATGATGCTGCATACCGCTCTCGTTCAAAAGTTGGTCATGAACAAAAAGATGGCCGCGGTATACCGTCCGCCCATTGTCCGGAAACGCGGGAGAGGCAATCGTAAAGGAGGCGCCGATTTCCCGCAAAAGGAGCTCGATCACAGGGCCGATATTTCCGCGAGGAGTCGAGTCGAACGTGGAGCAGTATTTGAAGTAGAATTGCCGGCAACCAATCGATTCCAGCCAATGGAGCGCCTCCTTGGATTCGCGCAGGGCCTGTTCGACGGGGCAGGTACGAGTTTTGAGCGCGACCACCACGGCATCGATCTCTTCGAGCTTTGTAGCCGGTTTCGGGATACCGATCGTTTGAACGGTTCGAAATCCGCCTTTCACCAGATTATTGGCTAAATCGGTTCCGCCGGTGAAATCATCTGCGATGCAGCCTAGAACAGGCATGGGATTTTTTGGGGGTGTTCAGATTCTAAGCATAACTTCCAATGAGTGTCTTTTGGAAGTCTCTCCTTTGATTTCTTTTTGAGGCTGGAAGACCTGCAGGAAGCAACTTTCCTGATCAGGCCGTCGACGCTCGATTGTTGCTCGATGCTTTGTCCCGCCAGAAGTCTACTTACTAAGCGAGCACCACTGAGGCGTTCGAAGGCTCAGCTGCAGTGAAGATTTCAAGGCATGAAAATCCGGACGCTTCGATTACTGTTGATTTCATGGTGCTCCAGGAAACGATCCGTACCGATCGGCTGATCCTCAGGCCGTTTGCGCTGACCGATGCGCAGCAGGTTAAGGTACTCGCCGGCGATGAGAGGATTTACGAGACAACCTTGTCTATTCCCTCTCCCTATGAGGACGGAATGGCGCAGTGTTGGATTGCAACACATCAGAGATGTTTCTACGAAGGGTCTGGAGTCGTTTTCGCAATTTGTCTATCGAGCGGACCCCTGATCGGAGCTGTCTCTCTGAGCGCGGACGGTCTGTTCAATCGCGCAGAGCTCGGTTATTGGATCGGCGTCGCCTATTGGAACTACGGTTATTGCACGGAGGCGGCGAAAGCCACAGTGGAATACGGCTTCAGGGTGCTGAGGTATCACAAGATATGCGCGAGGCATTTTGTCGGGAACCTTTCCTCCGGACGAGTACTGGAGAAAATCGGGATGGAGCGTGAAGGAGTTCTCCGGGATGAAGTGATGAAAGATGGAAAATACATCACGGTTGAACTCTACGGAATCACGAATCCGAGCGAAGAGTAGTGCTGCGCAGGCGTTTTCGAGCGGCCCCGGTTCTCGTTTTGGACTGTTGGGGGTTACCCGATTACGTGAAACACGATAATAGCTGGTTGGTTGCGGGCGTCAAAGACGAGGACCTTGGCCGACCCGTCAAGGATCAATTCACAGTATCGGAAAAGGGGGATCGGGGAGTCGATCAGCCCTGTGCTATGGTTCGGTCGGCGTTTCCGGTGCGTAACCATGGCGCAGAGTGTTTTCCGTGACGACGCGGGGAAACATGAAGTTCACCAGGTAGTCTGTTCCGCCAGCTTTCGTTCCTCCGCCGGACATTTTGAATCCGCCAAATGGATGTCGGCCCACTATTGCTCCTGTGATAGAGCGATTAATATAGAGATTCCCGACCAGAAATTCTGAACGTACCATCTCAATGTTTCGTGGGCTGCGTGAGTAAAGGCCACCGGTAAGAGCGAACGGCGTGTTATTGGCGATTCGGATGGCCGTCGACAGATCTTTCGACGTTATCACCGCGAGAACCGGCCCGAAGATTTCTTCCTGTGCCAGACGCGCGGTCGGTTCGACGTCTGTGAAGATAGCCGGCGCGATGAAATATCCCTCCAATCCAGCAGGCAATTGAGCCTGGAATTCGAGATGATGTTCCCGTTTCCCGAGATCGATGTATCTCTGAACCTTCTGGAATGAATTGTCGTCGATCAGCGGCCCGAGGTCCGTGTTTGGATGTTCCGGCAGCCCGATCTGAAGCGACGCAACCGCTTCCGTCAGACGCGGCATCAAGCGCTGGGCAACATCGCCCACCGTGATCAGCCGCGATAATGCAGAACATTTTTGACCCTGGAAACTAAAGGCCGACTGGATGATGCCCGGCACGGCTTCGTCGAGATCGGCGTCGGCGTCGATGATCATCGCGTTTTTGCCGCCCATTTCGCATATCACCTTCTTTAGGTTTCGTTGTTGTCGATGAGTGACTGCGGCCGTTCCCCAGATGAGAGTTCCGACTTCGCGTGACCCCGTGAACGCAATCAGAGAGACGTCGGGATGAGCAACGAGGAGTGAACCAACAATCTCTCCACTTCCGCTCACAAGATTGGCGACCCCATCGGGTAGTCCGGCTTGCTTGAGGAAATTCATGAAAATTGCCCCGAGCACAGAAGATTGTTCCGCTGGTTTGATGACGACTGTGTTTCCGGTGACCAGGGCGGCGACTGTCATCCCGCAGAGAATGGCGAGTGGGAAATTCCACGGAGCGATGATGGCGGCAACTCCTCGCGGCACATAGCTTTCGATGCTGACTTCTCCGGGCACGTCTTGGGTCAGCCGACCCTTCGCAAGGCGGCGCATCTCGTGAGAATAAAATGTGCAGAAGTCAATGGCCTCCACGACGTCCGCGTCGGCTTCCGACCAGGTTTTACCCACCTCGAAGACTTCCCAGGCGGCAAGTTCGTAACGTGCCGCTCGCATTCTGTCGGCCAGTCGCTCCAGGAACTTGCTTCGGAACTCCACAGGGGCTCTGCTCCATGTGGAAAAGGAGCTGCGCGCGGCAGCTACCGCGCGCGCAACGTCTTCAGCGGTACCCTGCGTTACGTACCCTATCACTTGTTTCGGTTCAGCCGGGTTGACTGAGATCCTTTGATTCGGTCCAAAGAACTCTTCCCCACCAATCACCAGCGGGTGGGTTTGTCCGAGCTTTCCACGGACGGCATCAAGGGCTTGGCCGAATTTGTCTCTTGCGAGGGCGACGGCAAAATCGGAAGGCGCTTGGTTTTGAAAGCAGGAATCCTCGCGAAGGGCTGCGCCTCGGACTTTCGCCGGCGATACACCGTCTGCGGACTCCACGGATTTCGGGGACGTCCGCTGTGGATCTGGAACAGGGTCGGCCAACAGCTCCGCGATCGATCTGTTCGCGCTGAACCTCGCCCGCAGGAACCCTTCATTGGAGGTATTTTCAAGGAGTCGTCGGACTAGATACGCCATTCCGGGAACGAGCTCACCGATCGGGCAATACTCCCGCACCCGATACCCGAGCCTGACGAGGGCACGCCTGATCGGCGTTGCCATTCCGTACAACATCTGAAATTCGAAGTCGCCGGGATGAATGCCAAGTTCGCGCGCGTAAGTCGCGGCGTGAGCAATGCTGCGCACATTGTGAGACGCAAATGCCGGGTAAACGATTGCACGATTCTTCAAAAGCAGTCGGGTAATTTGCTCGTAATTCGCGTCAGTCTCCGCTTTTGACAAGAAGACCGGGACCTTCCAGGACCTTTGTGCGGCCATCACCTTCTCGAAGTCCCAGTAGGCGCCCTTCACAAGGCGTAATGTGAATTGGCGACCCTCGCTGCGAGCCCAATCAAGCATTTTTTCCGTGTCTGCGTAAGAGTCTCGCAGATAAGCTTGAATGACGAAGCCATGGCGAGGCGAATTCCCCAAAGTCGGCTCATTCGAAAGATTCTTGAAAAGGTCCAGGGTAAGTTCTTTCAGCCCATAGTGCTCCATATCGAGGTTGATCGACGCCCCCAGTTGCCCCGCGTGAGCCGCGATGCGTTGAAGACGCATCATGATGGTTGCGATACTGGCTTGCGGGTCCGATGGCTGGATCCGTGCGCAAAGAGCTGAGATTTTGACGGAAATATTGACGAAAGGCGGTTCAGTTGGACCCAGCGGTCCTTCCACTTTCCAAGTCCGGGTCTCCGCAGCCAGGAAATCAAGAAGTTCATCATACCTGGCCGCAAATTGGTCGGCTTCGCGTTCGCTTACGACCGCTTCTCCCAGAATATCGACGGTGAAGCGGGCGCCTTCAGCCCAGATCCGGCGAAGATTCTGAAACGCAGATTTAGCGTCCCTGCCGCAGATGAAAATATTGGCCATCGCACGCACATTATGGCGGATAAGACGCGCAGGGATCAGCGGAAGCAACCGGCCTAAGGTGAGCGCGCCCCGAAGAACGCGAGAACCCGGGGTCTTGACGCTACTCAGATATTCCGCCAGGTGTTTCACCACGTCTCTAGAAGAAGTCAGCGTCGGCAGGACGTCGACTAATCTGAACATCTGAGTTTTGAATACCGGGTCTTGCATGGCCCACTCCATCAAGCGCCCATAGAAATCCTTGGCTCCAAAGAGGCTGGGAGCGCCCTGATCTTTGTCAATCAGGTCAAAGATCTCACGCCCCAATTGCTCGATTTGCGATTGCATCGTCTCGCTGTTACTGATAAACGCACGGCCATAAACCTCAAACTTTCGGCTTCAAACGTGAACGCCAACCCCGGAAAATTTCGAGCGCGGGCGGAATCATGGAGATGACGATTATCGCGAGAATCACCAAGGAGAAATTTTTCTGCACGTAGGGGATATTCCCGAAAAAGTGTCCGAGCAAAACGACGCCGAAGACCCAGAAGAAGGCTCCGGCGACGTTGTACGTGAAAAATTTGCGATAACTCATTGACCCCATCCCGGCGACAAATGGGGCGAACGTCCGAATCAACGGAATAAACCGCGAAAGCATGATCGTTTTGGCGCCATGTCTTTCGAAAAAGGCGTGTGTTTGCTCCAGGTGCTTGAGGTTGAAGATCCGGCTCCGCGGATTACTGAACAGCCTCTGGCCTATCTTGTTGCCGATCCAATAATTTGCGGTATGGCCAATGATTCCTGCGACGGTGAGCAGAAAAAGAATGAGCGGCAGATTCAAAGAGCCATTTCGGGCAGTCAAAGCTCCGATGGTAAACAAAAGCGCATCTCCCGGGAGAAAAGGAGTCACCACTAACCCGGTTTCGGAAAAGATGATCAGGAACAACAGGGCATAGATCCAGGGCCCGTAAGCATCGGCCAGGCGGTCGAGGTACAGATTCAGGTGCAAAATGACGTTCAGGAACTTTGCAGGCCACTCCATAGGCGAAAACGGCAAAATGAATCGGCCATAGGGAGAGCCTCTGCAACTGAAATCAAGCAGGGTGTTCCTGAGAAATAATTTAAACATTCCGAACTGCAACCGCGTCTATACCTTGAAACGTACAGTGTTTGGAATGATCGGGCGGTGTGGTGACGTTGGACCTGACTGAGAGCAAGGGAATACTTGAAAGAATTGATTTTATGAAGAGACGCAAATTGATAAATCGGCCGTTGTGCCTGGGAGACCTGATCTTAGCAGTCAGTTCCTATTCGGATTCACAAGAGGAAACAGCCGCAACAGTGGCTGATCTCCTTGCGTCGGGGCAGGTAAGACTGATGAATAACGGTCGGCAGGTCAGGGCACGCGTCCGCTGATTCAGAGACAGAAATTTTTTAGAAAATGCTTTCCAAGCACTTTATGCGCCTTAACGTCAGTGGGTGATCCCACGCTATTCCCGACCCCGGATCCGGGAAATTTGGGACGACTCCTGCAAGTATTCGATCTGGCTGGAGATTGAAATCCTGGTGTGTGAGGCGATGGCGCACCTCGGGTTGCTTCCCGCAGCAGACGCCCAGGCCATCCGAGAGCGGGGGAAGTTTTCCGTTCCCGAAATTCTGGAGATTGAGAAACGAACAAACCACGAGGTAATTGCGTTCCTCGAGAATGTCGCTTCGTACATTGGACCTGAGGCCAGGTGGATTCATCAGGGTCTAACCTCCTCGGATGTTCTAGATACCGCACTCGCAGTCCAGCTCGTTCGATCGTGTGACATCCTTTTGGAGGACGTGGCCCAACTGAAGGAGGTGGTTGGCCGCAAAGCACGACAGTACAAAAAGACCCCCATGATGGGACGCAGTCATGGTATTCATGCAGAGCCGATTACCTTTGGCCTGAAGATGGCATTGATGTATGACGAGTTCGGCAGGGCCGAGCAGCGACTCCAGGCTGCGCGCGAAGAGGTGGCGGTGGGGAAACTTAGTGGCGCGGTCGGCACCCACGCGCATCTTGATCCGAGGGTAGAGGCGATCGTTTGCGACAAACTGGGGTTGAAAGCGGATTCATTGTCGACCCAGGTTATCCAGCGCGATCGGCACGCGCAGTTCAGTGCCAATCTCGCCGTGATCGCGTCGAGCGTGGATCGGTGGGCGACGGAGTTCAGGCATCTGCAACGAACCGAAGTACTGGAGCTGGAGGAGTATTTCAGCCCCGAACAGAAAGGGAGTTCCGCGATGCCACATAAGAGGAACCCCATCACCAGTGAACGGCTCAGTGGGCTGGCACGGATTATTCGCGGAAATTCGGTTGCTGCCTTTGAAAGCGTTGCCTTGTGGCATGAGCGAGACATCAGCCACAGCAGTGTTGAGCGTGTAATTTTTCCCGACTCTTGCATTTTGATGGATTACATGCTGGCCACATTGACCGAGCTGGTTGCGGGGCTTGAGGTGTATCCGGAGAATATGTTGAAAAATCTGGGGCTCACGAAAGGCCTCTTTTTCAGCCAATCGATTCTGCTGGAGTTGACGCGAAGAGGGCTCGAACGGAAGACCGCGTATGAGGCCGTTCAAGGTGCGGCGATGGCAACGTGGCAGAGCCAGAGCGATTTTTTGACCGAACTCAGAAAAGTTCCAGAGATCACCTCGGTCATCTCGCCGGCCGAGCTTGAAAAGCTTTGTTCGATGGAGCAACATTTCCGCTACATCGACCAGGCGTTTCGGAATGTAGGACTGTGAGGAAGTTGTTACACTGGCAACTGCTAATAGAACGTGATATTCTGCCCGCTTAGTGACCGGTATGCTTCGTAGTATTATCCCGCTGATCCTTGTCCTGCCGCTGTTAGTGGCGGGTTGTAAAAAAAGTTCGACTCTCGCAAAACTGGAGGACAATTCGTCTGGTAAACCTCCAGTGGCTGCGGTAGCGCAGGCCACGGCAACTCCCACCCCGCCACCTGCGATCGATCGCTCGGCTAAAGTCATCGTGTTTTGCTATCACAGGTTCGAAGATAATCCGCGCGACACATTGGCCATCTTGCCGGCAGAATTTCGCGCACAGATGAAACAGCTTAAAGAGGACGGCATCGCGGTGGTAGGAATGAAAGATTTTCTGGCTTGGCGTCGGGGCGAAAAATCGATTCCTCCGAAGAGCGCCGTGATAACGATCGACGATGGATATGCGTCTGGATACACCGTCGCGTGGCCGATCCTGAAGGAGTTTGGCTATCCGTTCACGATGTTTATTTATACGAACTATGTGAACGTAGGTGGCAAATCGATCACCTGGGCACAGCTAGAACAGATGCGTGATGCCGGGGTGGATATTGAGAGTCACACCATCTCGCATCATGACCTTCGACATGCGCCTCGCGGTCAGGATTATACTGCCTGGCTGCACAACGAAATTTTCGGTTCGAAAGATATCCTCGAGCAAAAGCTCGGGATCAATATCGTGGCATTCGCATTCCCTTACGGAACTCACAACGAGACGGTTCGCAAAATGGCAATGGAGGCCGGATATCAGGCGCTGTTCACGGTGTACGGCCAGCATATGGGAATCGATGCTGCGGCCGATCAGCTTGGCCGCTATGCGGTTGAGTCGATGCACCCTGACGTCTTCAAAATGGCAGTCAATTTTGGCAACAACGATGGAGTCGACCCCGGCGTTGAAGCCGCACAGTTAGCGTCCGCAGCGATGGTCACTCAGCCGATGAACGAAGAGAGGATCCCCTATACTCGGCCGGTCATCAAAGCTAATCTCGCATCGATGGGTGAAGTAGAGCCGAACTCGGTGGAGATGCGAGTCAGCGGATACGGTCTTGTACCGGCGAAGTACGACCCGAAAACCAAACTGGTTTCATACGAGTTTACTCAGAATCTGGTGCCAAAGACATATACTGTCATTCTCTCGGCCAAGGTTAAGGGCAGGAAACTGGAGACACGGTGGAACTTCACGGTGGATCCCACGGCACCAGCGGCCGGCAAGCAGGCTGCCGTTCAGGGAGCATAATCGTGTTTTCACAGCTTTCCGACAAACTGCAGGACATATTCAAGGACCTCCGGGGGCATGGCACCATCTCGGAGACGAACGTCAACGACGCCTTGCGGCTGGTTCGTCTGGCACTGCTGGAGGCCGACGTTCATTTTCAGGTCGCCAAGGACTTCATCGCCAAAGTAAAAAGCAAGGCCCTTGGTCAAGAGGTCTTGCGGTCGATTACACCAGGCCAACAGATCGTCAAAATTTTTCATGATGAGCTGACGCAGCTCCTTGGGGGCGATATCGAGCCGCTGAACCTGAAGAAGCCGGCTCGGATTATGATCGTTGGTTTGCATGGCGCAGGTAAGACCAGCTCTGCGGCGAAACTTGCCTTTTTATTGAAGAAGCAGGGCAAATCGCCCTTGCTCGTGGCGTGCGATCTGCAGCGACCGGCAGCCGTCGATCAGTTGTCGCAACTTGCCGAGAAGGTGGGGGTCCCAGTCTTTCGACCGGAGGCCGGTCAACGCGACGTCGTAAAGGTGGGGCTGGAATCGCTCGAGTGGGCCGAGACGCAGGGGGCCAATGTCCAGATTTTCGATACCGCTGGCCGACTGGAGATCGATCAACCGTTGGTCGAGGAATTAAAACGGTTGCGGGATGTTTTGCAGCCGCAGGAGATCCTTCTGGTGTGCGACGCTGCTACCGGGCAACAAGCGGTCAACGTCGCCACGCATTTCCACGAAGCTCTCGGACTGACGGGACTAATTCTCACTAAATTAGATGGCGATGCGCGCGGCGGAGCGGCTCTCTCCATGCGAGAAGTGACGCAACGTCCGATCAAGTTTGCAGGTGTTGGTGAAAAAATCGATCAATTCGAGCCATTTTATCCCGAACGACTTGCCGGCCGTATTTTGGGGATGGGGGACGTTATCAGCCTGGTCGAGCGAGCAGCAGAGTCGATCGACGAGGAAGAAGCGGCTCGACTCGAAAAAAAGATGCGGACGGCGAGCTTTGACTTCAACGATTTCCTCGCCCAATTCAAAATGCTGCGACGCATGGGTCCGCTGGAAAATATTCTTGGCATGTTGCCGGGAATGGGTAATTTGAAAGGCTTTTCGGTTGACGAAAAACAGTTGAGTCGCATCGAAGCGATCGTGCTCTCCATGACTCCGAGCGAAAGGAAAAGCCCGCATATCCTGAACGCCAGGAGGAGGCAGCGGATCGCTCGCGGCAGCGGAACTTCAGTCACCGAGGTAAACACGCTATTTCAACGGTTTAGCCAAATGCGAAAACTAATGAAAAACGCGGGACAACTGAAAAAGATGCTGGCCCGTGTCCCGCGGGCTGGAGGGGGTGGAATGTAGGGTCAGACAGGGACGTTGTTCTCAAGATTGCTATATGGCTGTTTCGATTAGACTTAGGAGAGAAGGAACTAAAAATCGTCCTTTTTATCGGGTGGTGGTGGCGGACAAAAGAAGTCCACGCGACGGAAAATTCATTGAAATGATTGGAGACTATGATCCTCGGGAAAGCGGTGATAATTTTCACCTGGATCTCGGGCGCGTTGATTATTGGATGACGCATGGTGCCCGGCCGAGTTTAACCGTCGCCAGCATGATCCTGAGGGCCCGCAAAAAAGCCGCTGCCGCACAGACTGAATAACCTGCGTGGAGACTTTTCTCGAGTTTGTCATCAGACAGCTTGTTGAAGCACCTGAAGAGGTTGTGGTGACAAAGATAGAGAAGGGACGCAAGTTGATTTTCAAGGTCGAAATGCGCAAATCCGATGTCGGCAAGGTGATCGGACGCAACGGACATACGATCACTGCCGTACGGAACATTTTAAACGCCGCGGCCTCAAGATCGGGGCAGCAAGTCTTATTGCAGATCGTTGAATAAGTAAGTGATGCGACCGACCTTGGCGTGCCAAGCACGCCCTCGCATAATTTACTGTGGAACTATCTCGTAAGATTAACAAGCTTCGAACCGGGGAGGCCTGGGAAAGCCTTCTTGCTGCTTACTATCGCTGGCGCAGGCCATTGAACGCGGTGGAGATGGTGCGAGCCCTTGAAGCTAAGGGATTTGCACAAATTCGTTCTAAGTACGCGAATCCTGAGGACAAGAAAGGCTGGCCAAAATATGTCGATGCAGGGCATCGGTTCGCGCTTGCCGTCAAGCAAGCGAGATCGTTGCAACTCGACCGACGAAGATCGCTTCGCATCCTTGATATCGGAAGCGGTCCCGGATATTTCCTCTTTGTCTGCAAGCAGCTGGGACACAGTGTGTTGGGCCTTGACCTGGATTGGCCGCCGATGTACGCGGAGATGTTCGAAATGATGGAGATGCCGCGTTGTCTCTGGCGGATTGAACCTTTTCAACCGTTGCCAGATCTTCGCGGTCGATTTGACTTTCTGACCGGATTCGCCGTCTGCTTTAATTCGCACGGTTCAGATCACGTGTGGGGGACAAAAGAGTGGGAATATTTTCTCGACGATCTCGAAAGGGGCGTGCTCTCCGAGTCGGGCGAGATCTACTTCGAGCTGAATCCCGAACCCTGGGGCTACTATACTCCCGAATTGTATGAACTCTTCCTCCGGCGCGGTGCGCAGGTTGAAGGGAAAAAAGTCTCCTTCAAGTCAAGACGGCTTACTCGGAACTGGCCAAACAGGCCGCGATAAATCCTCGGAACAACGGATGCGGTGCATTTGGCTTTGACAGAAATTCCGGGTGATATTGGCATGCGACAAACCATGGGTGATCTCGCAGCTCGATCAATTCGACCAGCCTGGCGTTGGGCGAAGTCCCGCAAACCGCGAACCCTTTCTCTTCCATCGCCTCTTTATATTTCAGGTTGAATTCATATCGATGACGGTGCCGTTCGATGATCTGCAGCTTGCCGTATATCTTTTCGGCAAGAGTTCCGGGCACAATATCCGTTGGCCAGCTACCTAGACGCATGGAAGCGCCTTTCATTCTGACCTCCTTCTGATCGTCAAGCAGGCAGATGACTGGATGGGGAGTGTGTTCTTCGAACTCGGTGCTGTTGGCGCCCTTCAGTCCGCAAACATTTCGCGCGAACTCGATGGTGGCCGCCTGCATTCCGAGACAGAGACCAAGGTAAGGCAGCCGTTTCTCCCTCGCATATTTGCAAGCGGTGATTTTGCCTTCCACGCCGCGATCACCGAATCCTCCGGGCACGATAATGCCGGCCACTGTTCCGAGAGTGTTTCCAGGTTCGGTTCCTTCCAGGTCCTCAGCATCGATCCTCATGATTTCAATGCCGCAATCATTCGCCGCACCGGCATGCGTCAGCGACTCGTAAATGCTTTTGTAGGCGTCTTGCAAACCGACGTACTTTCCGACCACGGCAACTTTGAGGCTTTTCCTGGGAGTCACAACCCGCTGGACGAATCTGCGCCACTCGGTCATTTGTGCTGAAGGTGTGTCAAGCCGGAGCAGACGGCAGACGGTATCATCCAGTTTTTCGTCCTGTAGGGTGAGTGGAAGTTCGTAGATGGTGTGGTCAACATCACGCACCTCCACGACGGCGTGGAGAGGGACGTTGCAAAAAAGCGCAAGCTTCTGCCGGACTTCCAGAACGAGCGGCTTCTCGGTTCGGCACAGCAGCACGTGCGGTTGCAGGCCGATCTCTCGAAGTTTCGCGATGCTTTGTTGCGAAGGCTTGGTTTTCAATTCGCCAGCTGCCTTGATGAAAGGAACCAGCGTCACATGCATGATCACGACGTTCTCCGGACCGACCTCAAGTTGAAATTGCCGAATCGCTTCCAGGAACGGTAATCCCTCAATGTCGCCTGTGGTTCCCCCAATTTCAGTAATGATTACATCGCCGCTTTCTTCTTTGGC
This sequence comes from Verrucomicrobiota bacterium, assembly GCA_019246215.1. Taxonomy (GTDB): domain Bacteria; phylum Verrucomicrobiota; class Verrucomicrobiia; order Chthoniobacterales; family JAFAMB01; genus JAFAMB01. Next base: position 25,870 of record JAFAQT010000357.1, read on the forward strand.
TAAGCGTTGGATGCGGCCTTTAATCTCGTCCGTGACATGAGGAATGACCTGGACGGTTTTGCCCAAATAATCGCCGCGGCGTTCCTTTGCCAGAACGGTTTCGTACACTTGGCCGCTCGTCACGTTGTTTGCACGGGAGAGCACGCAACTGGTGAACCGTTCGTAATGACCGAGGTCCAAATCTGTCTCTGCCCCGTCGCTCAATACGTAGACTTCACCATGCTGAAAAGGACTCATAGTTCCGGGATCGACGTTGAGGTACGGATCAAACTTTTGCATGATCACCCGCAGCCCACGGTGTTCGAGCAATGTCCCCAGCGCTGCTGCAGCCAGGCCTTTGCCTAGCGAACTAACTACTCCTCCTGTGACAAAGATGTACTTCATCCGCTTCTCCTGCTCAAAATTAACCGTTCGACCTCGGTCGCGTCCTCGGGAGTGTCGACCCCGATGGAATTTGTTTCTGAAAGAATGACGCGAATCCTCAGTCCATTTTCCAAAGCACGCAACTGTTCGAGCTTTTCGGCTTGCTCCAGAGCGCCTGGTAACATCCTCACAAACTCCAGCAGCGCCTTCCGGCGGTAACCGTAAACGCCGAGATGTTTGTACGTTTGGACATGGCTGATGCCCCTGCGAAACGGGATACAGCTGCGGGAGAAATAGAGTGCATCGCCTGCTCGATCTAAGACCACTTTGACAACATGTTCGCTTCGCGATTGCTCGAGCGAAATGGGAGTCGCCGCGGTGACGATTGGGATGGTGGAATTATTTCTCAGTTCTCGGGCGAGCTGCCGCAACAAAGGCGGATTCACCAGAGGCTCATCACCCTGGACATTCAGGATGACAGAAGCTTTCTTAAGCTTTCCGGCGACTTCTGCGATGCGATCGGTTCCGCTCGGGTGATCTGCGGCGGTAAGGGCCACTTCGGCGCCAAAATTGAATCCCACTTCAGCGATTCGCATATCATCGGTGGCAATGACAATCTGATCAAAGCAATCTGCTTCAACGCAACGCTCCCACACGTGCTGGATCAGCGGCTTGCCGGCAACACCGTGAAGCGCTTTTCCGGGGAACCGACTGGACGCCCATCGGGCCGGGATAATGCCGACTACTTTACTCATTGGCATGACGCGCGTAATCCTGGGATAAGCGGTTGAAATCACTTTCCCAGGATGAACTCCACGACTTCTTTAAAATCTTTTGCCACCAATGTAGCGCCGGATTCCATCGTGCCTACAGCGGCATTGGTGCCAAACAAAATCGACGCCCTCACGCCGGCCCGAATACCTGCCTGGGCATCCGACATTTTATTGCCGACCATGTAACTCTGCTCGAGATCGATGCCCAATTCTCTGGCCGCTTCGAACAGCATCCCCGGGTTCGGTTTTCTCCGTTCCGTCTCGTTTTGTGGTGTGTCGGCGCAGAAATAAGTAGCATCGATAACGCCCGCCCCGAGCTGTTTCTCGAGTTCCCGTTGAACGGACCAGAAATCTTCTTCAGTAAAGTATCCCCGTCCGATTCCACTCTGGTTTGTGATGATGACAATCTTGAAGCCGGCCTCTTTCAGCTTGGGAAGCAGTTTGCCAACCCCCTCCAGAAGTTCGACCTCGTCAGGTTTCGAACAATACCCGACGTCTCGGATCAGGGTTCCATCCCGATCAAGGAAAATCGCTTTCCGTACCGCTGGGTTCCTCTTAGCCATTTCGCTGATGAAAACTTTCCAGCAGCTCATCCGGCGTGAGTGTTGCCGTGCCTAATTTCCCGACCACTACGCTGCTCGCATGGTTCGATATCTCTGCGGCTTCTATCGCTGAGGCACCGGAAGCCAGCGCGAGGGTGAAAAGCCCTATGGCTGTGTCGCCAGCCCCGGATAAGTCATAGACTTCACGAGCCCGAGATGGCACGTGGAACGGGGGATTGAACTGGTCGAAAAGGATCATCCCTTGTTCTCCGAGTGTGACTAGAAGCAGTTCGGGCTTCCAGGTTCGAAGCAATTCGGCCCCGACAAACAGTAAGTGACCGTCACGGAGGGGATCCGGCTCCGGCTCTCGCCAAGGTTGATTTGCGGCGGCGAAAGCTTCGCTGCGATTCGGCTTTACCGCTGTGATGCCGCGCCAGATCAGTCGACTATGCGGGTTGGGATCGGCCGTTATCAATTTGCCAGCTTCTTTCGTCAAAGCGGCAATTTTGTCTACAAAGTTTTGTTGCAACAGACCTTTTCCATAGTCTTCGAAAATGACCGCATCTAGTTCAGGAAGCAGCTCACGGACTTTCGCTACACAGCGCAGCTGAGCTTCCTCACTGAGAGGTTGTGGTCGTTCCCGGTCGACGCGTACCACCTGTTGCTGCCGTGCGATGATCCGAGTCTTCACGATGGTCTGAAAAGACGGATCATTCTGCACTCCCTCTAAGCTAATCCCGTTCTCATTGAGAAGCTCTCTTAATTTTCGGGCATAGCTATCTTCCCCAATTAAACCCATCACGAATACCGAAGGCGTGAACTCTCTGACATTGCGTGCGACGTTTGCGGCGCCTCCGGGATAATACGATTCCCGGATTACTTCGACTACGGGTACTGGTGCCTCCGGTGAAATTCTGGAAACTCTACCCCAGACGAACTCGTCGAGCATCAAATCACCGATTACCAAAACGCGTTTATCAGGGAATTCACGCAGAAGTTCTTCGGCACGCTCGAGCTTCATTATCTCTCAAGCCATATTCATAAACTGCGTTTGCTCAAAGGAAAATTTCCTTCTAAGCTGGTGCGCTTGTTAAGGTTAAAACCAGACTTGGGACCGTAAATGAATTGTTTCGATTGGGTTGAGAACTGCACAGGACATGGAGAATGCCTGAATGACTAAACATCTGGGTAGATTCATTTTCGCCGCGACATCTTTTCTCTTGGCCGTATCGGGTTTTGGCGAAGCACCCGCAAATCACATCGATCTATCCAAGTTCCCAGCGACGCAGCTCGACGATATTGTCGTTCCCTTACCGAGCGAGGTGTTCAACGTACTGGATAAACTGGGAACCCCCAATTGGCAGGAGCAACTGCGAAACCCGACTGTCAAGAATCGCGGCGAACGGGAACAAATTGCTCTGTTGCTGGGTTCTGTTGTGGCCGAAGGTTTTGTCGCTGTAGAGGCGGCCGACAAAGCTCGGGTCAAGCAGATTGGCCGTGACGTGCTGGAACTGGCGAGAGCGATTGGAGTGGAATCGACCGTTTTGGCACGGACAAACTCGATCGTGACAAAAGCCGACTCCGGAGACTGGATTTTCGTCCGGCGAGAGTTGGACGGCGCCTTAACGGATGTGAAGAACGCCATGATCCAGCTCAAAGATGCCCAATTGGCGCACCTGGTAAGCCTCGGTGGATGGCTGCGCGGCACTGAGGTTTTAACTGCGGTGGTGCAAAAGAGCTATTCCTCCGACGCGGCAGATTTATTGAATCAGCCAGACTTGCTGAGGTACTTTCAGGAGCGGCTCGCCGGCATGCCGCCTCGAATGCGAAACAACCCTCTGGTGAATCGAATGCAAAAGGGCCTCGAAGAAATCTCTCCTCTGATCAACCAAAAACTCACGCCGGGTTCAGTCAGAAGAATCAACGAAATAACTGGTCAGATGGTGAAGGCGATTAACTCCCGCGCTTAGCGGAAGCACTTTGTGAGACGATTGTTCATTCTATTGGGGTTTTGGGCGATCCTTAGACCAGCCCAGGCATCGATCGACGACGCGATCGCCAGTGCCCTCTCAGCCATTGATCAGTACGTCAAACAGGGATACATCGTCCGGGATGACGAGTGGGGCGGCGACCTCGGCTTAAGAGAACAAAAAGCGATACCGCATACCCTTTTCAAGGGAAACGATTACTGGTTTTGCATCGGCTCGGATGTAGAGAACGCCAGAGTTGCCATCCATCTATATGACAGCAGAGGAAAACTCGCGGAAAGTGAGTCGTGGCAGAGAGGCCGGTTTGCAGGGGCTCGAGTTCTCCCCGTTGGTACGGGAACCTATTATATCATTGTGGAGGTAACCGGTTCGCCGAAAGAACGGACTACTTGGGCGATGGTGTACGCGTACAAATGAGGATCGTTTGCTGCACAATGCACGATTGCTTGGGTCGGTCACCGCAACTTTTTTCGGGTCTGAAAACCTTCTTTGCTTATTCCCGACTTTGCGCTAATGCGTAAGGCCTTGCAATTACTGGCTTGATGGTAGAATCCGAGACGCTTCAGTTTGACAATGCACGGACGCTCCAAAATCTGTACGCAAATGATTTCAAGCTATTGCAAGCGCTGGAGGAAAAATTGGCGGTAAAAGTGACCACGCGAGACGGGTGGCTGCGTGTGGAGGGAGAGCGAACAAATATTGAGAAGACGCGTAAAGTATTTCATCAGCTCGAGGAGGCGCGTCAGCATGGGATCCAGATTAGACGGCACGAATTCCAGTACGCGTTGGATTCGGTGACGGAGGGAAGCCGTCAGCCCTTGGGGCAGTTGGCAGGCCATAAGGTGCTCACACCCCCTCGTCGAGCTCCGATCATTCCCAAGAGCGAACAGCAGCTGAACTATGTCCAGGCGATACAAAAGTTCGACATAGTGTTTGGCATCGGTCCGGCAGGAACCGGAAAAACGTATCTTGCAATGGCAATGGGTGTCGACGCACTTAGAAAAGAGCGGGTTAAAAGAGTCATCCTGACGCGTCCCGCTGTAGAGGCAGGAGAAGCGTTGGGGTTTTTACCGGGCGACCTCCAGGAAAAGATTTTCCCGTATTTGCGTCCGCTCTATGATGCGCTGTATGATATGCTGGAGCCTGAGGAGATTCAGAGATACATGGATCGGGGGGTCATTGAGATAGCGCCACTGGCATATATGCGGGGAAGGACTTTGAATCATGCTTTTGTCATTCTGGACGAAGCACAAAATACCACGGCCGAACAAATGTTCATGTTGTTGACCCGGCTGGGGGCGGACTCAAAATGCGTCGTTACTGGTGATCAAACCCAGATTGATCTTCCGCCGAAGAAGACCTCCGGTCTGATAGAGGCTATGCACGCGCTGGCGAATGTGTCCGGGATTCACTTTACGCTGTTTACGGAACGAGACGTGGTGCGCCACCCGCTTGTCCAAGCTATCATCCATGCGTACAAGATCTATCGGGAGGAGCCCAGAGGTACGAGCGAGGGCTAGCCGGAGGAATCGAGAGGCATGTTTGGATATTCACACCGTAAGAAATTAATTAAGAAAGGGTTGGCCTGCCCGAAGACCCGCCGGAAATCCACTCCAAAAGAGTGGGTGCGAAAGCTGGAGTCGGAGCCCTGGGTGAAGACGGGCATCTTTGGGATTTTTGTGCTGGTCCTTGCACTGCTGATCTTCTCGGGAGAACATCCCGACCCTGCGAAATACTTCCTGATCGGACTACTGGTCTTTCTGACTGCGGTCGCCCAGCTCTGGATAAACCATCCGAACACCTTTCAAAAGAATTCGCGGGTGGGACTGGTGTTTGGGGTGATTCTTTTTCACTTGTGCGTGGCGAAGCTGGTTATGGTGTTCTCGACCCAGAGCCAGGGCGGGTTGCCAAAAGAGTTTGGCGTTTTATTGATTCCGTTCGCGTTTGCGCCGCTCGTCTTGTCGGTTTTGTTGGGCAAAAATGTCGGCATTTACGGCGCAATCTTCGTCAGTCTCTGGAGTTCGATACTATTTCGCGGTGTGGACGCATTCCTTCTTGTGATGAGCCTGATCAGCGGATTCATCTCAGTTTTTGTGACGATTCAAGTACGCCGCCGAAGCAGGCTATTGCGGGCCGGAGTTTACGTGGGATTAGCGACTTGGATTTTAGCCGTCTCATTCGGGATTATCATTATCCCGTGGCTACGATTAAACGACATGGATTTGAGTATGTTCTTGAAGCAGTCTGCAGCCGCGATCCTCACCGGCGTTGTCACGGCGATGGTTGTCAGTGGTGCCCTGCCGATGCTTGAAGCAGCGTTTAGGATTACGACAGATATGTCGTGGCTTGAAATGGCAGACCGCAATCACCCTTTGCTGCTCCGACTCAGTCTCGAAGCCCCGGGTACTTGGCATCACAGTGATGTGGTTGCCGACTTGGCCGAAGTGGCGGCGAATAAGGTAGGAGCGAATGGCACGATGTGCCGGGCCTGCGCGTACTTTCATGACATCGGGAAGCTGGTGAAACCCAATTACTTCTCAGAGAACATGGTCGGCCATGACAATCCGCACGATGATCTTGCTCCGACAATGAGCGCTCTGATTATCATTTCTCACGTGAAAGAGGGGGTGGATCTGGCTCTGAAGTACGGGCTCAACCAGCGGGTCATTGATGTCATCCAACAACATCATGGAACATCCCTGGTCGCATACTTTTACAAAAGAGCAATCCAACAGCAACAGGACGCCCGCGAAGGCGGAAAGATCATGAACATCCGGGAGGAGGATATTCCGGACGTACGCGAAGAAAGTTTCCGGTACAGCGGACCGAAGCCGCAGTTTAAGGAGAGTGGGATCATCAGCCTCGCGGATGCCGTTGAGAGCGCTTCCCGCAGCCTCGAGAAACCGACCCCGCAGAAAATTGAGCAGCTCGTAAGCGACATCATCAACCGACGAATTGCCGAGGGCCAGCTGGACGAGTGCGACCTCACTCTGAAAGAGTTAAAGATCATTGGAGAAACCTTCCGGTTCACTCTTCAGAACATGCTGCACACGCGCATCAAATATCCGAAAGACGAAGAACGAGCGGAGCAGGAAGGCCGTCGTCTGCGTAATCTACCGCCTGCGACTGCCGCATGAATCCGGCTCTCGAGCTGTTCAATCGGCAGCGAAAGAAGAGAATTAATCTGGCCATGTTCCGCGCATTCGCGGAAGCGGCTATGGCGCAGGTCGCGCAACGGGTCAGATCAGTAGCCCTCCCCGCAGAAATCAGCGTGGTCTTTGTTTCCGACGTCCGCATTGCCGCAATGCATCGCACCTTCCTGTCCGCAGACGGCCCTACCGACGTCATCACGTTTCGACACGGCGAAATAGTAATCAGTGTGGAAACCGCAGAGCGGCAAGCAAGAAAGTTCGATACCTCCTTCAGCCATGAGCTGCGGCTGTACTTTGTTCATGGTCTGTTACACTTGGCGGGGTTGGATGACTTGACTGGTGACGACTTCCAAAAAATGGCGGAGACCCAAGAGCAAATCGTCGATGAGGTCGAAGCGCGGGCCGAAGTCAGGAGTCAGCAGGGGTTGGCAGTGACTCCCGACTACTGACTACCATTGCTGAGCTAGTTGCCTTAACCGCCTTCAGCGCCCGGATGCGGGCCAGTACCGGGGGATGCGTGAAGTGTAAGCTGACGAGCAACGGGTGAGGTGTGAGATTCGATAAACTATCTCTACTCAGCCGTTTGAGCGCTTGGATCAATGGGTTTGGATCGCCCAGCGTTTCCGCAGCGAAACGATCTGCTTCGAATTCATCTCTCCTGCTCCAGTAATTCACCACGATCCCAAACAAGACTGACAAAGGCCGGACCAAAACCAAATAGAGCGCCAAGCCAACGTAGTAAGATCTTGTTGATACGCCAAAGGCTGCGAAAAGCTCCGGACGTGAAATGCAGAACGATGCTCCGAGGAAAAGCAGAAACAGGTTGAGCTGGCCGATGATCAGATGTTTAACAATGTGATGCCTCTTGTAATGACCGATCTCATGCGCTAGGACCGCTAATAGCTCCGGCACCGTGTGACTGCTGATCAATGTGTCGTACAGTGCTATTCGCTTGTTCGGACCGAAACCGGTAAAAAATGCGTTTGCTTTGGAGGAACGCCGGGAGCCGTCGATGACCAGGAGTTCTCGAATTGGGAACCGTTGGCGAAGAGAAAATTCCGTCACTTGCGTTCGCAAAGCTCCCTCCGGAACTGGGCTCAATTTAAAAAAGAGTGGCAGAATTACTCTCGGCGCGATGTAAACCAAAATGATCGACAGCGCCGCGGTGCAAATACAACCCACAAGCCACGCGGAAAGGCCGAATGCTTCGAACAGGCTCAGGATAATAAAAGCAAAGCCGGCCATCAGCAGGCCGGATATCGACCATTCTTTTAGCCGATCTGTGACGAATGTAGCAACGGTTGTTCGGTTGAACCCGTATCGCTGTTCGATGACAAATGTGTGATAAATGGCGAATGGCAGCATGAGAGCTTCTCGGCCGGCACACAGGATTCCCAGGTAAAGCAAACCGCTGAAGACCGCTGGCAAATGAAACCCGCGAATAAATTGATCCGATACTTCAAAGCCGCCGAGCAACCAAAATATCAGCAGTGCCGCAAGGTCGACGGTAGAGACGAGCAGTTCGAACCAGGTGTTCGATCGTGTGTACTCCTGCGATCGCCGATACCGAGTAGCGTCATAAACATCCACAAATTCATTTGGGACCTCCGTTCGCAGACTCCGCAGATTGAGAAGTTTGGCCAGCGAGTCCAGGAGATAATATCCGAGCAATGTGCTGAGAACGAACGCGGCAATCATATCCTATACCAGTGCGAGAGAATCATCGATTATCCACCGAAACTTTCATACGGTGTTAGGGCGAAATCCCGATCGATATCTAAACTACCTTCAAAATCCAAGTTGCGGTTGACCGATCGGTCCAGTATCTTTCAATGCGAATGCGGTTGTGTGATTCCAAGCTGCGCCTGTTGCAGACTGCTCATGAACTTATCTGGCGGCGAAGCTATGGGTCAGTGGGGGTCGACCAGATTTGTGAGCAGTCCC
>JAFAQT010000105.1 GCA_019246215.1 Verrucomicrobiota bacterium
CGGCCCAGAGGGTTGCGTTGAAAATGGGCCGGCGGCTGCGTTGCTCGTCGGTTACGTATCCATTCAGATATGCGCCCTCCTCGCGCCTTGCCGGCGGCCCATTTTGAACGCAACGAAACTCAAGGGATTTAGGAGACGGTACACTAGTCATCGCATCGTCATCGACGGTGTAGACCATTCGTCGCCGTCTGCAGAAGGTCAAAATTTCAGGATTTATTCAACTCTGTCAGGTGCCGTTCAAGGGTGCAGAGACCGCTTACAATTGAGGCGTAAAGCTGGCGGTCTATCTCTGGCACTTCCGGCATGGCGTCGCTGAGAATTTCCGCGGCGTCATGGATGTGATGGAGCGCTCGGATCCGAATGACTTCAAGCGGCAGGCGATCAGACGCTACGGAGGGTGGAGCTGGTTTCTTGTTATGCTGAGTTCGAAAACGGTACATCAAGTAAGCGTCTTTACGGTAAATTACCTCGTCAAATTCCTCCGTGGTGTTTACGCGCATCCCCAGGAGCACGTCCCTCGCACATTCCGCTGGGATTCCCGATTGACTGACTCAAAGAACGAGCCGTCACCTTGTTTGATCGGCGGAATTTTTGAAATCTTTAGGTGAAGGAATGTGGATATGCTATACACTGAGGCGCAACTACAAGGGAGCCATTGTCTCTCAGGTAAAGATCGCTAACAACATCGATCCAGGTATACGTGGGCAGTTTTAACCAAGTTAGCCGGTGCGCTGCACAAACGCTGGCCCGAAGTCGAAAATATCCTGCGTGCTGGCACCATCCAGTGGCAACCGGAAAGCGGTCTCACAATACGGGCAACAAAACTTCGCGCATATGTCGCGCAGTCCTGGATAATGCACTCTACGCTGTCCCGGGTTCCACGATCAAAGCCGGCGGTGGCCTTGGGACGCCCGACTTCACCGAACAGATCCAACCTTCCGATCCATCCGCATCTTGAAATCCTGACGTTTCGGGGAGATCGGAGGGCATCGTTGATTCCACGGCGGAAATCACTTCGATCCCCGACGGTGGTTGAGGTATTCCCACAGTTTGACGGGCTATGCGAGAGGCTCGTCGATAGATTTTGTGTGAAATCATTTCTGGGCGTCGTCCAGAGCCAGACAAGATTTTTGCAGCCTCCCCGGGAATGCGAACAAGGATCTCTATACGGTCGCCGGTATTGGACGGATTATCGATGTTGTATCGGTGAAGAAAGACGGTGACGTAGTAATCGTCGATCGTGCGAGCTTTGCTCATAGTCCGGTTCTGACCGAGTGTAATGTGACCTTAGCCTGAGCGGGGAAAAAGGAAAGTGGCTTAGCTGCCTTCGGTTACAGTCGTCGTGGGGTTGACGATCCGGGCGTGGGTACGGTCGCTGGAAGACTCAGCAACTCCGAGGGTGCTCGAGACCCAATCTGTGCCTTTCTCGAGACTTCCGCTAACGATTCGGAAATCCAAGCCGCTGATTGATCGGATCAAGGCCGCAATCCAGGCGGCGCGGCGGAGGTGCACTAAAGCTCTCCAGGTCGCCGACGCAATGGTACCCGAAAGGCCCATTGCCCCAGCTCAACCCCTTCCAGTATCTTGAAACCTGAGCCCTGAATCGTCGTTGTTGGTTCGGTAAAGACCTACGCATCAGAGGTCGAAGAGCCTGGATGAGGAGACAACATGAAGAAGCGAAATAAAGCATCTGGATCATACTCGACTGAGACCCTTGTTGATGATAATCGACACGCAAATGACGGATCCTTCCACGGAATTGTTCGGGATGTTCCCATTAACGCCAGCTGGGGAGTGCTGGGGCGCAAAGAAATATTGCTACCTTTGCTCGCTCACCGGATCGCACAGCTATCCCTGACACAGAAAAAAATTTTAGCGATGTATTATCACGAGAACCTTCCGATATCCGAGATTGCAGCTTGCCTGAATCTGCCTGCAACTCAGATTGACGAGATCCTCACAACCTGTCGGTATGCTCTTGAACGAACTATCGAATGTATTAGTCGAAAGTTTGCACATGAGATCGAAAACGCGCCGGTCAGTCAATAACACGAGAACGAGCGGGGAATTGCAGCGGAATCGAGTTTTCTTTGGGCTGGAGGTTAAGACATGGAGAATGAGGACTCAAAGACCGGCTTCGTTGTAGCCTTTTCTACGGCCGGTTCATCAGAAGAAGCCCGTCGCATCGCGACAGCTCTCGTCGACGAGCAACTCGCAGCCTGCGTCAATATCGTTAATAATATTCATTCGATCTATCGATGGCAGGGCGCAACCGAAGCCGCCGCCGAATCGCTGATGGTCATCA
>JAFAQT010000135.1 GCA_019246215.1 Verrucomicrobiota bacterium
ACGGGCCGGGCGAGCAACGCGGCAAAACAGCCAACTGATCGCAGCCCAGAGCGTGGCGTTGAAAATGGGCCGGCGGCTGGGGTGCTCGTTGGTTCGGTATCGATTTAGATATGCGCCCTCCTCGCGCCTTGCCGGCGGTCCATTTTGAACGCAACGATGTCATCATTATATGCGAGACTAGATCGTCTGCCGGTCGATTCGCCCAAGCGCTCTTCATGCACCTGCGCCGCGGCGTTGACTTTCGTCAAGGTGTCGCTTAATTGAGAAACACAATGATCACTGTGAGCGACTCTGCCTTTCGACAACTGCAGGAGCTAATCGCCGAGCACCCAGAGTACCGCGACAAAGGGCTCCGCATATTTGTTGAAACAGGTGGTTGTGCGGGAATGCAATATGGGATGCAGTTCGACCAGGCGAAGCAGGGTGATCATCGTATTGAACAGGGCGGAGTGGAGGTGTTGGTGGACGCCTACAGCGCCAACTATCTGGTGGGCGCGACCATTGACTTTTCAGACGGTTTGACCGGTGCCGGGTTCAAGATCACGAATCCGAATGTCGTCCGCAGCTGTGGATGTGGTAGCTCTTTCGAAGTGCCTCGTAAAGCTTAGTGGATAACTCTTTCCGCGTTTGCCCATCAGCTGATCCATGAAAACGGTCGAGCTTGGACGATCTGGCAAGAGATCTCGCCAATTACCGGAAAACGACAATCTATTTGGTTGGACCGTTTTTATCCTGTTGCTTTGCGGATTTGCAGTCGCTTGCTGGATTGGCACCTTTTACGTCTTCACTCACCCGGAAGAACCATTCAATTATCATATCCTGGAAAAGCTCAAGAAGCTCGATGCCCCCAAGCGGTTCGAGCTGACTGCTGCTCCCATCGGCGAATTCATGGGGCCCGATAAGCTTTTGGCCAAGTATGGCGCGATGAGCTCATGGCAAATTGATGAGCAAAGCAAAAATTTGCTGAGATCATTTCTGCGTAATTATGACCACCAGGTTAGTAAGATTCCATATGTTACCGGAAAATTTACCGTGCTTGACAGTTATCCTTTGTCACGGACCAAATTTTGTGATTCGGGCATCGTTGTCATTGCGCAATCGGTCGAAGTCCCGACAATTTATATTGAGCATCTGTTTCCGGCCGGAGCCGAACAACTCCCTGCGATGCAGCGAACCCTGACGACGGGCCTCGGGATAGAACTTCGGCGCTCTTACGATTTGTCGGCAATCATCCACATTGACACTCTCGGAGGAGCCCGGTTGCTTTTTACTTGTATTCCGCTTCTGTATGGTCCGTACGGAACCACGCAAGGCGGCTCGGGTTTCCAGCTTGATCCGCCGAAGTCTGTGAACTTGAAGGCTGGTTTCCCACTGGTCAACCAGTCCCAGGTGCGCGACGCCGAATTACGACTGGCTCAGCATCGCCGTGCCATGGCGAGTCAGGAGATGGCTTCGGCGCAGTCCTACGCAAAATCGCAGCCCAGCCTGGTGAACGCAGAGCCCTCTGTGGCAGTCAGCCCCGCTGCCAGCGGTGCAGCAGCTGGTGTCGCTGCCGGAAGCCCAAGACCTGCGGTAACACCGGTTGGCAAAACGAATCCCCGGGAAGCAGCGGCAGCGAGCCCGTCTACTCCGCCGAAAGCCTCGTTGGTAGCTACCGGAACACCGCTTGTGGTCGCCGAAAACAACCAGCCCTTACAACCCTTTCTTACCGCGTCACCGACGCCCGCCACCAGCGGACGAGTAGAAGTATGGCAAACGTATCGACCCGGACAGATGCCCCGTGGTCGTCTGCTCGACGTCGATCAGACGACTGAGCTGGCAGACAAGGGAATCGGAAACGCCACTATTTACTTGCGAGGCGATTTCACCGTCACAGCTGCCCGGGAAAATCGCGCAGTTTTGCGGCCGCGTCAGTCTCTGGCTGACCACGTTTTAAACCGCGGGAACGCGCGCATTATCGTCGAATATTCGCGCGGAACACCAACACCTCGAGAGGGTGAAACCTTCCAGCGCGCGATGGACCGACCGTTTCAAATTATGGATGTCCGCCGCGGAGCAGACGGCCAGATCAACATCTATGTGCGCGAAGTGACCAGCGCAGAGTAAGCGGAGCTGAAAAACAGGAATCAGGAGTCGAAAGTGGTATTCGCGTTGAGCTAGCGGCCCCGCGAGTCAGGCCGTCCTCTTAGGTTTGGATGCTTCCACACAAACTCGATTGCTCTCGATCCTGCAACTCCCGGCTCCTGAATTCTGAGTCCTGACTGGCTCCTTTAGTAAATGTCCCGTTTATAACGTTTTTCTTTCTTGAGTGCCTCGATATAGGCGGCCGCGGCTTCAGGAGATGACGCTCCTTCTTTTTCCACAATCTGATGAAGAGCGACGTCAACGTCCTTCGCCATCCGAGCGGCGTCACCGCATACGTAAAAATGCGCTCCTTCCTGCAACCAGGCATACACTTCCCTGGCGTTCTCCAGCAAACGATGTTGCACATACACTTTGTAAGCCTGGTCGCGCGAAAAAGCGGTATCCAGCCTCGTGAGAATCCCTTCCCTCTGGAAGGCCTCAAACTCATTCCGGTAGAAATAATCGCACCGTGACCGTTGCTCACCGAAAAACAGCCAGTTTTTTCCCGTCGCACCAAGGGCCCTTCTTTCCTGCAAATACGCTCGAAACGGCGCAACTCCGGTCCCGGGCCCCACCATGATAATGGGTTTGTCCGGATCTTCCGGCAGATGAAAGCCTTTCGCGACGTGAACGAACATCGGAATCCGGGTGTTTTCGTCGGTCCGGTCGGCGAGATAGATAGAAGCTACTCCTTCGCGTTTTCGGCCATGGCTTTCATAGCGCACGCTTGCCACCATAAAATGAACCTGCTCGGGAAAGGCCCTGAGGCTGGATGCAACCGAGTAGAGGCGCGGCTGCAATTTGCGCAGTTTGCTGACAAATTCATCCGGACTGAACCGAACAGAGGGCGCGTCGAGCAGAAAATCGATGACTTCTAGGCCCCACAGATATTGATCCAGCTCTTTTTTTCGCTCGGGATGCATCAGCTCCCGCAGCTCTGTCGCCGCCCGCGAGCGTTCAACGATTGCCTCTAAAAACTGTTTCGACGGCTGCGTGATCTCGTAATGCCTCAGGAGACCTTCGCGAATTGAAAAGGTTTCGCTTTCTTTGTTTTTGACCTGTTCATCCCCGGAAAACTTCAATGCTTCGAGAAGATCTTGCACCAGCCGGGGATTGTTCCGGGGGTGAATACCCATGGAATCCCCTACCTCGTACTGCAAGCCGGACCCACTAAGGGAGAACTCGTAGTGCCTGGTTTCCTTCTCTGAACCTTCCCCGTTCAATCTCGTGTTGACGAGAAGTCTCGCTGGAAACGGATTTTTACGAGAATAAGGCACCCCTGGCGAGAACTTGGACATAAACTCGAAAAAGATATTGGCGACGCCTGTGACCGGTCAAGGAAGTTGTCAGTGTCAGTGAAGAGAGGAGGGTGCCGGCTTTGTTGAAATGGCGAGCAGCAGCAATTGGAGGTTTACCGGACAACCATCGAGAACTCGACAGAACACGCGACTCAGGACTCTCCTCACTGGCACTGAGACTGCCGACTTCTTCTTCAGCCTGCCACTTTGACCAGGGGATTCAGGAGATCTTCGACGCTGACAATGCCAATCGTATTTCCCTGCTCATCGACAACCGCGGCCAAGCTACTAGGGGCAGCACGGAGCCTGCTCAAAACGACCGATGCCTGCTCATCCGATCGCACGGTCACAATGCGGCGGATATAACCTCGGACGGTGGAGATTAACGGCTGATCAACAATCAAGTCGAAAACATTCACCATCCCGACGACCTGGCCTCGTGGATCGACCACTGGATAACGGTCAAATCGCGAGTGGTGCGAAAGATCGATAAGCTGTTCGATCGTGGTCTCAGGCCGGACCGTGAGAGCATTCGAGATAGCAACCATGACGTCCCGCACCTTGACCGACCGGAAATCGACTACGTTATGAATCATTTGTCGTTCGATGCTGCTCAACATACCCATCCGTTCGATCTCGCTTGTGATGTATTTCAGGTCCTCGCGGGCAACGAATATTTCCCTCGGGCGCTTCAGTCCGAGGAAGCTTTTGGCAATGAGGGAGCCGACATAAATAGCCGGTGCCAAGATCTTCGCCGCGACATCCAACGGAACAGCCAGAGACGCGAGCTCCTTATAGGCAACTCGACGAAAAATGGCCTGCGGCAAAAGCTCTGCGACCAAAAGGAACAACGGCAAAGCGAGAACGAGCGTCAGGAAATACCCTGCCCAGTTGAAATAGCTAACGAGCGCGTTCACCAGCAGTACTAACGCGGCGATGTTCAGCAAGCTGGTGATCACCAGAGCCGTGACCAGCAACCGCGCAGGCTGTTCTAAAAGCTGCTGAAGTTGAACGGCCGCACGATCTTTCCGCCGTGCAAGCCGCCGCAGGCGCAAGCGGTGCAACGAAAGTATGCCCGCTTCGGTACCGGAGACAAAAAACGAGGCTGCCAAGCACAATAACAGCACAAACCACGTCATGCGTCCCTCTCCCACGCTAAGCCCCTCATTTTCTCGACGGCGACCTCAAGCACCCGTTTTCGGCTGCTTTGGCGGATCTCCAGGAGTAAGGGAGGGATCTTGATACAAGTCCCGGGTTTCGGAAGGTACCCGAGTTGATTAAAGATTAGCCCGCCGATCGTATCGAGACCTTCTTGCTTCAGATCGACACCGACCAACTCGCCTAAGTCATCGAGCCGAGCACTGCCACTGGCCAGCCATTTGTCTTTGCTGATCTCTTCTATATAAAGGGCCTCGTCTCCCCGCGGTACCGCATCTCCGATCACCTCTTCAACAATGTCGTTGAAAGTGACCACTCCCTCCGTGCCCCCAAATTCGTCGACGACGATCGCGAGACGCTGTGCGTGGGTTAGAAAACCTCGAAGCAAATCCAATGCCCTCATGGTGGCCGGAACGAAAGACGGCGCCTCCAAGCGTTCCGTATAATGCTCGTCGTGATCGAGAAGGAAGCTCTTCACGTCGAGTATCCCTAGAATCTCGTCAGGGCTTTCCCCGTAAACGGGCACTCTGCCATGACGTTTCAAGCGGACCTGCGCGATGACTTCCTCGTTGGTAAGCGTATCGGGAATCGTAAATGCATCCACCCGCGGGGTCATGCAGTCCTTTACCGTTTTGTCGCCCAATTTGATGATCTCCTGGATCATTTCCCTCTCGCCGGCGCTGAGTTCTCCTTCTTCCACACCCAATTCCACCAAAGTTTCCAGCTCCTCGTCGTTCAGATGGTCCTGGGGAAAAGGTCTCTCCTTCGCGAAAAGGTCCGCTGTTTTTTCAGCGAGTTCCTGCAGGAATCGCGAAAATGGCTCCGCGATCGGCATTAGGACGGTGAGAATTCTCAGGGCGCCTTTTGAAAATCGAAAGGGATCCGCCAAGGCAAGGACCTTTGGCAACAGATCACAAACAAAAACAATAAGTCCGAATATCACCAGGGTTTTGAGCCAATTCGGTACAGGCGCCGGGATGGCATCCACAAAAACAAGAGTAAGAATAATCAGCGGGATGTTAACCAGTGTGTCAGTCAGGAGAATGACGCTGAGAACAGTACCTGACTTCACCATCAGCCTTTCAAACTGTTCCGCAACCGCAGGCTCGCGTTCCCTCCAGCGGCGTACCTGAAATCCGTTGATCGAAAAGAGGGCTGTCTCCATGCCGGAGAAAAAGGCGGAGACACTGGCCAGCAAGGCAAGTACTATACAGGTCAAAACAGCTACTGGAATCGACATTATCTGCCTTGATCCGCACCAGCGGATATCCCCACTGCACCGAATTCTCTTTGCGATCAGCGGACTGACAAGCAAATTTACAGGGAGCGTGAATGAAAAAAGGCCAAAAAATTCAAATGTTTGTCGCGTCCCTGGACACAGGCTTGACGCATGATCCCTGTTACGAGGGCTATTTCCTTTGCTTCAACGAACAGAAGTATTACGAAGCGCACGACGTCCTGGAACACCTCTGGCTAGAAGAAAAGGGCCCCCCTCATCAATTTTTCAAGGGGCTTATCCAGTTAGCCGGCGCTTTTGTGCATCTGCAAAAGCAATACAGGCGTCCGGAACATTCAACTGACGGGCGTCGACTTCGGCCGGCCTGGCGATTGTTCAAGCTCGCGCAAACAAATTTAGAACCTTTCCTGCCGACTTTCCTGGATCTCGATGTGCGTACGGTGCTGGAACTGTGCTCGAAGAATATGCTTGCCATCGAGGGAACGGACTTCAAGACCAACCCTTGGAGCCCGGTTGCGGCACCGATGCTCGGACTGAGCATTGAGGGAAGATCGAACGTTGGATGACTTCTCGATTGCCTTGGCGACGAACCGAAATAGAGTGTGCGCGAGTTTTGGGACAAACATGCGGAAGGTGCTTAAAAGCCTTTTTGTTTCCGTGGCCGTTCTCGGATTTACTTCTGGAGCGGAGGCACAGATGGCGGCGGCCTACGTGATTGCCGATCAGACGACTGGCTATGTTCTCGAGGCCTACAAGGGCGAAGCGAAACGTCAGGTTGCGAGTTTGACAAAAATCGCAACCGGAAAAGTGGTTCTTGACTGGGCATCGAAGACAAGCACGGATCTGGCAGAGCAAGTGGTCATACCGCCCCAAGCGCTCGAAGAATCGGGCGGCGTCAACCCGATGGGTCTACTAGCAAATGACCTGATAAGTTATCGGGATTTAATTTATGCCGCGCTCATGCAATCCGACAATACTGCAGCGACGACGCTCGCGTATTACGTCGGGGCGGCGCTCCGGCCTGCGGGAGGCGACCGGATGCGCGAACTCGGGGCAGTGGAGGTGTTCGTCTCCCAGATGAACGCCCTGGCGCGGCAATTGGGAATGGAAAGAACACTTTTCGTCAACCCGCATGGTCTTGAGCCCCGCAAAGGGCTTCAGCCCTATTCGACGGCGTTTGACATGGCGAAATTAACCGCTTACGCGATGAAGGATGCCGCTTTCCGCTTTTACGTTTCGCAAAAGGAAAGAAAGGTCTCCTTCAATCGCGGTGGTCAGGTCTTCCAGTATCTTCTGCGAAACACGAATGAACTGGTCGGTACCGAGGGGATAGATGGAGTAAAGACCGGCAGAACAGCAAAAGCCGGCGAATGTATCATTATTTCCTCCCAACATGAACCGGAAATAATCCAACAGGGTGGTACGACGCTTGTCAGCCCGAGACGCCTGACAGTGGTGGTTCTCGGCGCTGGAGATCGCATCGCGGCGGCGAACCAATTGCTTAGCCGAGGCTGGGCACTTTACGACCAATGGGCTGCGGCTGGGCGTCCAGTGGGAAACCAAGCTGTTCAGAGGTAACATCGGAGAACATGAGTTAAACCGCAGACGTAGCTATGGATCCTTTGCTTGAAGTGCTTCATCAAAACGCCACTATTCCACGAGGCGATTTGGCGAAAATGCTGAATTTGTCCGTCGAGGAAATTGACACCCGGATCCAGCGCTACGAGAAAGATCGGGTGATTCTCGGTTACCAGGCTGTTGTCGATCCGGAAAAGATCGACGCCGACGCGGTAACCGCATTCATCGAGGTCAGCATCACACCGGAAAGAGGAGGCGGGTTCGATCGTCTTGCCGAACGAATCGCGCGTTTCGACGAAGTCAAAAGCTGTTGGTTGATGAGCGGCGGGTATGATTTAGCGATCCTGGTCGAGGGCAACAACCTTCGGGAGATCGCCCGGTTTGTTTCTGAGAAATTGAGCACGGTGGAAGGGGTTGTCTCTACCGCGACTCGCTTTCGGCTGAAAACCTACAAACAAAACGGGATGCTGTTGAGCCAACCCGCTAGCGCCGAGAGGCTACCGGTAACACCCTGAGCGGGTTTTGAACAGAAGAGAGCAAAGCGGATTGAGCAGAAGGCAGCAAAGAAAGCAAAGTGGATCAGAAAGTGGAGTTTCGGGGAATGATAATTGGTGGAGTCATCCGACCCTTTGAACCTGCGCAACTGAGCCCACGCAATCGCCAACGAATATTAGCCCAATTGAGACTCAACTCTTCGATTCCTTTGTTGCCTTCTGTTCAAAGCCTCTTGTGCTCTCTTCTGTTCAAAGCCCGTGGTGGAGTCCATCTCACCTGACCTGCGCAACTTAGAGCGACGCAACCGCCAAGAAACGTTAGCCCAATTGAGACTGAAGCCTTTGATTTCTTTGCTGCCCTCTGTTCAAAGCCTCTCTTGCTCTCTTCTGTTCAAATCCCGTGATGAAGTCCATCTCACCCTGACCTGCGCAACTGAGAGCGACGCAATCGCCAAGAAACGTTGGCCCAGTTGAGACTGAACCCTTCGATTCCTTTGCTGCCTTCCGTTCAACTTCCTTGTTCTCTTTTGTTCAAAATTTTTTTCCGCTCCTTGTGTTGCTGTTACATCTCTGATTGAGACCGGAAGCTAAGGCTACCTACTGTTCCATGACTTTCTCAAGATACAT
>JAFAQT010000145.1 GCA_019246215.1 Verrucomicrobiota bacterium
ATGAACCCCATCGAATTGCGATCCGGATACCCGTTAAGGTAGGAATCATGCAGCTGCTGCCAGCCATTAAACTGCTCAGAATCGACAACCACCAATAATTCAGGCGATTTCCAGTACACCTCCAGATATCCCTCGATGTCGTGCGCATTCCAGCGATCGAGCATTTTGAGCAAGACCTCATAAACCTGCTGCGCATCGGACTTGGAAACGATTGAATTCGCTCGCAGCGAGTCGAATTGCCACCCGTTCTCGTCTTGCGCGATCACTGGCAGACAGAAAGACAATGCTGATATTGCCGCGATTTTGGTGAAAGTCTGGAAGCTTTTTGACAGCACAAGATTGGGAGTATACCAGATAGACGGATTTTAGCGTCCAACATTTATTGATATTACGTAAATGTAATTGTATTTATGCTTTTGCGCTCATCAGTCTTGGGTAGTCTTGGCTTGCAAGGATGCGTCTCAAACGGAAGATTTGCCGGTGTCCACAAGCTGTGAAGTTCACGACAAAGAGATCAGGGAGAAAAAGACTTTCTCCCCGTCGCCCTAAGGCGGTCTCTTCTTCCTCTTTCGCCGCGGCGAACCAAAGGTTCGCTTAAAATCACTCCTCTGTCTTGTCTGGCTGGACGCCAGATCCACTCCGAAGCCAAATTCGTCCTCCGATGCAAGAGTGCCGTCTGCTGCTTAAACGGATTCCTTCCTGGTCTCGCATGCTCGCGAGGCACCTCCCATTTACCATTTATTCCTCGACCGGTGGTCTTGCCCTGCGGCCTCTTAATCGTGGCACTGTGAAGGTTTGGGTAACGTCCAACGTTCAGTGAAAAACATCTGTCATTGCAGTATTGTACATCTCGTAGTTAACCAAAAGTGAGTAACCCAGAAAATGAGTACCGCAGAAACCGTGTATGCGCCGCCGGGGGTGCTTTCAGCGAATGAAATCCCGACAGGCGTCCTGAATTACCTGAGCGGCGAAGATCTGTTGTCCAAGACGCAGGCTCTCCGTCTCTCGACCGTCGATGCCGACGGTTGGCCGAAGGCCGCGCTCCTTAGTGCGGGTGACGTCCTCGCCCTCCCAAACGGTCGCTTACGCCTTGCCATCTTTGCGAGCTCCGGCACTGCCATGAACCTGGAACGAGACGGGCGCCTCACACTCAGCCTTGCACTCGACGGCGGTATGTGCTCGCTGCGACTGCGTGCCCGCAGGTGCCGCCAAGGTATGCCCGAGTTCTCGCTCGCCTTCTTCGAAGCGGAGATCGAACGGGTGCGGATGCATAGGGCACCCTACGCGGATGTCACCAGTGGCATAAGCTTCGGTCTGCATGAGCCGTCGGCCGTGCTCAACCGCTGGCGGCGACAGATCGCGGCGCTCCGAGCCGTCTCCTAATGGCCCGTTGAGACAAACTCTTCCCCTTAGCCATGAGAGCATTCAAGGATCTTCGTGAATTCCTCCACCTGTTGGCGACAGAGAAGCAGCTGCTCCGGATCAGCGAGGAGGTGAGTCTGGAGCCCGACCTGGCCGCAGCTGGCTGCGCGCTCACGCGGCTCGGTGGCGCTAGCCCGGCCCTGCAGTTCGACAGGATCAGGGGCTACACCGACGCTCGGGTCGTGCTGAACGTGCACGGCTCGTGGGCGAATCATGCGCTACTGCTCGGCATGGATAAGGATACGCCGATACGCGAGCAATTCTTCGAATTCGCGCGCCGCTACCAGAATTATCCGGGCGAAGTTGAGCGCGTGGACAGCGCTCCCTGGCAGGAAGTGGTCGTCGACAATGACGTCAATCTGTTCCACCTGATGCCGCTGTTCCGGCTCAACCGCGGCGACGGAGGCTTCTTTCTCGACAAGGCGTGTGTCGTCAGCCGGGATCCCGACGACTGGGACAACGACAATGTCGAGAATGTCGGCGTCTATCGCATACAGGTGAAGGGGCGCAACAAGCTCGCCATTCAGCCTATTCCGCAACACGATATCGCTATCCATCTGACGCATGCCGAGGAGCGAGGGGAGGACCTGCCGGTGGCGATCACCGTCAGTAACGAACCGATTGTCCTGCTAGTAGGCGCGATGCCGATTCTGTACGACCAGTGGGAATACAGGATGGCTGCAGCGATGCAGGGCGAGCCGTACAAGGTGGTTAAGACTGCCAGGGGCTTGGACGTGCCCTGGGGCTCGGAGTACGTTCTTGAAGGCCGCATTCTTAGCCGCCAGCGCGAACCCGAGGGTCCCTTCGGGGAGTTCCCAGGCTACTACTCAGGTGGTCACAAATTCCCGGTGATCGAGATAGACCGCGTCTCGCACCGCAAGGACCCGATCTACGAGGGGTTGTATCTCGGCAAGCCGTGGACCGAACTCGACTATTGTCAGGCGCTGACTACCTGTGCGCCGATCTACGTGCAACTCAAGACGACCTTCCCCGAGGTGTTCGCAGTCAACGCCCTCTACACGCACGGGTTCGTTGTCATTGTATCGACACGATGCAGGTACGGGGGCTTCGCCAAATCCGTAGGCATGCGGGTGTTGAGCACGCCGCATGGCCTTGGCTACGCGACGATTGTCATTGTGGTCGACGAGAACGTTGACCCGTTCGATCTCAACCAGGTAATGTGGGCGATATCGGTTAAGGTGAATCCTGCCGAGGACGTGATGATCCTGCCAAATCTATCGGTGAACCTGATCGACCCGGCGGGTCAGCCCGCTGGCATCATCCACAAGATGATCATCGACGCGACCACGCCGATTGCCCCCGACCGGCGCGGCCACTACGGCCAGGAACTGGACCACCCGGAAAAGACCGATGAGTGGCGCAGGAGACTCGCTACACTGATCAAGGAGTTAAAGCAATGAGCAATTCGGAAAACAGCAAGCCCGGTCTGGTCTGTCCGCGATGCCGGTCCGCGACCATTGAGGTCCTGACCAACTCGCCGGTCGAAGGCGTCTGGACGATATATAGCTGTACAACCTGCCTCTACGCGTGGCGCTCGACTGAGCCGGAGGAAAACACAAACCCGGAAAAGTATCCGGAGCCGTTCCGGCTGAAGCCGGACGATCTTGCAAAATTCGCGGTTGTGCCGACGATCCCGCAGCTGCGAGTTACCGGTGAACCTTACCAAGCAAAAAAGTAAGTGAACCGTCTCTAACGATTCTGACTCAGAGCGCATTTGTAATACCGTGGCTGACCGCACTCATCTACAAATTGGCAGTCTGATCTTTGCAGAAATTGATCAGTCCGATCTTACCGGTCCGTTCGAAGTTTTATCGAGAATTCCTGGCTCGACCTATCATGTCATCGCCAAAAAGAAGGCGCCGCTGCGAGACGCATGCGGATTGATTCTGACTCCAGAAAAAACGTTTTCTGAAGTCGGCCGTTTGGACCTGCTGCACATCCCTGGAGGACCAGGGCAGGAAGCGCTGATGGATGATGAAGAGACACTGTCATTCATCCGACAAAAGGCAGCGAATGCTAGGTATGTCTTCTCGGTCTGCACAGGTGCGTTGATCCTAGGAGCTGCTGGTCTCCTCAAAGACAGGAAAGCTACGACCCATTGGGCGGCCTTTCATCTATTGAAGTATTTCGGGGCCATTCCGGTCGACGCGCGGGTGGTAATCGACGGGGATCTGATCAGCACGGCAGGAGTAACGGCTGGCCTCGATGGAGCGCTACGAGCTGTGGCGCTCTTGTGCGGAGAACACAAAGCTCAGGAAATCCAACTAGGTATCCAGTATGCGCCGGATCCGCCGTTTCATAGTGGCTCACCTGAGAGCGCACCACCGGAGGTGGTGAAGGCGGTTCGCGCTGCCTACGAACCTCTGGCAGCGGCCCGGCTCCTCACTGCGCGTCGCATCGGGGCCAAGCTCAATCTGGAGGACCCAGAACAACAGGGCTGTTAAAGGGCGGTTCTTCTTGGAGGGGGCAAATGGACGCCTTTCCTCCGTTTTGCTCCCGCCTGCTGGATGGGAAAATCCATTCGAACACCCGACCAGTAGAGGGCTCAGCTCGACAGTCGAGGATGCGAGTTATTTGATCGCTCCGCTCGTTTTCTCTGCTATTTTGCTTCTGTTTGCGCGGCCGCTCGAGTTTCGTTTATACCGATAGGAGTTCGGGGGCTTCGCGGCGGTGAGCACCCGTTAGATGTTTTCTATAAGAGCAAGTTCCCACATAATCCTCCGAGCGTTCTGACTTTCCCACGCCGACCCGCGCTGAGCACAGACTAGACTAGCTCTGATGGCGATATACGTTCACTCAGTCTCATCGCCGCTTCTTTTAGGAACGCCAAGTCCTCCCTGCCTTACTTGCGCAGGAATTCTGCCGCGCGCTGGCCGAGTTTTCGGATCGTTCGGCAGCCGAGCGAGCGAATAGCATCGCAGAAAATACCTTTTCTACGATTTACAGAAACGACTAAAGGATCCGCTCCCGATAGGCTCGGAATAAATGCTCATCAATCTCCAACTCCTGAGTGGCGATGGCTTGTTCGGATCTGATGAAGGACAACTCGCCGGGCAAACGAATGTCCCGGGCGGGATCTGTCCGCTTCAAACCTTTGATATATGCAATCGTCCGATCCACATTTTTGACAAAGGCTTCCCGACCTACGAGCAAATCGGGATCGATTGCAAAGGCGAGGTTTCCCCAATTTTGATTGTCCGGATCACCGGGCAAACATCCTCCAGTAAGCGCGTTAGCGAAGAGCTCGAACATCAAAGCGAGTCCAGAGCTTTTTGGGCCGCGATCGAAAGTCATCAAGGCACCGGACACAAGAATTTTTTTCGGAGCTTGAGTTGGGACACCGTCAGCGTCATAGCCCACGTTTGGGGGCAGCATCTCGCCTTTGATCAGAGCCTCCGCCACCTTGAAAACCGGCATCGCGGAGGTCGCCATGTCCAGAACCATGGGTTCCCGGCCCGTGGGGATCCCAATCGCGATCGGATTGCTCCCGAAAGCGCGTTCGCTGCTCCCGCTCGGCGCAACCATCTTGCTTGAACCGCAAAAGACGATGCCAATGAAACCTTCCCGCGCGATTTTTTCGGCGTAGTAGCCGGCTGGCCCCGTCCCCGGAGGCGAACTGTTATGAATGCCGACAATGGCGAAACCGCTCATTTTTGCCTTACTCACCAGTAAGTCTGCGGCCAAATGCAGGGCACAAATCCCGATATTACCTCCGGCATCGAGCAGACAGGAAAGCGACGTCTCTTTCTCCATGACAATGTCGCGTTGCGCATTAAATCGCGGAGAACCAACCGCCACCTCTTGAATAAGACTCTGGAAATTTCCTCGACGATGAGCGTACGAAAGAACCTCGAGAATAGTTTCGGCTTGCGCCTCTGGATACTCCAGCTTGAGGTATAGCTGTCGCGTCAAACTCTGGAGATCTTTCAGACCGACTTTCATCTCGCTCCATCGAGATGCTGCAATATCGCATCGAGGGCAAGCTGATACCCATATGTGCCAAAGCCTGTAATCACGCCCACCGAAACTTCAGAGAGCACGCAATGGATATTTCTCTTCGCCACGTTTGAAATATGGATCTCCACGTAAGGGAGTCCCGCGCCCTTGACGCAATCTTTCAACGCATATCCGGAATAGGAGAAGCCTGCTGGATTCATGACCAACCCATCAAATCCCTGCTCGGCACAATGGTAAATTCGGTTGATCGCCTCCCCTTCCAGATTTGTATAGAAAATCTCCAGCTCAAAGCCCCTCATTTTGGCATAGCCCAAGAGTGTCTTGTTGAGTTCATCCGGAGTGATACGGCCGTAAATCTCCGGCTCTCTCTTGCCCAGATAGGTGAGGTTCGCTCCTTGAATGAGAATGATTTTTTTTATTTTGCGGAATTTCCTTTGAGTTTGGGGTGGATGGTTCGTGGAGGTCGCCGGCAAGTGTCCATTTCAGTTAAATCGCAGACTGAGTCGATTTTCCAGGTCAGATTTTTCAAGTAAATATAGACTAAGGTTGCAGGGTCCCGGCGAAGAACCGCTTCTTATCGGTCCTGGTCGCCTGGTCGCGTCGCTTAGACACTAAAGGGCTCATCGAATTTCTGGTGCACGTCGATTCTGAAGCAATAGCGAAAATGAAACAACTCATCGGATCGCGGTGCCACAGACTTGCTGGATCGCTCTCCATCACCGGGGGCCTTGCGTGGGCCAACGCAAAGATCGCGCTCTTGCTGGAGAGCAGCCAAATGGAAGA
>JAFAQT010000153.1 GCA_019246215.1 Verrucomicrobiota bacterium
AGTTCAAGGAGGACATCGCGGTGTTTCTGCACCTGGTCATTGCGTTTACGCAACTCCTCCTCTGCACGTTTGAGTTGCTCGTTTGACTGCATCAGCTCGATCGTGCGCTCGGCGACTCGTGTCTCCAGCGACGACGCATTGAGCTCGGTTTCTAGGCGCTTGTGTTTGGAAATCTTTCGCGATACCGCAAAAATCAAGGTTCGTTCCCTGAAAGGGATCATTGTCAGCACGACATCGAGAGGGAACTCGCTTCCATCATAGCGTCGGACCAACCATTCGAAGCGATGACTGCCTTGCGTCAAAACGAGTTGAATTATCTCCGCGCCTTTCTGGCTGGAGAGCTGTCCGCCAGGCTGGCGCTCCGGCGCAATCTCCGCTGGCGAAAGGTTACGCACTGCCTCCCTGCTCGGCGCTCCCATCTGTTGCATAGCTGCTTTGTTAGCATCAACAATTCGACCGCTTTCCGGGTCGAAGAG
The DNA here is from genome assembly GCA_019246215.1 of Verrucomicrobiota bacterium. GTDB lineage: Bacteria > Verrucomicrobiota > Verrucomicrobiia > Chthoniobacterales > JAFAMB01 > JAFAMB01. The sequence continues at coordinate 477 of JAFAQT010000153.1, forward strand.
CGCCATGGCGTCAGCACTACGCTCAAACAGTGAACGAAGGTACGCCTCATTGTCCAGTAACGCTTTCTCGACGGCCGTGCTGTTATCCGACATATCTTGCAATCGTTGTTCGCTGGTGCGAATTGCCTCTTCTATGGGCTGACGTTCCTCGTTTGTTTTCTGAAAGGCTGCGCTCCCCTCTCGCGCTGCGTCAGCGTTGCGTTGCGCAACGGAGAGAGACAGGGAATATAAGATGTTCCTGGTCTGGAACCGACCATCAATCTCTGGCAGAATGCCGTTGCCTTAACCCGTTTACCATCGGTAAACCAGAGGTCCGGCCGGAGTGAAAGCCAACGAGACTGGCGCATCCAACCCGACCTTCGATCGATTGACGACGGTAAGGAGAAAACGGATCAACCCGTCGATAGCGCGTCTCAAGCTCGGCGTTCCATCGGCTCCGGGGCATCGCCGGATCGTGTCCGCCACGGCCAGAAACTCCGGCCAATCGATATTTATCTCTTCTGCGGTGTCAACAAGGGACCGATCCAAATCGGAGACCTCAGTTTGATCGATGGTATCCAGCGTGTTCGATTTATTCTGCATGACGCTACTGGTAGAATGTTCACAGATTTTGGTAAATGGAACAAAAGGCCCAGTCGCGGTCGATCGGCAATCGCTCCGGTTCGCGACCGAAACGCTCGTTTTGCAATTGCCACCAGCGCTCTGCTACGCCCAATATCCAGAAACGCCTGCATCCGGGGCACTCTTCTCAACATCGGCAGCCTCACAGTAACCGCCGTGCCTTTACCACATTGACTTTCCACTTCGATTTTGCCGCCATGCAAATCGACACAGCGCTTCACAATCATCAGGCCAAGGCCCGTCCCCGGACGGTCAGCGACATTCTGCCCCCGATGGAGGCGGTAAAGAGCTGCTCTCGATCGGCTTCTGGAATCCCGATCCCTCGGTTGCGGATGGCGCAAAACAGCTCTTCTCCAGAACATCCGATTTCGAACTGGACGGTCCGACCAATGTTCGAATACTTAATCGGTTTGGTTAGCAAAGTCGTGAAAACATGTCGGAGCAAACGCTCGTCGGCATCAATCTCTGAAGGCATTTCGAAAAATGATAGGTTGCATCGATAACTGGATCTTTCGTTCCATTTACGTTCCTTCGTAGGTGCACTACCAAATAGGCCATGCGTTGAAATAGAACGCGCAGGAAAGTACGCGTCTGCTGGCGCCCTGACGCCCTATTCGGTTTCAACAAGAAAGTCGAAAACGTAAATATAGAACAAAAATGCTAACTCTCGACAAAGGTATTCTCGAACCAATCGAAAACAGCGGGAACCCTCCGGGCGTTTCCGCGCTGAGTAAGAACGGAGGGCTACAGGGACCAGCCCTACATTCGGTTTCTGGCGAGTCCCGCGCGCCAGACCATTTCCCGAACGCGAAGGCAGTGGAAGAAAATGGGTCATTGGCCTTGTCGGACTTGGATAAGGCCCTTGTTAAGGCTGCTAAAGAAATGACTTTTGATTGGCCGGAGCTGTTATCAGTGGAACGGATCGCGTCGGACATCGGGCAAATCGCGTTAAGAGGCCTTGTCGCGGCAGGACTGGCCGTGCTCGGTCGCTTATTCTTGTTCTGTCTGGTCTCCTGAAGCAGCGGCTTGCTCAATACGATTACTTCAAAATGGGAAAGGCAGGACCATCTTATATTGGCTCTTTTCCTATGCCTGATCTAAGCTGACCCCGTACTCCGGGCCTTCCGATCAGGGCAGGGTTTCGTTATGGGTGTGCCTGGGAGGACAATCGGCCAGGAGATACGATAGCGACCGTGACGCTGCCAATATGAGGAAGATTCTAGTGATTGAAGACGAAGTGGAGATGTGTCGGAACCTTGCTACCATTCTCCGGCTGGAGAAGTTTCACCCTCTGGCCGCTGAGAACGGTCGAGTCGGTATCGAATTGGCGAAGAGGGAAAGGCCTGACTTGATTCTCTGCGACGTGATGATGCCGGAACTGGATGGGTACGGGGTCATAGCGGCGCTCCGGGCCGACCCGGAAACGCTCAGCATCCCGTTCATCTTCCTCACCGCCAAAGGCGAAAAGCCCGATATTCGTGCGGGCATGAATCTCGGGGCGGATGATTATCTGACCAAACCGGTTGCGAAGGCTGATCTTCTTGCTGCCGTCCGTTCGCGTCTCGAACGCGCCTCTCAACAGGCGATACCGAAATTCGAGCCGAATTTCGATTCGGCCAAGCCCCTGGAGAAAGAGCTCGGCTTAACTCCGCGTGTCGCGGAGACACTGCTGTGGCTTGCCCAGGGTAAAACCAACCCCGAAATTGCAACCATTCTTGGCAATAGTGAATCTACTGTGAAAAAACATGTCCTCGAAATCTTCGCAAAGCTCGGGGTCGAAACCCGGACTGCCGCCAGCCTGCGTGCACTGGAAGTGCTCAGTTCTCCAGCAGCTCGACGTTAGTTAGTCCCTGCCAGTCGGGAAGCATAGTGGGTCTTCGTTCCATTCAAGATGAAGCGTGAATGCTTTACGGACAGGAACATGGCAGTACCCGGGTGCCATACGCCGCCTGGGTGCGAGCGACCGCATCGCAGTTAAGAACAGCCGAATCAATATCGTTTCCAGCAGACCTCGGCTGGTCATATCAACCCGGGTGGGCGCCCCTCCATCGAGAACAATACTTTGGCCCGTCAGATAGGCTGCATGGGCACTGCAAAGGAATACGGGATAAACAGAAAGGTCGCGGCGGTTCCGGTTAACGTGCACACAACGATGGCCAGCGCCGAATTCTCCTTGTTTGCCCGCTCGGCAGGAGCAGCGACTGCGATCGCTGACGCTTCACAGATCGAACTCCCAACGGCCGCGAGCAGCACCAGTGTTGACTCGAAGACAGTGCGACGCAAGACGAATGTAATCAGGCTGATCCCGCACACGATCATCAGGAGATCAAAGGCAATGACCTGTGGCCCGGCATGCGCGAGAACGGCGAAATTCAGGCGAGTACCCAGAAGGACGATTCCCAGCCGGAGCAGTTTTTTAGAGGCAAACGCGAGACCCCTGATGCGGAAGGAGGTCTCCAGACGAATGCTTCCAGAGCATTCCAGCAATCAGAGCCAGGAGATACCGCCGAAATGATCGAACGGCGGAAAATTCGCGAGAAAGCCGGCGAAAACAACAAGTAAGGCGGATAGGAAAACTTGCTGCCAGAGCCGAGAGTCACAATAACACATGAGCTGACCATCGCGAACTTTCGGGGGCAGGGTAATCAATTGATCTAATGAAACATCACGAGATCTGATATTGAAACATTGGGTATCGGTTAGCTGGGAGGCTAAGATGGCCAGCTTCGCCCAGTGCGAACACGGCAATCTGCTGTCCATTGCTTCCCTTATTCAACATCTCCTTCTTTTAGTTTACGTTGTTATTCTGCCTCAAACTCGCGACCGAATCACCTTTAGTTTAGCTCGCCCACGAGTTTGAGTTTGCGATTACGACGCGAACCTATAATGCAGTCACGGCTGGTCGTAAATGGTGCTAAAGATCCAGTGCCGTCATCCGGGCTAATGGCTGCGCTAATCGCTCACGGATTACGGGTGATAAGCGCCGGTGCTGGACGATCAAATTTTAGATGTAACAGCGTACGCTCGACCTCAATGAGGCGACCGGCGCAATCTTCGCAGATCGATTCAGCCAAGTCGCTATCGCACCATGACAATAGCGCCATTTCCACGCATAGCGGGTAAAAATCGGCGAATTCTGAAAAAAGACGTTCTAGAGCCATAGGTGTAGATGTTTCCGTTGAGCGCCGTGCGCTCGGTTCGTTGCCGCATCCGTAATGCAGTCACAACCGGTCGTAAATGGTACTAAAGATCCACTGCACAGCCACTGGCGCAAGGATTAGCAACAGCAAAGACCCAGGGACTGCTAACCTGGGTTTTCAATCAGCAAACCGCCGAATCACTCTTTCCGCTTACGATTGTACAAGCGCCGGCCCAACTAACCAAACTAGAAGTCTTAAGCGCACAATTTATTCACCATTCTACAAAATGTTAGTTTTCGTTCGGTCGATTACAGTCGACCTGCTTCTTTTGTTATCAGTCTCTGGTAAAAACGCCCCTTGCATCGCTCTTTGCCGGAAAATCAGGGCCCTCCTTTCGGGGCGGAAGCTCAGC
>JAFAQT010000305.1 GCA_019246215.1 Verrucomicrobiota bacterium
TTTTTGTTGCCGCCATAGATCGGATCGGCATAGAAGCCCTGGCGCGTATGCAGAGCTAACAAGGGGAAGAAATCGAGCTCAACCTCTGCACTCGTCTGCTGTAGAGCGGGCTCGACGGGTGCGAAACCGGCAACCGCTTTTGCCGTCTCCATTACCCCTTCGGTCTGTAGCGAAGGCTTTTCCATGACGGACAGGATCCGATCCTGCTGCTCGGGGGTGAGCCGCACGAACTCTGTACTGAATTCGGACTGGCTTCGGCGATCCAGTTCCTTGATTCCCTCGACATACTTCGCGCGGAGGACCTCAACCCGTTGCTTCCAGGCATCGGCACCTTTGCCCTCGAGCTTTTCGAACCCGCTGCCGTCCGGCTTCGCATAGATAAAGTCCAGCCCCGAAAGGTAGCGGTCCAGGAACTCGATTGTCCCGGCCTCTTTGGCACCGGGTTGCTCGTCAGTTGGAATAATCCGTGCCATCGCCGCTTCGATGGTCGCGCGCTGGTGCGCATCGAAAAACGCTCCGGCAACGCCTGGGCCAGCCTGTGGGTCTGTCATGTCTGTCATCGAAAGTCTCCCCTTCTCTGAGAACCAGCGCAATTTGAGCGCAATAGCCGAGCGCCGCTGAAGGCCGCAATTCTAGTGATGCCTATACCCTGGCTCTGCTGCAAAGGATCGCCAGCGAGAACGTTGGAACAAAGGTCTTCTCGATCAAGATAACAGCTCATGGGGGAGAGAACGTTATCACGCAGCAAATACTAGATCCTGCTGATCTGCAAGCCAAAAACGAACCTATTTTTTTGCCTCTCTGGACAGATGTAATTGAGCTTGAATTGCCCCAGGGCAAGCACTATAAAAAAACGTTCCGCTGCCATTGCAGCAGAGCACTGAGTACAAACCATTATCAAATGGAAACTTTTGCACTCTCCAGGCATTGTAGTCTGCGATCGATTTTTGAACAATGCGCGCACTGGCTACTCTGGAAGACGTAGCTCAGCGCGCCGGCACGTCCGTCGCGACAGCCGGCCGTGCACTGGGTGGATACGGCAAAGTTGCGGTCGCGACGCGTAACCGCATCGTCGCAGCCGCCCGGCAACTCAACTACCATCCTAACGTTCTGGCGCGCAGCATGAAAAAGCGCTCAACAGCTACCATTGGCTTGATCGTGGCAAATATTTGTAACCCGTTCTTTGCCCGGATCGTACGGGCGGTCGAAACCGCCGTTATTCGACACGGTAACACTGTGATCGTCTGCGATACCGATGAGAACATTCAGAACGAACTGGATCTTGCCAGCAGGCTCCTCGAACATCGAGTTGGTGGCATTATCGTTTCGCCCACCGCAAGCGAAACCGGCGAGCTGAGCAGGGCAACCAGGGAAATTTACGGAAGCAGAGTGCTCACCGTTTTCATCGATCGCGCCGTAAAAGGCGCAAAGATACCTACCATCACAAGTGACAATGTCACAGCCGCCGAGGAAGCCACCAGACATTTCATCCAGCTAGGGCACAAACGCATCGGCGCGGTCGTCGGACGAAGCACCTTAGATTCGATGATAGGTCGGGTTGAAGGCTATCGCCGCGCTTTGCTGGAACACCGGATCACATTTGATAAATCCCTGGTTGTAGATGCTGTCGATGTGGACGTTGAAGCGGGCTATCGTGCAACCAAAAAGCTGCTCGAACACCGCCGCCCTCCGACTGGGTTGCTAGTGCTGAACAATCTGCTCGTCATCGGGGCGTTAAATGCCATCAGGGAAAAAGGGTTGCTGATTCCCGAGGACATCGCTCTGATTGGATGGGATGATTTTGATGCGGCACCACATCTTCAAACGCCGCTTACCGTGGTCGAACAACCGGCGTATGCGATGGGTTCAATCGCCGCGGAACAGCTATTGAAAATGCGATCCGACGAAAGCGTTGATCCTTCTCTTCACATCGTTCTGAAATCCACCCTCATCATTCGGGAATCGTCGGAAAAGAGAATTTCAGGGAAAAGCTGACCTGGGGCTTTGCCCCCTAAGCTTAAGCGCTAACTTGTTTCTCCAAATTGCTCCCCTTGCGATTGGCGTTGACATAGAATGATTGAGCCGGGACCCAGGCTATCAGCCTATGCTACTTTGCTCTCCGGAGTTTCGAGCGATGTCTCAAAAGGCGTCCTTCCCGCACCCACGGCGTCGACACGCCGGCGTAAAGTACCATAGGCTTCCAGCCTGTATTTTGTTCGCAGCAAGCTCCGCGTTGCACACGCTGAGCTTGCAGAGAATTCAGGGGCAACCTTGCGAAACAAGTTAGCTCTTATGGGGCTTTCTATTTCGCGCCTGCGGCGCTCGAACTAAATCTCCGCATGGAAATCTGCGCAGATGCGAATGCTGGGCATTTGGATCTGCAGCGCGATGTTGTCTAAACAGAAGCCTTAGAGAAGGAGCCTCATTATCGCGCACCTTCAATGTTCGGGCTTGCCCTATTGGCAAATGGCGGTTAAATTGCGACAAATGCCAAATCACCAAACACGAAGGCATCTCACCGGAAACCGCCTCGTCCACACCCATACCTTAGTCAAGGACGGGCTTAAGGCCGGGGCCTACGATAGTTTGCGCAGCGCGCTGGGCCTTAGCGACCAACAATTGGCCGACAGTCTTTCTATCCCGATTCGCACGTTGCAGCGGCGGCTCGAACGCGGACGCTTCATGCCTGATGAATCGGACCGAATCGCGCGGCTCTCGCGTATCTACCAGCGCGCAACCGAAGTGTTTGAATCTGCTGACTCAGCCCGGGAGTGGATGCAAACGGCGAACCCGAGCATCGGGTTCGCTATCCCACTGGAACTCTGTTCGACCGATCCAGGCTGTGTCGAGGTAGAGCGCCTACTCTACCGGATTGAGTACGGCGTTTTTTAGGGCTGGGTATTCCTCCCCGGTGACCATGATCCGATGGAGAAAGTCTACGCCTGGCGTTTAGCAAAGAACAAATACCGAGAGAGCGCCTTGGACGGAGTCGGAAGCGCTCTCAGTGGCGGCCGCTGGAATAGTGTGGGCACGCCCGTGGTCTATGCTGCTTCAACGCTGGCCCTTGCCGTACTCGAGGTGCGGGTTCACATCGCGCTGGCAAACTTCCAGCCACGCGCCCGCTATGTGGGTCTGGAAATTTTGATCGACTCTGCGTGCATCGAAAATGTCACAAAACTACCCCGCGGCTGGCGCATAACACCGGCGGCGAGCACCGAAAGCACGGCCGCCCGCAGATTCGGCGACCAATGGACGAGCGAAAAACGGTCCGTCGCGTTACGCTTACCGAGTGCGGTGATCCCGAGCGAATTTATTTATCTGCTAAACCCGGCGCATCTGGATTTCAGCCGCGCGGTCCAATTGGGGAAGGAAATAGAGGTTTTTCTCGATCCGAGGTTGTGGCGTTGAGGCCCCTGCTATGGACCTCCCACTGGCGAGACGGCCATTTCCGCCCTTGCGCACTCGAATCGTTCGGCCGGCAGGACTACGGTCACTCAACCAGAATACGGTTGCGCAATGCTTGTACACCCAACGCACTAATCAGGAAAATACCAGTAACCACATATTGCCAGTAGGCACCAAC
>JAFAQT010000317.1 GCA_019246215.1 Verrucomicrobiota bacterium
AGATGCAGATCACGCGGCAACTGATCGATTGGCATGACCGAATAAGAGGGTTCAAAACCGTGAGGAAGGTCCTTTTGAACGACCTGCATCGCAAATTGAGGGGCTAATTCTTTGGCCCATTCCCGGGCGCTGTTGTCTGAAGAAGAAGAGGTCGGTGTCTGGAGACTGTTCTCAGACTCCACTTCGACGATGATCGATCGGTCGCTGTTCGCCGGCTTTGGAATCTCTCCGGGAACGGGAATGCCCCTGAAGACGACTTCAAAAAGGAATGTGCTTGAATTATCCATCGTGTTTTTATCCATCTCGGGTTTGTGCATGTTTGGTGACCGGCACTGCCCCCAGGGAGCACTTCACATGCCTGTTGTTTACGTCGGAGCGACAGCCATGGACGCTCTTGAGGTAGATAATTCGAATGTGACTTCTCTGCAGAACTTCCCTCTTGGAGCGCCGTTAAGAACGAGAATGGAGTCGGCATTCAGAGTCTCCGCATGGTCTCACACGTTTTCGCCGGAAAGGTTTCATCTTAAAAGGGAAGGACAAAGACGACCGCTCTCTTGCACAAGCCGCAGACCCCGTCGAAGAGATTATGTTTTTTTCCGCCATCGGCCGTGGGAGCCAGCGCTCAGTCCGCAGGGCTGATGAGGTCGAGGTAACGTTCCCCTTCCCTGCTCAGACTGTAGTTCGATCCGCTTCCCTGGATATAGCCTCTCGTCTGGAGCGCGTAAGGGTAGCGCGAAAACTTGACGAACGTAAGAGCCGGCTTTTGCACGTTTTGCACGTTGGCCTGGAAACGAATTGGTATGCCGGCCTGGTTAAACGAGATTTCCCATGTTTTCGCTGCAGTTTGTCCGCCTGACAGCCACGGATATCGCTGGAGAAGGTCCATCCGTGTCGAAGCTGGCACCAGCACGCGGTACCAGGTTGTTTCTTCTTGAAAGAACTCGGGAATCGTCTTTTGAGGATTCTTGTTTAGTTCCAGGTAAAGCCGAGCGATATCGAATCCGTCCAGGTTTTGACCGTTGTAGTTGCCGTGGCGATTCCCATCTCTTGGAAAATATTTGTTGGACCATTTTTCAAAGTCCGAATTTAAGAGGAGATTCAATTCTAGGTGAACATGAGATCGTTCCCGGTCTATGCCCTCTCCCGTATGTCCCATCACGCCGATGGCGTTTCCCTGGGAGACCTGATCCCCGACGTGCACTTGAATGGCACTTAAGTGCGCATAAAGACTGTAGTAGGGACATCCGCCGAACTGATGTTCAATCACAATGTATCGGCCATAGTTCGAGTAGGACGGAACATCATTTGTGTAAACCACGCCACCCGCCGCAATCGCGAGAATAGCATCCAGCGGTTCGCCCTTCGCATCGCGGTGGAGAGGCTGAATGTCGATCCCTTCATGAAACCTCGTGTAAAGAACGGTGGCTCCGAATCTTCGAGGATTCCGAACGAACCCGTACTGACCACCTTGCCAGGGAGTGCTGGATTCTCCCTCAAAATCACGTTTGATGTACTGATAAAATGCCGCATAATCGCCGCTTAGCAGCGCATGATTCTCCGTTGGTAGGATGATGTCGACCGGTTGACCGAGCGCAGAAAATCCAAGTTGGGCGAACATCAGGACGGCCGATCCAGCCATTCGCCTGGAGGTGATCCAATCGATCCCGAAACGCATAAACGACTCTGCTTGCACCGGTTAGGGTTTGCAAGCTAGGGCGCCATCCGCTAAACGGTCAAAATGAACTTTTGTGTTACGGTCTGTGTCGCTGCGACGGTCGCACTTGCAGGCTGTTCCTCTTCGAGCGGGGTCTATCGATGGGTTCCCTTTATGGGGAACGGCAAAAAGAATCAGTCCCAGACTGCAACGGCGAAAGTGGACAAGAAAAATCCATTTGGTCGCATCAGCGGCCCAGTATACTACGGAGTGGAGATGCGGTTGAAGGTCATTCCGGACCCAATTCGACTCTCCGATACACGCTCCCTGGAAGTCCATCTTCAATTGATCGATCGCTCGAAAAAGCCGATTAACCTGTTTTTCAACGACAGCCGAAAATACGATTTCATCCTTCGGGATATCAGCGGAAAAAAACTTGCCCAGTGGTCGGACGATCAGCCGGTTAATCAGACACCAGGTTACGTCATCATCAATCCCGGCGAGCGAGCGGAATTTGTCGGAAACGTTTCGACCCGCGATATGGTTGGAGGACGGACCTACACGCTGGAGGCGCTGGTGGTCGGCTATGACAAAATGCGGGAAGTCATGCAGTTGACTCCGGCAGGGGAACGGGCAGTTCCACTCCCGCGGCCTCCGCGCGCCGGACAGCAGCAGCCTGTTCCAGGGCGTTAGTGCACTGTATCGCTTATATCGGAAGCGCGGCCGCAGCAATTTTCGGCTCAGGCAAGGAGTCGAAGGAGGAGCGTATCCGATGTGATACGTGGCGACGGAGCGAAGCAGCATGGGCCGAAAAGTGCCCCCGTCCCGAAGGGTTGAGCCGGCGCGGGCCCACTGGCTATTTGCTCGCCGGTCACCTAGGACTCAAGCTATGCTCCCTCCTCGCGCCTTGCCAACGGACCGCGGCGGGTCTTTCTTCAACCGCGCTTCCGAATAAGTGAGTGATACAGTGCACAATGCCAGTGCCGCTAGAAGAATAGCCACAGGCCGGCGCGCCCGCCGCCCAACCAGGCTTCGGCAACTCACCGTGAAATGGATGTGGTCTGTGGTTTGCCTCCGATCTTCGGTGTTGAATGGGTTAAATTGAAAAAAGAGGTCTATTTTCGTTGCCAAACGGTCGCTTGCGCCACACTCCATTGAAACTTGCGAGCATGTTCCCGGATCAGGAACGGAAGCTCCTTGGTGAATCTGAGATCGAAGGCGCCAAACAATGTCTCCCGTATCCCGTCGACGGTCAGCGCCGGATGGCCTGCGGAGCGGTACCTGCCTCCAAGCCAAGCGGATTTCGGCGTAAATTCCTCCATCCAGGTGTAGGGAGAAGAAAGAATCAGGTGGCCGCCTGGATTTACGAGGCCCGTAAAGGACTCTAGCAAAGCCCGCGGCGCCTTGACCCTGTCAATCAGATTCGACGCCAATACAACGTCAAACCTGCCGATATCCGTTGGCACGTTTGTCGCGTCGCCGATCTCAAATCGGCAGTCTTCCCGACGGATATCGGGCGGCAATTCTCTTGTGAGCTGGGTAATCAGTTCACCCTCTTCCAGCCGCCTGATCTCGATTCGTCCCGTTTCCCGCACACGGTTTGCCGCAGCAATGAAACGATGAGACAAATCGATCCCAAGGACGTCCGGTGCCCAACGCGTGAGCTCAAAGGTTGACCGCCCCACCGCGCAGCCCAAATCCAAGGCGCGCTCGGCCATACCGATGGCCGGCAGGAAATCGCTCACGCAGCGGATTGGATAAAACAGCGCTTCCCGAGGACCAAAGGAGTACGGTAACTGGTCCTCGGCCGTTCCATAATGAAAGAGGAGGTACTGATCTACCGCCAGATCGCTCTCGTAGACGTTGGTTGTACCCAGCATCGCTGACACATTGTTAGCGCAGAGACTTGGAAGTTTTGCCAAGCCGCCATAGCTTTACAGCTTCGGTCGTTGCATCGTTGTTTGCCCTATTGGAGAAGTTCCACCATGTAAGCCGCTGGTTGGAAATTCTCAATCAAGACTTCGATTTTACCGTCTCGAAGCATGCGGACCTGCGGCACGTTTATTTCGGGCGTCTTGTGCGGAGCAAATAAAATATCGTCATGTGTCGCGTTTTTTATGTCTTTAAATTTGGACGGGGTGAGATGGCCGCCTAAATGATCGCTGCGTCCAGTGGCAACATGCAACGTGCCAAGCACTTTCTCGTCTTGAATATCGCGCCCGGAAAAAGGGAGCAACTGTGTGCCAAAGCCGAGTTCACCTAATTCGCCAGTTGCCGGGTCAGATTGGACTTTGCGCTTATGTTCGTGGATGGTGCGCTGGCTGCCTTTCAGAAGAGCCGAGTCAACGATGCGGCCCTCTTTCACGGTCATGAGGCCAATAGTGCCATCCTCGAATTTAAGCGGAAATTGACCCGAAGCGCTGGTTGGCACGTAATAGATTTCTCCCGCTGGCAGATTTGCGACGTCCGGACCGCCGCGACAGAGGCCGTGGCTCTTCTGCGCTTCTTGTCGACCGAGATTGAGGCAAAGAGTGAACTTTTGCCCACCGTAGGTGAAATCGATCTCTACCCAGTCGGCTCGGGTCATACCAGCACGCAACTTCTCGGCGTTGGCGCTCACCTCCTCATAGTCGACGGACAAGCCGCTGTTGAGGATAACCTGATTCAGTCCGTGTAGCGTGGCGCCTCTGAACCCATATTTTTTGGCAAAAGCCGTCAATGGCGCGGTAGCCGAATAAGTCGAACAACAAAGAATGAGTTTGTAATTTGGGTAGATCGCTTTTTCAAAGCTCAATTCGGTCCCATCGACTGCTACTGCGAGATCAGGAAGGTCCAAATTGCTGCCGCCGGTAATCTTGTAGGCGAACATTTCACCGCCTCTCAGACCTAACTTGCTCATGACGCCGTTTTTCAGTCCACGGTAAAAGACTTCATACGCGTGGCGCTGAATCGTAAGATCCGGATCTTTCAAAAACACCAAATCTTTGATTTCATGCGGATCTTTGAGGTCGATCAAGATAGCCACTCGTTCTCCCGCAGTCGGGTTGAATACCGTTTTCAACAAGCGGGAAAGGCTGAATGGCGGAAAGGATTCTGGTACCGTCAGCTTTGTGTTGGCAATCATCAGATAGAATTTCGTTCTCGGGAAAGATTAGTCAAAGAAAGTATCTGGTATATGCCACTGAGCCGGTTACAGATGAACGAAAGGCCTCATCAGGTTAGGATCGGGATCTAAATTTGGAGCAAGCCTTGAGCGCTATCGCTGAGATAATTGAGGGAATCTCGCCCGTAGGAAAGCGAACGATGTCAATCCCTCTGTGCTTCAGCAAAACTCGCCGCGGAGGAATACGATCTCCAAGAGAAAACGCCATCAACGCTCCTCCTGGGTGCAACATGGGAAACCTCGACCCGAAATTTCCAGGCTGCGATCCTGACTTGATAGGGTCTTCCCCTTCGAGTTAATTCATTCTTCAGGTATGTCTTCGATTTTTGGCCTTCTATTTCGGGTGACGACGTGGGGCGAGTCGCATGGGGGCGGCGTTGGAATGGTCGTGGACGGTTGTCCGCCTCGTATTCCTCTGAACGAAAAGGATATTCAAGCCGATCTCGACAGACGCCGGCCGGGCCAGAGCGAGATAGTCTCGCCGCGTGATGAGGAGGACACATGCGAGATACTCTCCGGTGTCTTCGAAGGTTCAACTCTTGGCACGCCGATCTCGGTGATGGTCTGGAACAAGGATGCACGTCCAGAAGCTTATCGCGAAATGGAATCGGCGTTTCGACCTTCTCATGCCGATTATACCTACCAGGCAAAATACGGGATTCGAAACTGGCAGGGAGGCGGACGCGCCTCTGCGCGCGAGACGATTGGTCGAGTAGCAGCCGCGGCAATCGCAAAGAAAGTTCTGCGTAAATGTTTTCCTCAGTTCGAAATCATCGCTTACGTCAAGTCTGTTCATCGCATCGAAGCGAACGTGGATCCCGCAATGGTGGAGTTTTCGGCTGTCGAACGATCGGTAGTGAGATGCCCTGATCCTGAAGCCGCCGCCCGAATGATTGATCTCATCAAAACGATGCGCAAAGAAGGAAACTCGGTCGGAGGCATCATTGAATGCGTAGCGCGCGGTGTTCCTCCGGGCCTTGGCGAACCTGTCTTTGACAAGCTGGAGGCAGACCTGGCGAAATCGATGCTTAGTCTGCCCGCCACCAAAGGCTTTGAGATCGGATCTGGCTTTGCCGGAAGTCAGGTTACTGGCGCTGAACACAACGACCTCTTCGAGATGCGAGAAGGCACAGTGCGGACCCGGACAAATTTCTCGGGGGGAATCCAGGGCGGGATCAGCAATGGTGAAAATATCTTTTTTCGAGTGGCTTTCAAGCCGACCGCGACGATTCTTCGATCTCAGCAGACCGTGACGGTCTCGGGCGAATCTACTGAGATTGCGGCGCGTGGGCG
>JAFAQT010000417.1 GCA_019246215.1 Verrucomicrobiota bacterium
AGTCCTGAATGAGCCGGGTATCCGCGCCCTGGTCGGCGAGGGCGAAGCCGCAGGCATGGCGCAGCATGTGCCGATGAGCGATGAGCGGCAGGCCCGCGCGTTGGCTGTAGGCTTGCAGAAGGTAATTGACGGCTGAGCGATAAAAGGGCTGGCGGCGCTCATTGACAAAAAAGTTTTGCACGTCCGGTTTCAGTTTTGGCGCGCACTTTCAGCCATGCATTGATGGCGCGCAGTTCGTCGGTGCGCAACGGATGGGTTGTCGATAGCCCGCCTTTCAATTGTAAGCGTCAGACCAAGACCACATCTTTCATAGGGTTCCGAATCCTTGGCATCAAGGCCTAAGAGGTCTGCAACCATGCACCAGCGTTTGGTGTCAAATCGATAATCTTGCCCCGGTCTTGTTGACTTCTGCCCGAATTACAACTTCCGGATTTTTGTCGTTCAGGTGAATGTCCCGCCATTCGAGTTTCAGCAGGCTTTCCATTTGGTCTGATCCCGCAGAAGAATCCAAGAATGAGAAACGGCAGCTGCTCGGTATCAAGTTGCAACGATTGCAAAGGCATCTTTTCAACCACGGCAACGGGAATGGTCTCTACTGCTTCTACGCTTGATTCCTCGACGTGAAAACGCTTGACTTGAATTCGGAGAACCTACTGTGACCTACCATGATAAAATTCAGCTTACGCTGATCATCATTGCCCCTCCCGATCAAGTAGCGGAGGGTGACCGCTGTTTTAAGAGCCACCGGTCTTGGATGGAGTCTACGCACTATCGTACCGGAGAGAAAGCTCTTCTTAGCTACAACGTGTCCAAGATGAAGGAGCTTTCGAACCCGGCGGATCTCAACTCTGCCCCGACCGGCAACACGTGTTTCGTCCTGACTGAGATCTATGAAAGCAAAGCTGGTGTTCTCGATCACATTAAGCAGGCCCACGAGAATTGGGGAGATTTCCCGCTTTTGACAAGTGGCTGGATAACTGCAAAGTCACCTTTGTGTCCGCAGCTTCCATCTTTAACTCGCTCTGGCCATAAAGAAGGAGGCTATTCAAGGAAATCTAGGATGTTGGCGGTACACCAGGCGAAGCGCGAAGACAGCTCCTCCCGAGATTCTTATACTGATCGCGCGTTGGCGGCGTACTAACCGTGCGGGCTCTATAGCCGATGCGGGCACCATTACCGCGCATGAGGTTATTCATGATGGAAAGCGGTAAGGAGAACATTTTCGACAGCAGGTTATGCTGCGCGTCCGACGCGCGGAGGGCGAGGGCGCTGGCCTCCTCACTCCCTCCCAAGTCAAATTCAAATACGCCAGATTGTTCGCCCAAGGCGAGCCCAGAGATCAGCAAAGCTGCCCGACGGCCGAAGCCGCGGCTCGGACTGTCCGAATTGGTCTCTGGCAACACGATGCCCCACAACTTCTTGGGAGTTTCGCCGAGCAGAACGCGAGCAGCGAGCATCTGGCCAGTCCAATATGCTTGCTTAGCGTTTATCCAGACGCCAGAGCAGACGGCTTTAATTTAACTTTTCTAAGAAACCAGATCAGGTAATGCTAAGAAAGTGAGCCGTTCTTAAGTCCATAATGCATGTTAAAATAAAGAGGAGAGCGGTTTCTGACCGGCAGCAAAACGGTTCCAGCGTTTGGGTTGCTAACTAAAATGCTCGAAGCTGCCCGGGTTCACCATCGGCAACTCGCCCGTGGCGGGCCAAGGGCTACATGCCGGTTGAGGTACAGCTTTCATTGCTGGAGCGTGCTGGGCCAAACAAGTGTTCGTTGAGAAAAGCGAAGGGATAAATGTCGACAATAATATTTCTAAAATGCAATATTTTTCGCTGGGCTCGTCTGCGCAGCTTTTCACTTCTCAACAATCTTCTCAGGCTGCGCGTTGCCGGCCGCCGTGTTGGCGGGTTCCACCAGCTGGACAGGCATATTGCTCAAAGCGATCCCGTTTTCGGTCAACTGCTGCATGATCATCCGCCGCAGATCGCTAGCCACCTGAGTCTGGTTTGTTTCGCATATGTTGATCCAATAGGAAAGCGTAAAGACCAGCCCTTTGTCGGCAAACTCGGAAAGGGTTACGGCGGGCTCCGGCTTCTTCAGGACCAGCCCATGCTCGTCAGCGACCTCGAGCAAGTAGTGGGTCACCTTGCGGATGGGAGATCCATAAACGACCCCAATTGAGATAGTCGATTGCAGGTTCTAGCTCGAATAGGTTAGGTTGGTCACGGAATTTTCGAGAAAGGTGCTGTTTGGCACGAGGATCTCCACGCCATCGCTCTGGCGGATCACCGAAGAGCGGACGCCGATGTTGGTCACCTCTCCGCGGGTACCCGAGATTTCGACAATGTCTCCGAGACGCATGGGTCTTTCGATGAGAATGATCATTCCGGCTGATCAGGTTTTTCAGCAGATTTTGCATACCGAAACCGATGCCGATCGCGAGCGCGCCACCCAGAAAGGCAAAGGCCTCGAACGGGATTTTTACCAGGATCAGACTGAACACAATGAGTACGCTGAGGAGAACACCCAACGTCCATTTCGAGAGGATCCGGGCCGTTTGTTCCGGAATCTTGAACCCGTGCGTGGCGATCCTCTCAACGAGAACGGCCAGGAGGCGGCAGAGCAGGTACCCGATCACCAGGATCAGCACGACCTGAATCACTTTTCCCACAGTAACGCTGCGGCGACCAGTGATCTTCTGGCCATTCACCTCGATCGTATCGACAGCGTTGTACAACTCGAAATTCCAGAGCCGGTTAAAGAGATTCTGTGTGTTGCGGGAAGCCAGCTGGAGCCGGTCAAGCCAAGAGAGATGCTGTTGAGTGTCGGCAACAGTGTCGGACCACCTGGCGATCAGACGATTGAGCCTTCCTATGTTGTCGATTACTCGGTTAATGGCGTCAAGACGTTCTCGGAGTGAACCCAACCGTTGCTGAATCAAAGGCACAATGGGGGAATCAAGTGGAATCGCTCGGACCCTGCTTTCCTGCTCTGCAACCTGCCCTCGAGCCAGCTCGGTCAAGGCATTGAGATAAGTCCGCATCAAGCTAAGCTGGTTGATGGTCTCGTCCAGGCGAAGAGAGGCCTCCCGAATTCCGGGAAGGTCTTGTGCGTTAGAAAGCACGTAGCGGTATTGGTAGATGTACTCGGCCTGCCGGTAACCTTCGGCGCTCGTTCGCCGCAGCTCCATCCGTACCCGTTCCGTCTCGAGTTGGTCGGTCCGGAGGGCTACCATCTCCTGCAGAACGGGGAGTTCCGGCGGTTGGAGGGTGGCCTGCTCAGCTGTTTTCAGCGCGGATTTAGCCTCTTCCAAATCGGTCTGGCGCGAGAATTCTGATGACTTGACGGCGTCAAACCGGCTCTCCAGCTCAGCGGTTTCCTTTTCAATCTGCGCTGTCACGCGATCAAGCTCGGCTTTGCTAAAGACCGTCTTGCCCGATGTGATGGCGAGTTGGGCTTGGGCAAAATCGCGACGCTCGTTGGCCTCGGCTTGTGCGATCTCCGCCGCGCGCGCCTGGGCCTCGAAACTTGCGAGCTCGGCGGCTGCAAGCTGACTCTGGACCAATTCCAGATCCAGCGCGACTTTTAATTTCTCTTTTTTCCCTGATTCAGTGGCGGACTCGAGGGCCTCAGTGAACCTGCGAACGTTCGTCTCATTATTTTTGAGCTCTCTTCGGGTTTTATCGCTGGTGCTGGCGATGATTTGCTTCGTGGCCTTGGCCGCCTGAATCTTCAGGTCCTGTGCATTAATGGTTTCGCGAAGAGCGTCGGTTAGAAGGAGGGAGTAAGGAGGACCGTTGGGAATGCCCTGCCAGTCCTTCCTCTCACGCCGAAGCTGGTCCAGCAGTGTTTTCGCAGAGTCGATCTCGACCAAGGCCAATAAATGGCCCTCATAGGCCTGCACCAGTTGGCTGAGCAAAACCCGCCGCATCACGCGATCCTGTTCAGTCTCTCCCGGAGGTAGCGGTCCTGGAAGTTCAGCTTCTTTTAAACGCGCTCTGGACTCAACCAGGCGCTGGTTCAAGCCAGCAATCAGGTTCGATTGTCCCGGATTTAGAGTTAGGCCGCTGTCTGTCGGCTGCGCCGACAACGAGCTGATCGTGAAAATTGCGAGTACGGACAGGCCCAATCCGACCTGGCGAAGCCGATCAGAGCAATGCAGGCCGAGGTCCGAAAGCAGAGGGCCACATTTCAGCATCGCATCAGACATCATGGGATCAGGTGAATAATAGCAAAAAAAATCGCCAAACCTAACCCAAACCCGGAACGCCAAACCGGGCTGTTTTCGCACCTCGGGTGCTTTTGGAAGGACCAACGTTTGCGCCTTGAGTTGGCAGATCGTTGCAGCCGCATCTTAACAGCTTAACTGGAAGTTTCATTGCGGAAGCTAAGGATGCTGATTAGAAGGCCGCTGGGCATGATCATGCTTAACGTTAGCGAAAGCGACTAGAGTCCTTGAAAATTCGAAGTCGGTGTGGACGAGCCAGATTTTTTCATGCCGCTTTTTTCTCGGCAAAGTAGGCAGTTAACTGGTTTTCGAGGCGACAAAATGCGGCGTTGAGTTTTGAGCTGTCGGCAGTGAAGTTGGGATTAGCAATTTGGGACAGGCCGGGACGGATGACGCGGGCGAAGGCGCGCGAGTAAAAGAGCGCTGTGCGTAGTCCGGTGCTAGTGAGTTGGTATGCGATGAGTGCCCGCGATTCTTTCGATGAGTCCGTGGAGTCGCAACCGCCGTAAATCGTAGCTCATCTTACCCGTTGGCTGTCCAGTGCCAGAGCCTGCGCAAGTAATGGCCGCAGTTCTTTATCGAAACGGGCGCAGATGCGTTGTGCGCTCCCGAGGTCCTTGCACCACCAAATGCCGTTGTCCAAAGCTTCGTAGTCAATGCCCCGACGCTCAAGCTACCCTACATCTCGTTGGTCTGAGGTGCGGCCTCGCTAGTTATATTGCCAATAAGTCGCTCGATCTCTCTGGGAGCAGTTCCAGGTACGGATTCTTCTGCCGCTTTATTTGCTATGCGGTCATACTGCGCTAGGGCGGCCCGGATTTGCTGAGCAATTTGCTTGCCTTGTTCGGGTGTCATTGCCAGACGTTAAGCTGTAAGCCTTCTCACCGTCGACAGAAAAGGTGGATTCCGAGTCGGATCGAATGGCTTAGGGGAAAGTGCGAGTCCAAAGAAAACGGCGGAGGAAGGAGAGGCGATGTCGGAAATGGTCAGACAACCCGAATAAAGCCGTAGCACTAAGGCGATGGTTTTACGGCAAGTCCATGCTAGTTTCAAGAATTCCGAAAAGACGAGGTGGCAGGCCGCTAAAAGAAA
>JAFAQT010000099.1 GCA_019246215.1 Verrucomicrobiota bacterium
TGATTTCCGACACTATTCACACTGCACCACCGCGATTACACTTCGGCTGCAGCGTTAACAGCCCTTTTCACTAGGACTAGTGTACCGTCTCCTAAATCCCTTGAGTTTCGTTGGGTTCAAAATGGGCCGCCGGCAAGGCGGTCCGAGCCGGACTGGCGTTAAAGGGCGCATATCTGAATGGATACGTAACTGACGAGCAACGCAGCCGCTGGCCCATTTTCAACCCAACCCTCTGTGCCGTGTCCAGTTGGCTGTTTTCCGCGTTGCTCGCTCCTTACATATCGACCTAGATAGGCTCGTCGCTCGCGCCTTGAAAAACAGCCAACTGGCCTAGGGCGAAACTTAAGGGATTTAGGAGACGGTACACTAGCACTAGCGTGTTGAGAAGCATTATGTATGTGTTCTGACCCTTCACCAAAAAGGCCCGCAGCTTCTGGAGGGAATATCGACTAACGGTGCGCTAAGCGAGACAAACCTGAAAGGTTTGGTGGTTAGCATTTGTGTTTCTCCTCCTACTTTGGTTGCTGGATCGCAACCTGCTCTTGACTGAACCCCAACCGGGCAAGCCGGCTCCACGTCACACTCGAGCGGAGCCCAACATCGACCAGCGACCGCAGACCACGCCGTAGCAGGTCCAAGAACCTCAACGAATGAAATAATGACTTGGTTGGAAATATCACAAAGCAAATTTCGAATCGACCCATTTCTTCCTCGGTATTTACCAAGCTTCTCATAGGGGTAAACAGGTCAGCAACGGGATCCACTCCTTAGCTTGCAGAACTTATCTGATCCCGAAACGCCCGGGCAGTTTCGAAATAGCAAAGACAATATCAGTTTCGTTGCGATCCAGTGGTTCTTGGAGATAAGGTCCCGTTCCAAGCGTTTTGTAGACACGAGGATAGCTGCACGTTTCAATCATTCGGACTTTGCCGTAGCCAAGGTGAGCGCAATGTCCTTGGAACACTATGACATTGTTGACCAGTAGAGTAGCGTCAGCCTCCCCATTTAAGGTAGCCCACCAAAACCAAATGTGCTGTACGGGGCTGCCCACATCCCAAGTCCTCTCAAAAGCCTCAGTGTCTTGTCCGATTATCCCGGTGGATTGTGTACACATTTGATCGGACGCGATTTTCCATTCTGTAGGATCAGAAGTCGCGACGTTTCGCAAAATCAGGGTCACGTGCACTGCCGCTGTTGAGCGTTGAAACTCTGACTCGGGACCGATAGAAACCAAATAGCGCTTCACCGAACAACAAGACGAAGCTCCTGTTGCTACTAGGATGGCAATAAGAACAGTTCGAAGCAGGCGTGTTATTTTCATTTTCGCGTCCCAGGCATTGAATTACTTTTTTCCGCTTAATGCGATACAGTTCTCAAGACTGTTCCCTTGGCGAAGCGCTGCAGCCTGAAGGCCGCCTCCAGATCTCTTTCCCCGAAAGGGCGGCTTCGGCCTTGCTTTGGCGGAATCCACCGGACAAACTTCGAGTAAACCTGGCTGGTGCCAAAAACCAGCAAATGGCGGTGAAACATGTGATTGACCAGAAGATGCGCTGCAGTTGCGACCGGGACGAGGCTGTTTCCGGCCGGAGCACCTCGAGAGCCCTTCGGAAGCGGCAGCAGCGATGAACCCCGGCATTAAGGCTTTTGAAGCGCTGATAACGGTGAAAAACTCACCTTCGGACGCACTATGAAGAAAGCCGCTGGAAAAAAGCTTGGCCTGACAATTTACCTGCTTGGATTCGCGGGAGCGTTGCTTTTCACAATTCTTCTGACTCGCGAGGGTGCTCACGATGTGTTCCGAGCGGTTGCGGCAGCTGGTTGGTGGCTTGCGGTTATCCCGGTTTTTCATTTGCTGCCGCTTTTTCTAGACTCTCTTGAATGGTGGCTGCTTTTCCCGCCAGAGTCTCGTCCCGGTTTGCCAATCACCTGCTGGGCGCGCTTTCTTGGGGAATCCTTCAGCAACCTTGTTCCAGCGGCCCAAGTCGGTGGAGACATTGTAAGGGCGCGTATTGCTGTCCTTTATGGCACTCCAATGGCAGTAAGCGCTGGTACGGTGCTCGTTGACATAACAGTGAGCGTGTTGATCCAAACACTTTTTACCCTGATCGGCGTGAGTCTCCTGGTTTGGGTAACCGGACGAACGAACTTGCTTTGGCCGGCCCTGCTGGGAGCACCGTTTGCGATATTGGCCGTTGCCGCGTTTTATTTCGTTCAACGCTGGGGAATTTTTCGGTTGTTCGGGGCGATCATTTCCCAATGGAACAAGGATGAAAGCTGGCGATCGCTCGTTTTAAAAAGTGGCGAACTCGATCAAGTGCTACGCAACGTATATTCCAGAATAGGGCCGCTCGCCCTATGTTGCATTGTAACAATGATCTCCTTTGTAACAGGTTCGCTAGAGGTTTGGATCGGGCTCCATGCACTTGGTGTAGCAGCAAACTTCGAGAAGGCGCTGATTCTGGAATGCGTCGGACAGGGAATACAGACAGTGCTTTGTCTTGTTCCGGGCGCGCTTGGGGTGCGTGAAGGCGGATACATCATTGTCGGAGGGTTGCTAGGAGTTCCAGGAGACGCCGCATTTGCTTTGGCTTTAATCCGCAGGGTGCGAGAATTAGCTCTTGGAGTGCCTGGGCTAATCGCGTGGCAACTGACGGAAGGAAGACACTTCTTACGTCGATATGGATTCCGGACGGCTCGATAGAACCAAGCACTTGGTAATAGAGCAGTTCAGAGACTGCTTGACCTCCTCGAAAAGGATTTGCAGATCGCCGACTCGGCGCTAGTCAAAATGTGAGCAAAAACGATGGTGAAGAAACAACAGATGGGCACGAACTCGGAGCACATCTTCTATCCCAGATACGTCCTTGCGCGCTCGCCGCGGAGTAGAACAATACGTTCAGGCCCTGGCGTCCAGGAGTTCGCTCTAAAGGGCATGGCAAAGTGGCGTGACCATCGGGAATCTCCCGCTCGCGATTCTTGTTGATAGACTGAAAGATCAGCCCATAATCGTCCTCGTCTCTATGTGCACACATTTTAGTGATCATGCAACGAACCATTTCGTAGATCTGCCCCGCCGCAATTTTCTTAAGCTTGCAGGCACTGCGGCATTGAGCTTCGGTTTTTTCGGACGTTCTCAGGCCGCGGATACCAATCCTCCTCCTAAACCGCAGAATGTGCTTTCGCCGGATGCAGCCCTTAGGCGCCTGATGGAAGGAAATGATCGGTACGTGGAGGGAAAAATGAAACATCACGATTTCATTAGCGAACGTCCCGAGCTGGCTCTCGGACAAAATCCGTTTGCCGGAATTCTGGGATGTGCTGATTCGCGTGTAGGACCAGAATACACGTTCGACACCGGTCGCGGAGACCTCTTTGTGTGTCGCGTCGCGGGCAATTTCGCCGACGTCAATTCGCTCGCCAGCCTGGAATTCGCCACTGCTGTGCTTGGGACGCCCCTGATCCTGGTGCTCGGCCACACCAAGTGTGGAGCTGTGGATGCAGCCGTCAAGGCGGTGAAGAATGGAAAAAAATTTCCAGGTCACATCCCGTCGCTCGTTCAGGCCATTCGGCCGGCGGTGAAGACTGCGCAGCATCAGCCCGGCGATTTGCTCGACAACGCGATCAAACAGAACGTCCTGCTTAATGTGGAAAAGCTGAAAACGGCCGGTCCGATCCTGAGCGAAGCCGTG
>JAFAQT010000154.1 GCA_019246215.1 Verrucomicrobiota bacterium
CCCTTCGCTCAACGAGTTTTTAGAGAGGAAATCTCTAAATTTCAAGTTCTTTGAAGCCCCGAACCCTGGGGGGCGACCTGACCGCTTTGCGCGGGAAAATTGTTTTTTTCGAGTGTGCCGAAGAAATGGACAATCTTTCCAGGTTAACCTGCGCAATGGTCAATCGAGTATCGCCTCTCGCCATCTTGGCTAATTAAACAGAACAAGAAGAGATCGCTGGCGTTTGATAGGTAAAAAGGCACCTTGTTCTCCGTTCATGCACATCCGTCCTCCAGCAACCGAGTCTGAGTTTGAGGCATACTATGCGTTTCGGTGGAAGATCCTGCGCCAACCGTGGAAACAACCGCCCGGCTCCGAGAAAGATGCATTCGAGCGCCAAGCCATTCATCTAGCGGCCTGGGACGAAACGGGCAGACTGATCGGTGTAGGTCGCCTTCATCGGCTTCGCGAAGGTGTGGGCCAGGTCCGTTACATGGCAGTCGATCCGGCGCAACGCCGTCTCGGAGTAGGGAAAGCCATCCTGAACGAACTCGAGTTACGCGCATTGGAGGCTGGAATTCAGGAGGTCAGGTTGAATTCCCGCCAGAACGCCCTGCAGTTTTACCAGAAAAATGGTTATCAGGTTCTAAGGCCTTCGAGTACTCTCTTTGGCACGATTCCGCACTTCGAAATGTGCAAGCGATTGCGCTGAATCCGCGAACCGAAGGAGTGAGGCAGGAGGTTCGACTACGCCTTCCTTTGATCGATCGGAACAAAATTTTTGCCCACGGGGTCGCCGGTGTACTCGCTTAAAGGACGATAGAGGCGATTGTCGGCTAGTTGTTCGAGAACATGCGCAGTCCAACCTGCCGTTCGGGAGATCGCAAATATGCAAGTGAACAGGTCCGTCGGAATGCCGAGAGAATAATAAAAAGTGGCGGAATAAAAATCGACGTTCGCGTGCAAGCCCTTTTTTTCTTTCATCAGCGCAGCGATCCGTTCGGACATTTCGATCCATTTCGGCTCGCCCAACTCGCCGCTGAGCTTAACGGCCATTGCTTTGAGGATGGGCGCTCTCGGGTCAAGGACCTTGTAAACCCGGTGCCCGATACCCATGATCTTTTTCTTTTGTGCCAAAGCTTGATCAATGTAGGCATCTACCCTGTCGGGGGTACCAATTTCCTGCAGCATGTGGATAACGCCTTCGTTTGCACCGCCGTGCAGCGGCCCCTTAAGCGTGCCAATCGCTGCCGTGATTGCAGAATAGATATCCGTTAACGTCGAAATTGTCACGCGGGCGCTGAACGTGGAGGCGTTCATGCCGTGTTCGGCATGGAGCACGTAGGCCAGATCAAGCGTCTCCGTCTTCTTCTTGGACGGCTCTTTCCCATCCAGCAGATAAAGGAAATGGCCGGCTTCACTCAAATCTTTGCGAACCGCCGGTAAGTCGAGCCCATTTCGCGTCCGGTGGAAATAAGCGATGATGACTCCCACCTTGGCCGTAATGCTGATGGCTCGGCGTCGGACCGCTTCCAGGCTCTGGTCCGCTGTCCGCAGCGGATCGTGCAGGCCTAACATCGAAATGGCCGTGCGCAGAACGTCGATTGGTAAAGCAGTCCGCGGAGTAGTTCTCAAGAACTCGATGACCTGATCTGGCAACTGGCGTTCCCCGGCCAACTGCTCCCTGAGCTCGGCCAACTCCGAATGATTCGGTAGTTTATTATGCCACAGCAGATAAATGACTTCTTCAAAAGAAGCTTTACCGGCAAGCTCATTGATATCGTATCCGCAATAGATTAGCTGTCCCTCCTCGCCTCGCACATCTCCAAGCCGAGTATCGGTGGCGACAACTCCTTCCAACCCTTTTGATATAACAGACATAAGCTTGAGTTAATGTTTCAGAATCTTGATTAGTGTATCTCCGATGTTTGCCGGCGTTTCCGCCACTGCAATACCGGCCTCTCGCAGAGCTTCAATCTTTCCTGCCGCGGTGCCTTTGCCGCCGGACACAATCGCCCCTGCATGCCCCATTCGCCGCCCGGGTGGTGCGGTGGCACCCGCGATAAAAGCAGCCACCGGCTTACGATAATGCTCTTTTATCCAGAATGCAGCTTCTTCCTCGGTCGTCCCGCCGATTTCGCCTATCAAGATCAACGCTACGGTCTCGGGATCTTGACTCAACAATTTGACAGCATCCAAGTGGGAGGTCCCATTGATCGGATCACCACCAATTCCGATACAGGTCGACTGGCCGTAGCCACGCTGAGTCAACTGCCAGACGGCCTCGTAAGTTAGCGTGCCAGAACGGGAGATCACCCCGATATTGCCCGGCTTATGAATGTAACCAGGCATGATCCCGATCTTACACTGGCCCGGGGTAATAATCCCAGGACAATTGGGGCCGATCAAACGGGATTTCTTCTCCCTGAGAACCGTTTGGACCCGCATCATATCCATTACGGGAATCCCTTCAGTGATGCACACGATCAACTCCACACCGGCATCCGCAGCTTCCAGGATCGCGTCCGCAGCAAAGGGTGCCGGCACAAAGATCATCGTCGCATTGCAGCCGGTCTGTTTTCGCGCTTCGTAAACGGTGTCGAACACGGGAACTTTTCCCTCGAACATCTGGCCCCCTTTGCCAGGTGTCACGCCGGCAACAACATTGGTTCCGTATTGCATGCAGCCATTGGCATGAAACGCTCCGGAACTGCCGGTGATACCCTGAACAAGAAGCCTCGTGTTTTTATCGACAAGAACAGCCATGGGCCTTGATTATTTAGCCGACGTTTCGCTTATGTATCGCGACCGAATTCCCGTCACGATCTGCGATTATCGCCATCCTGCAGACCGGACTTTCAAACGGTTCAATCAGAAATTTTACGTTGCCTGCGCGAAGCGCTTTCACGGCAGAATCGAAATCGTCGACCTCGAAAGCTACCGCCGGCCCATCGCTGGAGGGCTTCCATTTTTCCTGCGCCATATTGCTGAGTGCAAAAGTCGAAGGGCCGAGGTCGTACTCTATCCATTGTCCGTTCGCAAAAATGCGAGACGGTTCTAGTTTCAATATGTCTTCATAAAAGGCTCGCGCGCGTTCCATGTCCGTAACTGGATAGCCCGTAAATGCTACTTCGACAATTTTCATGCTCTTGAGTCAGGTTTATCTGTTTTTGGCTTCCGCAAC
>JAFAQT010000350.1 GCA_019246215.1 Verrucomicrobiota bacterium
AGCGCGGCTTTCGGGCGGGCGTTTTCCTGCACGACGTCCTGGAGCATCTCAATTTCCAGGCCCCCGATCAGATTGACCAGCTCGTCCGGTTGAAGCTCGCCGCCCATGGCATCAAAGGCAACGGTTTGCGCGAAGCACTCTGCGCTCAATTGCGGCTCCTTCTGGAGACACCTCTCGAGACACCTTGGGAGTCGGATTTGACACTCAGCCGGATTCCTCCGGCTGATAAGGTTTCGGAAGTGGAGTTTTCTCATCCGATCGTGTCCTTGCGACCGGACCAATTGCAAAAGTTTTTTGTGAAGCACGGCGGGCCCGAACTGCCATCCGAATTTCCATCGAGCCTGGGCCGCCTGAATTTTCGGCCGGTGGACGGATTCATGCGGGGATTCATCGACCTCCTTTTCCGGTTTAGGGATCACTACTATATTGTTGACTGGAAATCGAACTGGCTGGGAGATCGGCCGAGCGACTACGACGAGGCAGGGATCCGGGCACGCATGCTGCAGCACTCCTACTTTCTCCAGTATCATCTCTATACCGTGGCGGCAGATCTGTATTTGAGCCGCCGTATTTCCGGGTATGAATATGACAAACATTTCGGCGGCGTTTTTTACGCCTTCTTCCGCGGCCTGGATTCAGAGAAATCAAGTCGCGGGATCTTCCATCATCGGCCATCCCCCAAGCTCATCAACGCCTTACGCCAATTGTTAATCGACGATTTATCATGAGCCGGACGACGGCTATCCTTGCGCATCCGGAGTTTGCCGACATGGACCGGCACTTTGCTCGGTTTATCAACGGCTTTGGTGAAGGAGACCTCCCGGCGATCGCTGCCGCAATGTTGAGCCGCAACATGCGCCACGGCCATGTCTGCCTCGATCTCCGCACCGGGCCTCCGCATTTCGAGGAATCGCTGCCGGCTTTTGCATGGCCGGAACTGAAGATGTGGCGAAAAGGTTTTGCCAAGAGCCGCGCGATTGGCGGACCCGATGAAGGACGACCTCTGGTGTTGGACGATGTCGGCCGCTTTTATCTCCGGCGCTACTGGGAATACGAAAAGGCCCTAGGCCAAGGCATACTGATGCGTTGTGATGGGCAAACGCCGGCCAATCCGGGAACGGGCGACCTTCAAAACCTGGCGATCGAAACCGCTCTCGCTCGGCGTTTCGTCATCATCTCCGGAGGACCAGGCACCGGCAAAACCACCACGATCCTGAGAATTCTCGAGCGCATGGTGAGCGAACCTGGCGGCGAGAAACTCCGCATTGCGCTAGCTGCTCCAACCGGCAAGGCAGCGGCTCGCTTACAGGAAACGTTGCGTGCTGGAACTGAAAATGGCGCCGCGAATAGCCATCCGGCCAAATCGGCTTCAACTCTGCATCGGCTGCTCGGCTCACGTCGCAACTCCGTCTATTTTCGACACGACGCGAAGAATCCGCTCCCCGTTGATCTTGTCGTCGTCGACGAAGCCTCGATGGTTCCGCTGACACTGATGGCCAAGCTGTTCGATGCCTTACCAAAACGGGCACGTGTAATTCTGCTCGGCGACCGCGATCAGCTTTCGTCCGTAGAACCAGGGGCGGTCCTGGGCGATATTGCCAACGCCGCGTGCGAGCCGGGCCCGTTGAACGGTAGCCTCGTAGTGCTTGAAAAGAATTACCGCTTCGGCAACGAGAGCAGCATCTTCGCGCTCTCTAAAGCCGTTCGAGATGGCGACGTTGACCGTGCGCTGGAAATTTTAAATTCCGGCGAACGGCCCGACCTCAGTGTCGGAAGCACGCCTTCCCGGCTGCAAATCGCGGAGCAATTGCGCCAAAGGGTCGTTGCCGGATACTCTGGCTATTTGCAAACGCCGGATCCGGCCGAGGCGCTCAGGAAATTCAAAAAGTTTCGCGTGCTATGCCCGTTCCGGATTGGCCCATATGGCGTCGAGAGCTTGAACCAAATCATCGAAAAAATTCTTCGGGAAGAAGGATTGATCAGCGGCACCCAAAACGTTTATCCCGGCATGCCGATTCTCGTCACCCAAAACGACGAGCCATTAAGACTCTACAATGGCGACATCGGGATTCTGCTCCCTGACCCCGCTGACAGTTCGCTCCTACTGGCCTGGTTCACCGGCGAGGAGGGCGAACTTCGCCGCATACCACCTGCCCGACTTCCCGAGCACGAGCCCGCATTTGCGATGACTGTGCATAAGAGCCAAGGCTCTGAGTTTGACGACGTGTTACTCATCCTATCGGACAAGGATAGCCCCCTGCTTACCCGCGAACTCATCTACACCGGCCTGACCCGAGCGCGAAGTCGGGTGGAATTGTGGTTTCAGGAAGCGGTTTTGCGAGCTGCTGTCAGTCGTAAAATTCAACGCGGATCCGGCTTGAAAGACCGGCTTGGTGGGGCGCGACGCTCGGAGGAATATCGGCAATTAGTCTTTTGCTTGGAATAGCTGCCCGTGCGTCCTGGTTTGCCAGCGCGCACTGCAACCAGCTTAACGATTGCCAAGCCAGAGGTTGGCAATTGACCTATCCTCGCTTTTTGATTCTTTTGACCCGACGCTAACCAGCTTCGGATTTCAGGCGAAATTAAAAGGTCACTTCCAACCCCGGCATTAAATTAAATTAAATCGAGATCGGCCGGGGCTCTATGACGCAACCGCGTGCAAGGACCATCAGCGGATGGCCACACGGTCAGAGCA
>JAFAQT010000439.1 GCA_019246215.1 Verrucomicrobiota bacterium
GTTTTGTGCGACTCATGGTGAAGACGATAACTGGTACAATCCTTGCACTATCCGCCTGGAGCGGGTGCGGGTTATAGGAGGTATATTCGGCAATCCGCAATTCCTTGGGTTCCGCTACCGGAAGCAGCGCCGCCGGTTGTTCTCGAGCTCAAACCTCATCTCTATCAAGCGGCGCCGCCAGGTTGCGCTCCAGAAGCTGGTTCGCTGAAAAGCAGCTGTTTGGACGATCTGCTGCCCCTTGACAGTGACTTGCGAGCATACCTTTTCCGCTGCCGCGGGACGAAACGGCATTGGTGCCACCCTGTGGTAGGTTCGCCTAGGTCCTGCGCAAGGAGCGCCGGCCGCAGTTGCGTCCGGTCATTCGCTCTCGCTGTAATAATTAACGCTATTTCCAGCCTAGGATCTGACTTCGCCGAGAAATCCCTTCTTCGGCCATCGGAAGGCGTATCAAACCTTGTGATTCGCTGTGTGATGACTTTCCAGGTCCTTTTTCGCCGAATCAACCGCTTCGTCGATGGTGGCGGATTTCCTGCCGCTTGAGCCCCCGACGCCGCAGTCGCGGCAATTCCATGTGCCCCACATAGCGGAACCTTCAACTTCCTCGACGTGTATCGTATAGCGTACGCCCTCTCTCACGTAATCCAGCTTTTGAATCTCTTTGGTAGCCATAGCCCGGACCTCTTCGTATTCCTATTTTGAAACTTCCGACCAAAAGACGGCAGTGTCCAGCAACTAAACGGCATCAAGAAGACGAGACGTTGTAAGACCCCGTGAAATCTGCATAATCAGCTTGGTTCGCCTTTTTGCGTTCGGATCGAATCAGAACGGGTCGAGGTGGCGCTTTGCTATCCGCTCTTGAGAGCGGTCGCCGGAATTGACGGCAAACAGGCTTCCGACAGATCGAGCAGCGGCCAGTTCTATTTTGCCGCGTCTGTATTGGATCTAGTCGGTAAAGGTTCATCTTGCCGCTGCGCTTCCGGCAATATCTGTCGACCAGATCCGAAAGATGCCAAATGATAGCTGAAAGACCACTGAGTATGGCTGGGGTTGAATATGCGCAAATGCTCCTTCGTGGTGAGATCCGTGAAGACGGTGATTTCTGGATCCAGTCGCTAGTCAAACCATACCTGCCGTGGTTTAAGCACTC
This sequence comes from Verrucomicrobiota bacterium, assembly GCA_019246215.1. GTDB lineage: Bacteria > Verrucomicrobiota > Verrucomicrobiia > Chthoniobacterales > JAFAMB01 > JAFAMB01. Next base: position 1,148 of record JAFAQT010000439.1, read on the forward strand.
CATCATTTCGGATCGGGATCAACAGGAGCAGTTTATGGCAGCGTGATAAATCTCACTCGACGCTTCCGTGTTTTAGGTTTGCAAACCTGATCCAAGACGTCGCTCGACCTAATCTTCGGGGTTGCTCGACTTGTTTTACAGCTCAGCTGTCAGCTGCTGGACATTTTAATCCAAACACGTTTGGGAATCCCAGCGGGGGAATCTCCGATTTTGCAACGAACTCGTTCAGCGGACACGCGACACGATGTTTGTTCAGCGCGCTGACTGGCGGGATCACGCTTCCGGATTTGCAAATCGTGGTTCACCTCGGTGAGGTGTCGTTCGAGGATTGTTAGTTGGGAGAGCCGTTGATTTGGTCGTATGAAACTTATGCTTTTCTTTTCGCGGTTAAACGGCGCAGCGGCAGTATATGCTTTCAGAAGAATCGAGCCCGCAGGCGAAAATCGGAACCATGCTTGCACAAAAGAGGCGACTTGCTAAAAGTTAATCTCCTGATTTATACACCTCCGTCCATATCATTGCCTGTCAATGAAGCATGCAACTTAGGAGCCGCAGCGTCTTTACATTGGCAGACTGGTCGTGCCGTAAAGAACATGTTGTTTCTTTTAGGCGGCCTTACGCTCCTGATGATGCTCCCTGCTACGGGATCAGCCGGTTCTGCCCGTGACTACCTCAACGCACCGATCAATACATGGCTCACGTTTTACAATGTTGGCTATAACACTTCAGTGACACCCGAAGATGGCTTGGACATAACATCGAGAATTCGGGCGAATGTCCTTTCCCAGTCGGTTGTGGTAACGCGGGCTATGGACTACTGGGGTCGGACCGGAGGGATTTCACTGGTACTTCCTTATATCTACCTGGAGGCAAGCTCGGATGCTTTTAGCGCTTCGAATCAAGGCTTTTCGGATCTGAGCTTTCTTTGGCAGATGAACATATTCGGTGGCCCTGCATTAAGTAAGGAACAGTTTCGGTCCTTTGTTCCGGGGCCGTTTGCCAGTTTTCATTTCTTTGTGGGTACGCCGCTCGGGACATACGATCCGACCAGGACACTGAATCCCAGCTCACACCGGTGGACGTTCTTTCCGACCATCAACTACAGCTACACACCTGATCAAGGTTGGACATGGCTCGAAGCATATTGTTCGGGCAAGTTGTTCACGAAAAATGCCGATTACCGCGTGGCCAACGCTTCCGAGCTCACCCAAAAGCCATTGCTCCTCGTCGAGGGACACGCGAGCCGCAATGTTACTCCCTCATTCTGGCTTTCGACGGATCTATATTACGACGTTGGGGGTGAAACCAGCATTGATGGGGTCGGCCAGCGCGATGCCGCCGATACCCTCCGTTTGGGTGCAGGTATGGGCCTGAGAATCTGGGCCGGAACCGATGTGATTCTCAACTATGAGCGAGTCGTAGTTAAACCCGCGGGCCAACCGGACGCACAAACCATCCGGATGACCATCAGACGACTCTGGTGATTGCCGGATGAAGGTCAAAGGTCGGTCCGGGTATAGAGCGGCAAGATTCAACGTATCCGTCTTAATAACACCACCCGTTCAGCGACGTCGGGATTTGCTCTAGTGGGTGGATGAGCGAAGGTGAAGAAGTTACGCGACGACGGCGGCGTAAACTCTGATCACGGCGAAGGTAGCCCAGTGTCTGAGGTGGTCCGTCAACTGGTTTTGCGGCGTTTTTCGAGTACGTCGAGGTACAGCTTTTCGTTATATGGCTGGTGGCTTTGCCAGCAGCGGAAGATGACCC
>JAFAQT010000007.1 GCA_019246215.1 Verrucomicrobiota bacterium
GCGGTCCCTTTCCCTCCAATCAGGCTTGCGCCGCCGACGACCGCTGCAGCGATAACATTCAACTCGTAGCCCTGGCCGTCTCCAGACGAGCCTGCGCCATAGTAGCCCAAGGATAAAACCGCGGCGATTCCTGCGGTTAACCCGGATATGGCATAAACGAGAATTTTCACCGCCCCGACACGGATACCGCTATAGCGACTTGCGACTTCATTGCCTCCGATCGCATAGATTTTCCGCCCGAGGGCCATTTTTGAAAGAAAAATGCCGCCTATGATCATGACGATAATCATCACGATCAGTGGGACTAAACTCAGGCCGTTGAATTCTTGCCTAACAAACGCGCGAAACTGTTCCGGGAAACCTCCGATCGACTGGCCATTAGTCTGAACGAAGGCGATACCTCGATAAATTGCCATTGTGCCGAGAGTGATGATGAACGGGTGAACGTTGAAAGCCACTATCATGGTTCCGTTCGCCAATCCCCCCAAAACTCCGACCCCGATCGTGACGAGAATGCCAACAAGCACGGACCCCATTCCGCCCGAGGAACCATAGTGCGTCAGGACCAGTGCTCCGCAGACGGAAGCAAGCGCGTAGGTTGCGCCAACCGAAAGGTCAATTCCGGCGGTGATAATGACAAAGGTCATCCCCACGGCCATGATTGCGAAAAAACTCGTGTCTTTCGCGATCTGAATAAGCGTCCGTGCATTGAGAAATTTGTTGACCGTCACAAAAGCGGGCACCTTCTGTCCGTCGGGGCGGGTCTCAAAAACTCGTACCTGTTTGCCTTCCGCGTTGTTTTGAAATTTCGGAAGCTGAACCGAACCACCGAAGACGGCTAATAACGCGCCAAGGACGACAATGGCCAGAATTAAACCACCTTCAGGGAATTTGGAGAAGTTGAAGCTGAATTTACTGGGGAGAGCCATTTGGACTAGCTTTCTATTATGCCTGCTGGGTCGCTTGTCAAGGTAGAGTCACATAAACCGCAGCGTGCTCTTAAGGTTGACATGTCTTTGAACCCGTCCTGGGGTGGTATCACATCCAATGGTGGTCGCTCCATTCTCTGCGAAATGGTGATCTAATACATCACTTGGACCGGCGTCCCCACTCTGACGTGCGCGTAAATTTGAGGAGCGATCTCCGCCGGCATCCGAATGCATCCATGAGAAGCGGGATATCCTGGCAAGATCCCGATGTGCATCCCGACACCTTCCGGCGTTATTCGCATGAAATAAAACATCGGCGCCCCCACATAATGGCTACCGCTCGGTGCCGAATCGATCCGCGCGCTTATCCCCGCCCGAACCACGCGCCCTCTAGAATCGACAAAATTGCCGTAAATGTTGGACCGATGGTTGGGATCTTTCTGTAGGATGGTAAAATTCCCGGTCGGGGTGAACCCTGCTTTTTTTCCAGAGGAAATGGGGGTGTCGATGGCCAGTGCATTTCCCGCATACAAGTAAGCCCGTTGTCTGGACAGCGAAACCAGGACAGTGGCATTGTCCGGAGTCGTTTGCATCAAAACGCTTTTGTTGACAACCGGGGGCACCTGTTTCGCGATCAATTGCTGTGCCGGAGCCATCTTTGGATGGTGATCCTGCGCCCAAGCAGAGGCGGTTGCCAGCCATAGAACACCGACAACAGCTATTTCGGCACCCTGCACCTGTCGCGATAAGTGGTTCATTTGCTGCGAATAACTGGGCTACGCATACTGAATTTGTTCCCGCCGAATCAATCAAATAAGCGGACCGACGACCGAAGTCTGCCAAATTGCGTCGCGCCGCACTGGTATAGGACAAGCCCCTCTGTCCCCGACTTTGCTCCTTAAGAACGGCGCCAGCAGGACGCAGCCGTCCCATTAAAAATTGCCGAGTCTGGAAATCGCTCGCGTACCAGCTGTTCTCCGATTAATCACTGCTCAGGATGGTTCACCTGATCGATGCGCTCCACCTCGGCAGACCCGACGTCATCTGTATCGCGCTGGTCGAATGCGGACGGAATGAATTGCTACTGGTGGACAGCGGCCCAGAGTCTGTCTTTGAAGTTGTCGTTGAAGGTGTGAGGAAACTTGGATTTCAACCCGGTCATGTTCGCCATCTCCTGGCTTCTCACATTCACCTCGACCACACAGGGGGCGCCTGGCGGTGGGCGAAAGAATTCGGGACCAAAATTTATGCGCACCCAAGAGGCGCAGCCCACCTCATCGATCCGTCGAAGTTGGTTGGAAGCGCGACCAGGATCTACGGAAACAAAATGGGCGTATTGTGGGGAGCCGTGGGGAATATTCCGGAAGACCAGGTGATCGCCGTTGAGGACGACGCGGAGCTGCGATTCGGTTCCGAGCGATTCCGAGTGCTTTACACGCCGGGCCACGCGCAACATCACAGCGCGTATTGGCTGCAGTCGGAGCGGACCGTGTTTGCAGGGGATGTTGCAGGCGTTCTCATTCACGGGGGACCGCCGATCCCACCTTTTCCCCCGCCGGACATTCATCTCGAATCCTGGAAAGATTCGCTGGCCAAGATCCGCCTGCTCAAACCATTCTCGCTCCACATCACGCATTTCGGTAAAGTCGCTGATCCCATACCGGCTATTGACGCCCTGGAGAAGCGGATATTCGATTGGGCGGATTGGATCAAGCAGCGCTTCCTCGAAGGCAGGTCGGAAGCCGAGACCATTCCGGAGTTCGAAAGATTCACTGTGCAGGAACTCCTTAGCGAGGGAACACCGGTTGAAGATCTAGCGACCTATGAACGCGCTGATCCCGCATCGATGAGCGTCGCCGGCTTGGCTCGTTATTGGCGAAAATATCATCCGGAGCAGGTCCCATAAACCTGCAGCAGTTCTCAGTGGCGGTGTCAGTGCGCAGTAGATGAGGAGCGACGAGCAGGAATCTGTGGATTACCTCTTGTCTTCGTTACAGCTTGCCGCCTCACCCGCCGGCGCTTAAGTTAAGGGTGCCTGCTGACGCGGGGGTGCTTTTCTTCTCCAGTTTACATCCAGCATTGGTGCGCGATTCATTTCTGATGCGAAAGAGATTTCACTGGGTGGCGCGAGTCATTGTCACTTCGCTGCTTGCTTCCCTCGCCTCGTGCCAAAACGGAAACGCGGGAGGGAACAGCACATCGAAAGCGGAGGTTACTGATCCAAATGTTTCCTTTTCCAATCCCGCAAAACGCAATGAGACTCCCTAGTTATTTAGCGCGAAAATATCACAAGGCAAAGCGCTTGTATGTGTACAGCGCGGTATGTGCGGCCCAAAGCGCCACGAAAAGTATGCCTGGGCAGGCTGTCAACGTCACACGTAATTCCACCACGTTCCTTGTGAGGGCACGACTTGGTCGAACAGGCTTCCCAGGGTAAACCCGGGCTAAACGCTGGGCTGATTTTCTGGGTCCCTTGGGGCCGGGATACACGTCGCTAAACACGTGCAAGCGCTGGTGATATTTTCAGTCGGGTCAATTTCCGAGAAGTCGATTGTATTTTCGAAGAACTTCACGCAAGCGTTCGTGAGGCAAGGC
>JAFAQT010000425.1 GCA_019246215.1 Verrucomicrobiota bacterium
CTACTTGTGATGTCGACAAAAACGAAACCCACTAACTGGCCGTCCTCGCTCCGAATGAGAGGCGGCCCCATTTTATATCCGACTTTTGCAACCAACGAGATCGGGATATGTGGTATAAGTCCCATTGCGGGATTTGACCGATCGGAGAGGTCCGACGCCTGGTTTGGTATATTTGCAATCGCAGGCACCGGTACGAGTACTCGCTTCAAGGCATCAGAATCATTGCGAAAATCGCGCGCATAACGAACACTGATCGGGTAGCGCTCTCGGCCTTCAATGGTTATCGCAATCGTTTGTCCGCCGATAGCGGTTTGGATAACGTCGTTGATATCATCAACCCGCAACCCATACCTGGCGGCGGCTTTGCGATCGACCGTGTAATCCAGAAAATATCCGCCTGTTGTCCGTTCGGCGAATGCAGTGCGCGTGTCCGGAAAATTGGCCAGCGTGCGCTCGATTTGAACCGATACGTTTTGGATTTGACTTAGATCCTTTCCAAAAACTTTGACCCCAAGTTGCGATCTAAATCCTGTCGTCAGCATTTCGGTCCTCGTTTGGATCGGCATCCAAAAGATATTAGCCATTCCCGGCGTCTTAATGTTAGCATTCATCTCGGCGGTTAACTTGTCCCAAGTCATTCCAGCACGCCACTCCTCGGAAGGCTTCAGTTGCACCACTGTCTCGAACATGGAAAGAGGAGCGGGATCGGTTGAGCTTTCTGCTTGCCCGGCTTTGCCAAAGACGGATTCCACCTCGGGCAGCTTCCGGAGCATCCGGTCTTGTATTTGCAGGGCCTGAGTCGCTTCCGTTATCGACATCCCAGGTACGGCGGTCGGCATATAAAGGATGTCACCTTCGTTCAACGGAGGCATGAATTCCTTACCGAGCTGTAGAAACGGGTAGGCTGTCGCGGCCAAAATAGAAAATGCGAAGGCCAGTGTGAGCTTTCGGTGCCGGAGAACGAAGTTTACACATGGCTGATAGGTCCAGATCAGAAAGCGATTGAGCGGATTTTTTGCCTCAGGCGTGATCTTACCGCGAATTAGCCAGAGCATGAGCACAGGGACTAGGGTGATGCCTAAGAAAGAAGCGAAGAACATCGCGAACGTCTTGGTAAACGCCAGGGGCCTGAACAGTCGCCCTTCCTGAGCCGTTAACGAAAAAACGGGAATGAAACTTACTGTAATGACTAGCAGCGAGAAGAAGAGCGGCCTGCCCACGGATTTGGCAGCACCTGTAAGGAGCTCTGTCCGCTCGGCTAGATCTGGGCCGCGCTTATGGACTTCGCGAAAATGCTCTAGCGCTTTGTGACCGTTTTCGACCATGATAATGGCCGCATCAATCATGGCGCCGATCGCGATAGCAATACCTCCCAGAGACATGATGTTCGAGGTCTGGCCAAGCAAAAACAGGGGAACAAACGATAATATGATCGCGATCGGCAGTGTGATGATGGCGACGAGCGCGGATCGCACATGCCAGAGGAAAACAATACATACCAGCGCTACAACAATGCTTTCTTCGATGAGTTTTTCCCGAAGGGTTTCGATGGCTCTCTTGATGATCTCGCTACGATCATAGGTCGGAATGATTTGGACCCCAGCAGGCAAAGACGACTTAAGTTCTTCCAGCTTTTTCTTAACGCCAGCAATGACGTTGAGGGCGTTTTCGCCGTATCGCATCACGACAATTCCGCCCACCACTTCCCCTTTGCCGTCAAGTTCCGCTACGCCTCTACGAAGATCTCCGCCAAGGTGCACCCTGGCGATGTTCTTGACGTAAACCGGTGTCCCATTCTGGATTTTGAGGACGATGTCTTCGATGTCCGCCGGAGTTCGAATGTAGCCGTGCCCTCGAACAAAATATTCCGTTGTCGCAACCTCTGAGGTTTTGCCGCCAACGTCATTGTTGCTTGCCTGGATCGCGCTCGCGATGTCTTTAACCGAAAGATTGTAGGCAAGCAGTGCGTTTGGATCGAGATCGACCTGGTATTGCTTCACGAAGCCACCAACTGATGCGACTTCCGAAACACCTTTTACAGATTCTAAGGCGTAGCGAAGAGTCCAATCCTGAAACGAGCGTAGATCTGCCAGAGAGTGGTTCTTTGTTTTATCAATCAACGCGTATTCGTAAACCCATCCAACACCCGTGGCATCGGGACCGATGGCTGGATTTACATTCGACGGGAGTGAGCCTCGAGCGGAGTTCAGGTACTCGAGAA
>JAFAQT010000066.1 GCA_019246215.1 Verrucomicrobiota bacterium
CCACCATCTCTCGGTGCACGTCGTGGGCGCCTGCCTCGGACCGGGGCGAGTAGCTGGCACTGATTCACGCAAATTTAATTCTCTAACTTGGCAAGAATTATTAAATGCAGGTGCACCAAGTCGTTCACCAGGTGTTTGCCGAGAAGAGCAAAAAATTTTCCGGAGCCGTACTGGACGTTCCATCGGGTCCGGTCGAATTCGAGATGCCCCTGCGCCGCGATCGTCGCGGGTTCGGTCTGGCCTATAATCGCGCGAAAAGCGACCTGGTCAGTAACCCCCTTGAGCGTAAGCCGCCCAACTATTTCGTAGTTGGGCGAGCCGGCGGTTCCGGGTCCGAGCGCTTCAGCTGCAGTCAGTTGAAATTTTGCAATCGGGTATTTCGCTACATCAAAGAAGTCGTCACTCGAAAGATGTCGAACCAGCATTTGATTGATCTCGGCATCCTTAATGTCGTCGCACGCGAGCGATTTCATGTCGATCTGGAACTTGGCATCCTCAAGTCGACCTTGACGCAGCTGCAACCTCCCGTTTGTGAAACGGAGGGTACCTGTGTGCGAGCTAGTCAGATTCGCTCCGGTCCACTTGATGACGCTTTTTCCAAGATCGAGCCGGAAAGAACCGCCAAGGGGTTCGTCTCGTTCCTCAGCGTCGGCTTTGCCTTCGGTCGCAAACTCTTGTTCCCGCCATGCCTCCAGGCCCCCGGCGAATTCCCAGATATCAGTGAATCCGGCCCTGACCAGTTTGTCAGCGGCAGCCGACGCTTCCTTCGATTCAAATCCGGCGCCGTAAACCACGATCGACCGATTTGAATCCTTTACTATCTCGCGCACCTGGTCTAAAAAATCCACCTCGTAGACGGTGGCCCGGTGCGCGCCCGGGAGATGCTTGAGATTGTAGCTTTCTTCGGGCAATACATGAAGGAGAATCGGCGCTTCTTTTTCCTTCAACCAATGCTGGAGTCTGACCGCATCGATAACTTTGGCGCACATAGGTTATAGGGGTGGCAACATCTCTGTTCAGTATTTCGGGAGCGGTGAGGAGGTAGCCCGCCGCTCGGCGGAATATGCAGATCGACGAGACATTAACGGCTGTCGGCCTCGTCCGACAGTAGAATTGTGTAGGTGTCTCCTGGTAATGTACCGTCTCGCACATAATGGTGACATCGCCAGGTCAGTTGGCTCTTTTTCAAGACGTCGAGCGAAGCGCCCAAATCTGAATTGATACGGGCCGAGCGAGCAACACGGAAAACCCACCTGGCCGCGGCCCAGAGGTTGCGTTGAAAATGGGCCGGCGGCTGCGTTGCTCTTTCGGTTACGTATCGATTTAGATATGCGCCCTCCTTGCGCCTTGCCGACGGTCCATTTTGAACGCCAACGATGTCATCCCGATATGCGAGACGGTACACTAGTCCAATGTGGGGCAAGTTTGATCTTTGTCGGCCCGCGCGACTCCGACGTTCGGTTTTGGGCGCGAGCGGCAAGAAGGGTTAGGAATGATTGAATGCTTGCGGTTGTGAAGAAGAATCGATCCGGGCAGAAACGAAGAGCGTCGTTGTTCGGCGAGATTGTTGATAAAACAAAGCCGCCCGGATCCTTTTTCCACCTGAGCTGAGAATCGCCACGAGCCTTGCAGAATATTATTGATTTTACGATAAAAATAGTTAAATCTGCTCGGTATTAGACCTGCTGATACCTAGTCTCCTTCACCTTGGCATCTGAAAATCCCTCCCGTGCGACAGCTTTATCCTCAACTCCCTAAAGCTCCGGTGCTGCGAGTTACCTCCGGACAACGCGTGTTTTCAGGGTTTCCTTCTAAGTTGACCCGGCTGCTTCTTCTGACGGACCTCAAGGCGGCATCAAGGCCAGCCTTCGAGAGTGCGATTGAATTGACTGCGCTTTTCACTGCTCAGCTGACGTTAATGCACGGGGAGCCCGAGCAAAATGGCACCTATATTTGGAGAGACGATCCAGCAAACTCTCCCGAGTCCGACTCGGCCAGAGCGGCGCTACTTTGCCTGATGTGGGAGGCCCGGAAACGTGGCCTCGACGTACGGCTGTCCACCGAGAGCGGCTATGTGCCAGAGCAGGTATGGCGAACCGCGGCGCGGTACGACATAGACCTCATCGTGCTGGCGCAAAAGCTTTTCGGGTCGCTCTGCCCGTTAAGCAGTCGCAGCCATACCTTTGAAACCGTCGAAGGTGCGCCCTGCCCACTCCTAGTCGTCGAGGATCGGGCGGTTCGCACCCTGCCCTAGCCGAGAGCCGAGGCCACATCGCTCGGTTCAACGTTCATTCGCAGGAGCCAGCCATCGTAGAAGTAGCCCCGTGGTGTTCCCTCTTTCCGCCGCTCAACGTCTTTTCTTCAAAATCTCCAATCGCTGGAAGATCTTGTCTCTGCCCCATCTGCGGATGGTCTCGGGATTTGCCTTTAATCGGTTGGCGGCGAAGCCCAAGGAATTTACGAGACGCTGCACTGCTGCCCAGACTGCTAAGTGGAAGGCGTACCGCCGTCCTTCTCTCGTGCCGCCCAAAGCATGCCACGGCGCAAGAGCGTCGCCATTTCGCCTACCGCAAACTCCGATGCTAGATGCCCAAGGGAACTGTAAAACACCTTGCCGCGGCCGTGCATCCGCTTCCATACCACGGGCATCCGGACGCCTTTGATCCAGAAACAATAATCCCCGGAAAATGTCGTGGTTGCCAGGACGTGGTTACTCGGGTCAACATGCATGTAGTATTGTTCCGACTCGTAGATAAAGTCCTCTATCCCCTGCGTGATTGGGTCGCTTTTATCGACGATGTTCACCCGGTAGGAGATGATATTACCCGGATGAGCAACCCATTGCCCGCCTGTCATGAACTGATAATCGGTGTTCAAGCGAAAACTATCTCCCATCCCTCCGTGGAATCCGGCAAGCCCGACACCAGACTCAACAGCGGCACACAGACTTTTTGATTCCGCATCCGCGATGCTCCCCATAGAAAAGATCGGAATGATCAAATCGAAGCGTGTCAAATCCGGATCCGCAAAAGCACCGGTTTGATTTTCCCTTTCGACGGCGAATCCTTCTTCAACCAGCATTTTTTCAACGCGCGCGGCACATTCTCCGGGCTGATGCCCTTCCCACCCACCCCACACGATCAGCGCGTTTTTTTGATTCACTAGTCGAGATCTCCAAATCTGGGAAGCGGGTGGAGAGCCCGGGGCCGTTCACAAGTCGAATGAACGGCCGCCGCTTTCCCGGATTCACCTCCAGAAACAATTGCTTCCATCACTTCTACGGTGTGAAGCGCCAGTTGATCCGACGCTCGGTGCGGGCGATTAGCGTGGATCGCAGACGCCATCTCAGCAACCCCTAGGATTCGATAGTTCCCGTCGCTAAAACCGTGCGTCAAGGGCATATCAACCCATCGACCACCCTTTCCCAAAAGTCGGACCAGACCACCAAAGAAATTCGGATCGGGGATTTGTAAACTCCCGTCCGTCCCGTAAATCTCAATCGGCAAGTGACTATGTCCCTGCACGTCAAAACTGGCGTGAAAACTGATAATTGCCCCCTGTTCAAACTCCACAAGGGCATTGAAGTGCGTAAAGATCTCCACCGGAAATTTCTCTCCCTTTCGCGGACCGGCTCCAAATAAGCGCTCTGAAAATCCTCGCCTGGCGATGGAAGTGACTCGCGTTACTGGTCCCAATAGATTGATCAGAGCCGCAATGTAGTAAGGACCCATGTCGAAAACAGGGCCGCCGCCCTTTTGATAATAGAACTCCGGGCTGGGATGCCAGCTCTCCGGACCAGATGTTAGAACGAATGCAGTTCCACCAAGCGGTTTGCCGATTGCACCGTCATCGATCAGTTTCCGAGCAGTCTGTTGGCCCCCTCCGAGGAAGGTATCAGGTGCGCACCCAAGCCTGACTCTATGCCGCTGAGCGGATTTCAGTAACACCTCCGCGTCCTTCCGGCTTAAAGCAAGGGGCTTCTCGGAGTAAACGTGTTTCCCAGCCTCCAACCCCTGGGAACTAACCGGGAAATGGCTCTGAGGAGTAGTGAGATTGAGAATGAGATCAACCGCCTCATCCCGCAACAATTCACCCACACTTTGGACCTTCAGCCCAAACTCTTTTCCCCTTTTCTCCGCATTTGATCCCATCGCGTCGGCACAACTAACGATGGCTAAATCTGGAAAATTTTTTGCTGCCTTTAAATAAGCGCCACTGATGTATCCGGCTCCGACAATGCCGACACGGATTGGAGTACCCATGTTGTTTACCCGGCCCTTCTTAACATCCGATGGCAGGATTCACCGGCAAGCCATTCGTCGTTTGCCCCCAACGAGCGCCCGTGCTCAACCGCCAAGTCGGACGCCCGCATTGTTTCAGCACAAGATCTATTGTTTATTTTGCTGCCACGACTTCTCGATTGTTTTAGCCGCCTGTTCGGCCTTGATGTTTCCGGCGGCGATATCTGCGCTTGCGTCGTTAAACACACGGCCCGTGTCAGGCCCGAGCAATTGATCCATTGCTATCTGGATCCATTGCGAATTCGCGGTCTCTTGCGCGATCTGCTTGTAGAATTGTTCTTTGATCACTTCTGCTGTCCCTTTTACCATCGGGATGAACAATCCTTCTTCGGCGATCTTGGACTGAATATCCTTGCCCAGCCATAGCTTCATGAAATCCACAGTTTCTTTCGGCGCGTCTTTCGCTACCAGCCAGCCGTCCAGGCTGGCAAAGATGTCGTTCGCGTGACCTTTGCCGTCTTTGACTTCCGGAAAGAAAAACCAACCGAGCTTTTCGTCGGGCAGCCCCTTCTGGTCCGCCGAATCGGCCCGGCCCTCCGTGAGGTCCCAAGTACCCATCAAATGAAAGGCTGTCTTGCCGTCATGAAATGTGCCAGCCGACTCCCCGTAGGTATTTGCCAGATATCCTTTTTGAAACGGCTTCAGTGCCGCGAGGTCCTGGAAGAGTTGAAATGCTTTAACGACATCAGGACTTGCGAATCCGCCATTCTTGTCCTCATATGCGGCTTGCATCCCCTCCTTACCAAGGATGCGCATGATGAGCAAGGCGGGATAGAAATGAAGTGGCCATTTGTCTTTTCCGCCCGCCGCGATTGGCGTGATCCCGGCAGCCTGGCATTTCTTTACCGCGTCGATCAAGTCGTCCCAATACTTGATCTTTGTCGGGTCAACACCTGCTTTTTCGACCAAGTCCTTGTTGTACCAGAAAACGATCGGGGCAACGTCATTCGGCAGACCGTACGTTTTTCCCTGGTAAGTAAAATTTTGGACACCAGCCGGATAAAATGTATCCTTAAATCCGCCTTGTGAGATCGCGCTGGTAATATCCTTACAAACGCCTGAGTTGATCTGTTCGAACATCACGCCTCCCCCCCAGCTGTGAAACAAGCTCGGCCGATCTTTGCTTTGCAGTAGCGTCGGCAACTTCGCTTTAAATGCTTCGTTCTCGAGGTAGTCAAATTGCACTTTTACACCAGGATGAGCTTTTTCATACTGTTGGGCCGCCTCTTGCCAGATCGCCAGCACCTTGGCCAATTTTTGCAAATGGAGGATCTTGATGGTGGTTGCGGCGGACGCCGACAAAGACAGTGATCCTAACAACGCGAAAGGTAAAAAATATCTGTATTTCATAAATCGGGGAGTTGTGCCAGCAGCCGGTTCATAGGGGAAAAGCTGCGAGGAAGCCTTTTATCCTCCGGGGACCTTTTTCAGCCGTCAAGCTTTAATCTGGCAGCCGTTTCGCGATTTTTGCTGTGTTTACCAATCGCCGGACGTTGAGCTGCGAGTACGAGCTTGTCGAATCCCGCAAATTTAAGATAACAGAGGAATTCTTCTCAATTTCCAATGTCCACTCGAGGCCCAGCCATCATTCGTAACATCAATCGATTTGATGTTCTTCATACGATCCGCCTGCACGACAACCAAATCTCTCGCTCTGAACTGTCGGATTTGACCGGCCTCAGCCAGGCGACCATCTCGAGCATCGTCGGTCACCTGATCGACGAAGGTGCACTGGTCGAAGATGACGCTTCCGGCCTGGGAGCCAGGGGACGAGGGCGGCCGCTGGTCATGCTTCGGTTGAATCCCGAATATACCCACGTCGTTGGCGTCAAGATTGCGACCCATCAGATCGTCTTTTCGGTCACCGATTTTGTCGGAAATGTATGCGCTTCCGACAACATCCCTGTAGAACCGCTCAAGTTGACTCCGGCCCAGCTGCTCGCGTTTATCGTTCGCGGGGTCCGTGTTTGCCTTAAGAAAGCAGGCAAATCTATCGGAGATGTCAGTGGAATAGGGGTCGGTCTGCCTGGTTTTGTCGATTCTCACCGTGGCATGGCGTTCTGGAGTCCGGTCTTTGCGAGCTCCAATGTTAATTTTCGCGAGTTGCTGCAAACGAAATTTGATGTTCCGGTTTTCGTCGAAAACGATGCTAACCTCGTCACCTTGGCTGAGCTTTGGTTTGGGATGGCAAAGGGTTTGGAAAACGCAGTCGTCGTTACCATCGAGCACGGCACAGGGAGCGGGCTCATTTTCAACGGAAGACTTTATCGGGGCGCTCAAGGACTGGCCGCTGAATTTGGCCACACAAAACTCGTCTTTAACGGACCGCCATGCCAATGCGGAGAGCGTGGCTGCATGGAAACGCGTACGGCGGCGTTCGCGATTATACACGAAGCCGCAAAGGCAGGATTTCGAATTCCGAAACGGCCTCTCGACTACAATGAGCGATCGCGCCTGGTCCAAGAAATCGTCGCAAGAGCAGAAGCGGGGGACAAAGCGATGAAGCGGATTTTCGAACAGATGGGCCGGTATTTGGGATTGGGTATCGCGAATCTGGTGAACCTGTTGAACCCGGAACGAGTGATCATCTGCCAGGGCGCAATTCGGTGCGCCCATCTTTTCGAGGACAGTTTGCGTTTAATAGCGGAGCAGATGGTGATCCCGCCGCTCAAGCGGAACCTTGAGATCGTGATTCATCACTGGGGCGACGAAGTGTGGGCCCGAGGTGCTGCCAGTCTCGTGTTACTTGAGTTAGACCAGAAAGGTCGCTCCGAGCTGCCAAGAGGCTCCTCAGTTTACCGTCGTCGAGCAGCCAGAAACGGAAAAACCCGGCCGGGCGTCAATGACGTCTCAACATAACATCCATTGATCGAGCCATGGATAAGAGCGCGAAAAAAGCAGAGACACGGCAGTTCCTCATCACAAACGAGAGTGGATTGCACGCCCGACCGGTCAGTGAACTTGTTCGTTGCGCGATGCGCTTCAAAAGCGAAATAACGATTTTGGTAAATGGCAAGAAATGCTCTGGCCTCAGCATCATGGATATCATGACTGCAGACATCCGCAAAGGAGCCGAGGTTTTTGTGACGGCCGAGGGCGTGGATGCCAACAAAGCCCTGGACGCGATCGAAAAGTGTCTGAGTCAGCTGGCGGAGAAAGGATTTTGAGCAGGCGCCATTATCCGTTCAATGATTGACATCGAGGATTTCGCTCAGCTGCAAGGGTACCTGCGCGACATCGGGAGAATTGGTTCGCGAGAAGCACTGAGCATCCGGCTGTTAGCCGGAGGGGTGTCGAACAAGACTCTGTTGGTGGTTCGTTCCAGCGGCGAATCGTGGGTGATCAAGCAAGCGCTCAGAAAACTCAGAGTGCAATCGGATTGGTTCAGTGATCCTGCTCGAATTCAAGTTGAAGCGAACGGTCTGCGATACCTGCCTCGCGTCACTCCGGAAGGGAGCACCACCGCGTTGCTCTTTGAGGATAGAGCCGAGAACCTTGTTGCAATGGAGGCGGTCCCCGAACCCCATCAGAATTGGAAACAACAGTTGCTAAGCGGCGATATCAGTCGCGAGTTTGTCGGACAGTTTGCGAAACTACTCGGATCAATTCATCGGGAAAGCTTCAGGCTTCGGCCCGAACTTGCGCCCGTTTTCGCGGACAAGCAATATTTTTACGCCCTCCGACTAGAACCGTATTACAAGTACAGCGCAACGGTCGCGCCCGAGGCAGCGCCGTTTCTGGAAGAACTTGTTGCATGGACCCTGAGCCGCTTTGACACCCTGGTACATGGCGACTTCAGTCCCAAGAATGTTCTCCTGCATAACAACCGTTTGGTTCTCCTTGATCATGAGGTGCTTCATTTCGGTGACCCTGCCTTCGACGTCGGCTTTAGTCTCACTCACTTCCTCGCAAAGGCGCTCCACCTGCAACCTAAACGCCAAGAGTTCCTGAAGGCCGCACTGCATTACTGGAAACTCTATGTTGACGACGTTCGCGGCATGCCATGGACCGCGAGTCTCGATTTTCGCGCAGCGCAACACACTCTCGCGTCTTTGCTGGCGCGAGCGTGCGGCAGGTCTCCTCTCGAATACCTCAACAAAGGGGAACGCGCAGTGCAACAGAAGATCGTCGTTGAGATGATGATGGAAGAGAATTTTCCGACGGTGGATCAGGTCATCACACGATTTTCGAAAAGGATCGCGGGTAGAAAACTGGACTAGCTGTAGGGAGTCGAGACTGACTGGGCCACATGTTCTGTAGGGTCATAGGACTGGTCGAGCACAGATTAAGGATAAACTCTTAGAAATGAATCTCTCTTTTGCCAAATTCATCCGCTCTTTCCCAAGGCTTCCGCTTCGATGAACAGGACCGGCTTGCCGTCTAGATCCGCGTTGCGCATGGTGAAGGTGACCTCCGAGGTCGAAAACGTCCAAAGTGTTCGCCGCCCTCGGTAAGCGAGATAACCTGAACTGGTTCGGTGCGACAGTTCCGGAGCGGCAGCTCGATGCATCAAGATCGGCCGCGCCAGGTCCCGAAACTGAATCTCATTCGTAATCGGCCACAGTGCATCGCGTTCGCTACCGCCTCCGGCATCCAATAGGAAGCTTTTGGCCAGATCGGCCCCGAAAACACCTGTAGACGAGCTATCGATAAAGCTTCGGTCCAGTTCCAGAGTCAGGCGCAAAATCCGGTCATCGGAATCGGTTTCGACCTCCAACTGGACCAGGTCGTGAAATTTGGGGCCCGATGGCCTAAAATGCCTTATGGCATGTTTGTCACGCGTTTCTGCGGACCCGACCGGTTCAAGGTGAAAGAACCGAAAGAAATCGGTCCTGGTTTGAGCGGCGGCCAGTTCCATGCCGAGCAAACCGGTACCCGCCCGCACCGGCTGCTCGAAAGCAAAGCAGGCCAAGGGAAATAGGCAAAGCCACTTTCTTTTCAACTTCATGCTTTAGGGACGAACAAACCAAGGTTAATTGCGTCAGTTCTGTGTTTCTATATTAAGCTCGAAACGCCATGGGGATTAACCTGTTCCCAGATCAGCGGCGTAAAGGGCAATCCCTCGCCGCTAACCCTATTAATGCTTGACGCGGATCTAACAGGTATGCCGCTGTGCACCAAAACCTCTTGGTAGCGAAATTCAAGTTCTCGACGTATGCTCGCGCCTTATAACAGCGTAATCAGGAAGAGGCTTACTGCGAGTCTCCAGGTAATACACGGTTTTTCGATTTTTGGTGCTGTTGCGTAAAATAAGCAAATGAGTCTGGTCGCTGCCTCACCGCTCGACCCGTATCAGTCTAGATACGGGCCTTCGCTTGCGCCTTCCAAAATCGCCAACTCTGTGACGGCGCCACCAAACCAGCCTCGAACTTGGTGCAAATCAACCGTGCCAGGCCTGGCTATTTTACCCTAACGACGTCGTATCCTCGCCACCGCCTGGTCACTCCCAGAGCCATCGCGAGCGATTTGCCGGCAGGACTATTTGTGCCGGATCCAGTAATGTGATGGCCGACGTTGCTAAACGAAGGGAGAATTTCGCCGTCGGTATCCTCCTAAGAGTCGCAAACTGCACTTTATTGAAGCTTTCTTGACCTGGAACAGATGTAATTGAATATACATCGTGCACTACTCATAGGGAAAAGTTTTCTCAACTGGTGAGACACTTCGGCCGTATCGCCGACGAAAACTGAAAACAACGAAATTCTTATCATAAATTAATGCCGCAGAAAGGATCGCCTCAGTCCTCATGGCGAGAAGGCTGCGGCGTGCCTGCGCGCACTCCAAATTATCTCTAGCAATGGCCAATACCCGAATGAATTTGCTTCCTAATAAGCGTTTTCTAGACCTGCATGCCACCCTCATAGACCATCTCGCAAACATTGCGCGATTGGTGGATTATCGGAATTTCCCCAGCTTGTGCGATGCGGGAATTTTTCGCTGGTTGAACGGGGTATTCGCCAGCGTTGGCGCGACTGAAGGCAGCATCTGGCTGTTGGATCAGGAAAAAGAGCATCTCGTAATTGCTTACAATAGCGGTCCGAACGCCGAGAAGCTACTCGGTTTCAAACAGCCGCTCTCCAGAGGACTCCTGGGTACGGTGTTCGCCACTGAACAGGGGTTGGTTGAAAATAAAGTTTACCAGAACGCGCAGCACGATCATCAGCTGAACCGCATGCTCCGACAAACAACCTATGCGATGATCGTCGTGCCCTTTTACTTTCTCAATGAACGCCGCGGCGTCATTTCGTGTGTTCAACTCGTGGACATCTTTATGGAACCCAGTGAGGCTATTTCCGCGGAAATGAACCCATCCGGATTTACTGGCAACGATGTCACGGTGCTTAAGGATGCAGCGGCCATTCTCAGAGAATTAGTAGACTTCCGATTGTTGCAAACAACCGTAGGATGGAACCCGCTTTAGAGAATAAGAATGTCTGGATCGACTTAGCCGACGCCCGGGAGGCGATGCTGAAAGGGGCCGGTGAAGGTGTGCGCGTTGCGGTGATCGACAGTGGCATCGAATTCGACCATCCCGATCTCGCCAGCCTCAAGCGGGGAGACGATTTGCAGGTAATTGAATCCGGGGTCCAAGCGGAAGTAAAACCCGGGGATGGCAGCGATGTATTTGGGCATGGAACCGCGATTGCGGGAATCATTCATCGGCTGGCGCCTGCGGTTGAGATCGGCAGTTTTCGAGTTTTGGACGCATTTAACATGTCCAAGACGGATATCGTGCGAGAGGGAGTACGCCAGGCAATAGATCGCAACTATCAAATCCTCAATTGTAGCTTTGGCTGTGGCTTGGCTGAGCACGTCCTCAGGTACAAGAGTTGGGTGGATGAAGCTTATCTCAAAGGGGTGCATATCGTCGCCGCATGCAACAACGATGACTTCCGGAAACCAGAGTGGCCAGGATCTTTCCCCTCGGTGATCACGGTCGATTTCGGCAATTTTCATCCTGGGGATGTGTATTATCGTCCGGGTAATTTGGTGGAGTTTGTCGCCAACGGTGAAAACATCGATGTGCCATGGCAAGGCCGGAAAAGAAAGCTGATTTCAGGAAGTAGTTTTGCCACACCCCACGTCACGGCCTTGCTGGCGCGTATCGTTTCAGTTTATCCGAGCGTCCCGCCGCTGCAGGCGAAGGCGCTTCTCCACCAGCTCGCTAAGCCGTGGAGCAAGGAATTGGCAATCAGGGCGATAACCGCCAGCAAATGAGGCCTAAGTTTATGGCAGGTCCAGATTTTCCGCGATCGAGCAGCACCCCGAAAGCGACTGGAGAAGCAGTGCCGATTCCCGGCGGATCGGCACCGCAGCAAACTCGAGGGAAACCCAAGGGAATCGATCAGATTCGCTGGCGCAGCCTCTTTGGAGAAGGTTGGAAGCTAGTCGGAACCTGCCGTCGGCTTGTCATAGTCTATATCGTCATGGTCCTCATCCAGGGCTTCGCCGCTATTTACGCATCCCAGTATATTGGCACGCTGATGAATAAGCTCAGCCGGGATGCACACAGAGTAAGCGCCGAACAGGTCGTAGGTGGAACTAGCAACCGGGCCAAAATCGAGCGGGCATCGGAGGGAAAAGCAGCTTCCCGCAATCTCTCGGCAATTTATCTGAAATGGATGCTTCTCGCAATGCTGGGCATCGTCCTGGCAGTGCCTATCCAATGGTGTGGAAAGAAAATGGATTTGCTCATGTCCAACCGAATCCGGGCGAATCTTTTTGATCGAGTTTTACAGAAATCTCCCGAGTTTTTCTACCTGCAAGACGCCGGCAAAATCAACACCATCATCAACTCGATGCCCGTCGAGATGCAGATGGCGCTCCGAAAGATCACTGTGGATCCGATTCCGCAATTAATTTTGCTTGTCGGTACGACCGGACAAATTGTTTACAACTTCCGACAGTTAACGGGATTCATACCGGTTCTAGGTTTCCCCGTGCCCACGTTAGCAGTTCCCCCAGTGATTGTCATTGTTGCGCTGGGATTCTCCTATTTCATTCTCAAGATGAGTGACGGATTGCGGCAGGCCGGTCGCAAAGTCCAAAGCGCGCGACTGGCACTTGCTAGTCTGGTCACGGGAACGGCACAGTCCCCGGAAGAAATTCAAGCGATGAGAGCCGAAGAAATGTTCAGCAGGAAACATCGCCGGGCACTGGAAGAATCTCAGGGCGCTAGCTTGAGTCAGGAGATACGCGTCAGTGTGTTGAATGTGCTCAGCCAATTACCAGAGTTGCTGGTACGAATCGTTTTTCTCGGATCCGGTCTCCTCATTGCGGTTCTAGCTGATGGTAGTGATGCAGTGGGCAATATTGTCGCCATCCTAGCATTAGCCCCGCTTCTCATCACACCCATCAACACGCTGTCCGCTTCCTTTCTGATGGTTTTTCAAGGTTGGCCCAGCATCGAAACTGTAATGTTGATCATGGAAGATGAGAATCGGACTGAAAAACCGCCGATCGCTCCAGATGTCATGCGTATAGAGCCGACGATTGAAGCACGGGACCTTGTGTTTTCTTACTCTGCGCACTCCGGAAATGTTTTTAACGGGGTTTCGTTTCGTATTCCGACCGGACTGAGAACTGGCCTGGTCGCAAGGTTGGGCCAAGGCAAAACGACTTTCTTCAAATTAGCGCTCCGCTTTTATGATCCCCTCCGAGGGCAGATTCTCGTCGGAGGTAAACCTACGACGGAATATCCGCCTGCCACCCTGCGACAGCGGATTGCAATGATGTCGCAGTTTCCCGCTTTCTTTCACGACACTCTCCGAGAGAACATGCGGATGGCGAAACCCGACGCCACCGACGCAGAAATCGAGGCGTTGTGCCTTCGGACGGGTATATGGGAGATCCTGCAGCGGAAAGTCCCACCGATCAAACTGGATTCCAACCTCGCCGCAGCGCAAACCTTGTCCGGCGGACAAAAGAAGCTTCTGGCCCTGACGCGTTGTCTTTTACGAGATCCGACCATGCTGTTTCTCGATGAGCCGACGGTAGGAATGGATAATCAGGAAAAGTTTGGCGAGATATTGGGAAAACTGCAGGAGGCCACAATCGGAAAAACGGTGATCGTAGTGGATCACGACGTCAATTGGCTGCTTCAGTTCTGCAATTATTTCGTGGTGTTGGATCAAGGAAAAGTCGTCGAGCAGGGCACGATGCAAGAGTTGCTCTGCCGCAAGGGGTTGCTCTATGACCTATACACGATTACCTTAGGGCCTAAGACTACTGAAATCGCCGGCTTTATCGCAGGGGTGGGAAGCAAGAGCTGAAAACGGTTCCTTCAGAATGGAAAAAACGTTTGCTGCAAGATCACAAAATTTAATCGTCATAAGGTTAATAAGCCGCTCCTGGGATACCCCATTTTGGCGGCAAGATTAAAATCGAAAATAAAAGGAGACATATGCCTGAAGAGCTAAAAGGTAAGAAGCCAGATAAAGAAGGTGGAAAAGCAAAAGCAGAGGAAGAGGTCGGCGGACGCACGCGACTTTACGTTTGCTATAATTGTGGCGCGGGAAACTATGTAGCTAATTACTGGTCCTGGTTTATCTGTCATGCCTGCGGTGCTTTGAATTACATGTAATACGCAATCGTTGCGTTCCTGCCGCCTGATTAAGCGCACGACTCCCCTGTTCGTGCGCTTTTCTTGGTGGCTAAGCCGAAAGAGGCTCAGCGACCCACTTACGAACGGCTTATTAAGCACCTGATATGGGCCCAGGAATCACGCAAATAACTCGCAAACCTAATCGGAACTTTGCCCAACGTTCCGCCAGACTGCCTCCCGACGGAGCTATTAGTAAACACTATGTTTTGAGAACTGCGTTGCTCGTCGCTTAAAATCTGCAATGGCAAAGCGGGACATTCGCTTACTGGCAAATCGGGCGTATCGTGAAAACCATGAGCGAGCAAAAGACTGCTTTGGTAACAGGTGCAAACAAAGGCATTGGCTACGAGATTGTAGGCCAACTTCTCGCAAAAGGTCTTCGAGTGATCTTGACTGCGCGAAATGAGGTGGCCGGCAAGAAAGCTGCAAGCAGCTTTCAGGGTGACGTTCAATTTTTACCAATGGATGTATCCGACGATACGAGTATCGAGAAAGCGGCGCAGGCGTACGGCGAACGAGCCGATGCCCTCGACGTCCTGATCAATAACGCTGGTATTTATCCGGACGAAAACGTCGACATTTTGACAATCCCACGCGAGCAGTTGGTCAAAACATTCCAGACGAATACTTTTGGTCCCTTAAGCGTTACTCGGGCTTTCCTGCCATTTCTTAAGAAGTCGGGCGGGGCGCGGGTCATTAATATCTCAAGCGGCTACGGCCAGATTGACGGTCTTTCCCATAAGGTCCCCAGCTACTGTCTCTCAAAGCTGGCGTTGAATGGGATCACGATCATGCTCGATCAAGCTCTTCGCCCGCAAGGAATTGCAGTATATGTGATGTGTCCAGGTTGGGTTCGTACCGAGATGGGAGGCGCTAACGCCTCTCGGTCCGTCGAAGAAGGCGCGGATACCGCAGTATGGTTGGCGATCGACGGTCCGCAACATTTGAGCGGAAAGTTCTTTCGAGATCGCAAAGTCATTGCCTGGTGAGGGTATCGAGATTCTTTTAATCGTTCTCGGCGTCGTCATCCTTTGCCCGTGGGCACCGGCGCCGCCGGATTGCTTCATGCACCGTCAAAATCGAGGATGCGAACGATTAAAAGGAATGGAGGTAAGGGGAGTCGAACCCCTGACCTTCTCATTGCGAACGAGACGCTCTACCAGCTGAGCTATACCCCCAGATCGAGGATCGATAATTAGTACAGGTCCTGAGGCTGAGCAAGCGGTTTTCGTGCCCCCTTCTTCCGTGAGAATACTTTTGCGTTATGAATGGTTCTGAAATGACACTTAAAGGTAAATCCGCCCTTATTACCGGCGCAGGAAGCGGAATCGGAAAATCAATCGCCCAAGCTTTCGCAGGTTCTGGAGTGCAAGTGGCAATCACTGATGTCAACCTGCAGGCAGCCCAAGCCGTTGCCCAACAGATCAACTCGTGCGGCGGGGTCGCCTCGTCCATGCAAATGGACGTAACCGACGAGGACCAAGTCAATACCGCAGTCGAACGAACTGCACGCGAATTCGGTGCCCTGGACGTCCTGGTAAGCAACGCAGGGATCCAAATCATCCATCCGATCGTCGATTTCTCCTTGTCCGAATGGCGAAAAGTAGTGGCAGTCCATCTGGATGGCGCTTTCCTGACGACGCGGGCAGCGATGCGATCCATGATTCCGTGCGGGCGCGGCGGAACGATCCTCTACCTGGGTTCGATTCATTCGCACATCGCATCGCCGAACAAATCAGCTTACGTTGCGGCGAAGCATGGTATTATTGGCTTCGCGAAGGCGGTTGCGAAGGAAGGGGCGAAGTACGGAATAAGGTCGAACGTGATTTGCCCTGGCTTTGTTCTCACTCCGTTGGTCGAGAAACAAATCCCGGAACAAGCCCAACAGTTCGGCATCACCGAAGAGGACGTTGTCAAAAAGATCATGCTGCGGGAAACGGTGGACGGCGAGTTCACTTCGCTCGAAGATGTCGCATCTACGGCAATTTTCCTCGCAAGCTTCCCGAGCAACGCTCTGACCGGCCAATCAATCGTCGTGAGCCACGGTCATTTCATGCACTAAACGGCTCAAGTGGCGGACCTACGGACGTTTTCCTTCTTGGACTCGCATTCCTCGGTCAGACGCCGTAGTTCGGAAGCAAGCTGCTGCTGGAGTTTCTCCACCTCCGAAAGCTTTCCAGCGGCTTGCTCCCGCCGAATTTCCTCTGCCAGCAGCAATTGCTTTTCAGCCATTTTCGATTTGTACAGAGAATCAAGCTCCGCTAATTGGGAGCGCTGATCTTCTGTTAGCTTCAACGAAGGAGATTGCTTCTCCAGGCGTTCCATTGCTAGCTCGTAGGCCGATTTCATAAGAGAAAAAAAACCGTTTTGTTCCTTCTGTCCAGAACCTCTCAGTGGTCAAACTTCTCTAAACGATACAGGAAATCCTCGTAATTTACTGCTTCGCGGATGACGGTATTCAGTTGATCGATTCGGTCGTCGTCAGAGGCATGATTAAACGCCACTCTGCGCTGGCCTGCACTTTGGTCAAACACAACTTCGTCCCAATGAATCGCGTGAATTTGAGAGTTGAACCGAGCGATTGACCGCCCTCGGAAGTAGGCCCGCGTCGTTTCCGGCGGCATGAAGATTGCCGTCTTGATCTCATCTTCTTTTAAGATGCGACGAATTTGATTTTCACGGACCAGCTCGTAATAAAGGCCCTGTTCCCAAGCGATGTTGTGGTATTCGAGATCGATCGATTGAAGCCATGGATCGGTCCAATCAAGCTTTTCGCTTTCCTGAAAAGTGTTCAGAAGATACCTTTTCGCCACCCAGTCGATGCGGTCGATGCACCCCATAAAATCTACTTCCAAATCGTTCAGAATTCTTTCCCACTCCTCGAGTATCCAACTGACCTCCTGATCGGACCGGTCACAGTATTTCTGCGCCTTTTCCAGGTACATGCGCTGGATATCGATAGCAGAGATCTTTCGCCCATCTTTCAATTCAATGATCCAGTCGCAGGTGGGATCGCGACTGATAGATTTTGTCGCGTCAACCGGTTGCGCGACCTCCAGTTGAGGAGCCTCCCGGCGTTCAACCAGTTCCAGAACGAGCGCCATTGTCCCGATCTTCATCGCAGTCGCAAATTCACTCATGTTCGCGTCGCCGAGAATCACGTGAAAACGGCGGTACTTTCCAGGGTCAGCGTGCGGTTCATCGCGAGTGTTGATGATCGGTCTCCGATTCATTGTATCGATGCTCACCAGTACGCTAAAAAAATCCGACCGCTGCGAGATCTGATAGACGCCGGGCTGCCCCGATGAACCTTCGCCTTCAATCCCCATCTTACCGGCGCCGGCAAAAATCTGTCGAGTGACCAAGAAAGGAAGCACATCGCTCACCAGTCGGTCCCACGGCACCGATCGGCTCATCAGATAATTGTCATGGCATCCGTAACTGTGACCGATAAAATCGGTGTTGTTCTTGTAAAGCCGGACTTCCCGTTCGGGCGCAATCTTCTTGTTTCGGCGCCGTACACATTCGCTCAGAATTCGCTCCCCTGCTTTGTCCTGTGCGACAATGTCTCGCAGTCGGGTGCACTCAGGAGTCGAATATTCGGGGTGCGCGTGGTCGTTGTAAAAGCGGGCTCCGTTACTTAGAACGAGATCGCTTTTGATCTCTTCAAAACTGAGCGGCCGATTTTTGTCGAGCTCATAGTAGGCCGATTCATCGGTGTCTTGCATGAGGGACTGGGCGCGAAAGCCACGAGCATCCAAGTGCGGGTCCTCGAGGTCGTAATCCCATTTCATTAGAGCGCCATGCTCCGTGTAACATCGCACAAGTTCGATCGATTCAGTCACTACATCGACGCTTTCAACCCCATTTACCGTGATACCGTACTCCGTCTCGATACCAAAAACCCGCTTCATGCAACTCAAAGATGCGTCTGGGCTTAGAACCAGATTAAATGACATGAGACTCTCCCGCCGGCCTCTCGTTACCTCTGACGGGAGAAACTTTGACGACGTTCTCTGAATCGTAGTCGATTAACTTCAGCCAGTCCTCAACAATGTCAGTTGGCGGGAAAATATCGTTTTCCGAATATTCTGTGCTGAGCGAAAGCAGCAGGTCCGATTCGCTGATTCCCTCTTCCTGCATCGAACTAATTGCCCGTTTAATCGCCAATTCTTTTGTTCGTTCGACGATCGAAGCTATGATCGCTCCACTGACCAAATCCCCCCGATAAAGCGTGTCGCGTTTGCCGCTTCGCAAGATGACGTCCAGGAACCGGTTTTCATCTCTGCGGGAGAACTGTGCCTCGATGACCTTATCGATCAAATGAGTAACCGCCTGCGAAACACTCCCGGTCCGATTGATCAACTCCGGATCGTACGGCAGATCCTCACTGAGATAAATTCGATAAATCTCACGAGCTGCTTCGCGGTCAGGACGGTCTACCTTGATCTTTCGATCGATCCGACCAGGTCGCAGGATAGCCGGATCGATTAGATCAGCTCGGTTGGACGCCAGAATGATGACCACCTCGTTCAAGGACTCAATGCCGTCCATTTCCGTGCAGAACATTGGAACCAGAGTCGACAAAACGTTCGAGTAGCGGCCTGCACGGCGCGTCCCCAGAATACTCTCGGCTTCGTCAATGAAGACAAACGGCAAAAACCCCTCCTTCCGCTTTTCCCGGGCAGTCGCAAAGATTTCGCGAACCATGCGTTCGGATTCTCCGACCCACATGTTCAGGATCTCGGGCCCCTTGATATGCATAAAGAATTGCTGCATATCTTCTCCCGTTTTTTCCTTCAATTGCCGCGTCAAATTGTAGGCCGTAGCCTTGCCGATCAACGTTTTGCCGCAACCGGGTGGCCCGTAAAGGAGAAAACCCTTGGGTGTCTGATGTTGAAATTTTGCAAACAGATCCGAGTGCAAAAGAGGCAGTTCGATAGCATCCTTGATGGCGCTAAGAGCCTCTTCTTGTCCGCCCACTTTCTCCCACGGTAATTCGGGTACCGTCTCGAGGTAATACTCTTCGGATTTCGATTGGTTCAAGACCTCAATCGCAATCCGGTAATTTGAGTCGACCCGGATTTCATCTCCCACTTTCAGCGTCTCTTTCATCAGGTCCTGGCATCTCTGGAGCACGACCGCCTGCATCCCATGTTCCATGCCGACCCGGAGACGATCCGATCCCAATAGTTCAGTGATCTTCGTGACCGGACCCGAGAGGTCGTATCCGAGGTCTCCAACGATCACATAGGCTTCGTTTACCAGAACGCGGGTTCCTTTCTTTAGTCTCGAAAGGTTGATTCTAGGATCGACGTTGCAATAGTAGTCGGAGCCTCCCACCACGATCTGCGCAGTCTCCTTGTTCGGGCTGCCGAGATAAGTCCCGATTCGGTTGGCCGGGGAAGTCACTTTCTTGATGACCTCGTCCAGTTTTTCGATCGTGTGCCGAGCTTCGCTTATTATCTCTTCCTGCTCGGCGAAGTTTGACCGCAAATCGATCAGCTCGCTTCTTGTAGGGTCACCCGGAGGGAGACTGGCAATGATTCTCTCCAGGTATTCGAGAGGAGTTGAGGGTTCAGAACCAAAACCGCCATATTCGGACGCTCTCTCTTCGTTCATCTGTACTTCTTGATCACTCCGCGTTGGGACTATAAACGGATTCCGAATTCGTAGCAAATTTCGACTTGAAGTCGCCGCCGACTTTTGTGTGACCCATACCTCTCGACGCCCTGTCTACAAAAGTATTCAATCACCTCGATGAGTTACTCCTGCCGCGCAAATGAAAACTGAAACCCCCCTGTTTGACAAGACAAAAACTCCGCGATGCAGGATCATCCAACTGATCGAAAGCATGTTATAGGCCAGGATCGCCGCAGCAGCGTGCGGGACCGGATACGGGGGAGTTCGTGCATCGCCTCGTAGTGGAAGGTACCGTTGGCCTCACGGCGGTATGCCTCCCACTTATGAGACGATGCACTAGGTGCCATGATTAAGAAAGCGTTGGATGACTTTCGAGATTACTGATATTGGTCGCTTATGTTAGACACCCTCAAGCAGCCAAAGAGGGGCGTTGTTCCGCCAGCTTCCCGGGAACAATATGTCGAAGCCTTTAATTGGATGCTGCTCGCCCGCACCGTTGAAGAAAAGTTGGCAAGCCTTTGGAGAGCCGGAAAAATCTCGGGTGGTGTTTACCTGGGCAAGGGGCAAGAGGCAATCAGCGCCGCCCTCGGCATCATGCTAAAACCTGGCGATATCTTTGGTCCCTTGATTCGCGACCAGGCAGGCCGGCTCGCGTTCGGCGAGCCGTTAATCGACGTGTTCCGTGTCCACTTCGGCTCTCGCACCGGGTTAAGTCGGGGTCGCGACGGGAACGTGCATCGAGGCGATCCGCGCAGGGGATATCACGCGATGATCAGCCACCTGGGATCGCTCATTTCAGTCGTCATCGGCGCCTTGGTCGCAAGACGTTTCCAAGGGGACATTACTGCAATCGGCGCGACAACAATCGGCGATGGAGGGACCTCGACCGGCGCTTTCCATGAAGCGTTAAACATGGCTGCGGTCGAAAAGTTGCCGCTCGTTGTCGTTGTGGTCAACAATCAGTACGCCTATTCGACGCCTAATCATCGCCAATTCGCCTGCACCGATCTGGTGGAACGTGCGATCGGATACGGCATTGAAGGCCACTCGTTGGATGGAACCGATCTTCGAGAGTGCCTCGAGGTGCTTGGCCAGGCGACAGAGCGAGCCCGGTCCGGCCATGGTCCGCAAATGGTCGTTGGCAACTGCCTTCGCCTGACCGGCCACGGAGAACACGATGACGCCTTTTACATGGACAAAAGTTTATCCTATACGAGACTCGGCCGCGATTGCCTGAAGGTAGCGGAGAACTATCTCCAGGAACACCAGTGGGCAGATGAAGCTTTGCTCGAGAACTGGAGAAAAAACGCGAAAGAGCAGGTAGAAGACGCCGTGGTCAATGCTCAGCATGAACCCCTAGCAGACCCAAACTCGGAAACGTGGTGTCCTTACGCAACCCAAAGAATCGCCGCAGCACTTTCGGTTCGATGACTATCACATACCTCGAAGCAATTCGGGAAGCCCAGGAAAAGGCCCTTCGAGACGATGAGCGCGTTTACATTTATGGTCAAGACGTTGGGGCGTTTGGAGGCGCTTTCAAGGCAACAAAGAATCTGGCGAAAGAATTTCCAGGCCGCGTCCTCGATGCCCCAATCAGCGAAGACGCCATGGTGGGAAGCGCCATCGGAGCCGCAATCGAAGGAATGCGTCCGATTATCGAGATGCAGTTCGCGGACTTTTCGGCTGTGGCCATCAACCAGATCGTCAATCAGGCGGCCACTCTTTACTGGCGCACCCAGGTAGCCTGCCCGATCACGATCCGGTTGCCATCAGGAGGCAACCCTGGAAGCGGCCCATTTCATAGCCAATGTTTAGAGTCGCTTTACAGTCATTTTCCCGGACTGGTCGTGATGACACCGGCTACCGTTGAAGATGCATACACGATGCTGCTGGAAGCTGTCGAGATCGATGATCCGGTCATCTTCTGCGAGCATAAGTATCTCTACAATCGCTTGAAATCCGATCTGCTTCCGGAGACTGGGTTGCCGTGTGACACAGCCAGAGTCGCTCGGTTTGGGCGGGACGTCACGATCGTGACTTATAGCGCGATGGTCCATGAGGCCCTCGCCGCCGCAGATCAATTGCGCAAGGAAGATATCGAAGCCGAAATCATCGATCTGCGGTGCGTTAAACCATTCGACCTTAGAACGGTGCTGAGCTCGGTGGCAAGGACCGCACGGCTGCTTTGTGTCGGAGAATCCTGGCCCTGGGGTGGCGTCAACTCGGAAGTTATCACTTCCGTGGTCACGCATGGATTCCTCCTCCTTGATGCCCCGCCTCAACGAATCAATAGCAAAGATACCCCGATCCCGTTCCATCCCAACCTGTGGGGAGTCCACAAACCTTCCAGCCAGGTGATCGCTGCCGCGGCACGCCGGCTTTGCGAATGGTAAGTGTTCCATACGAAGCACGACTACTTTAGTACTTAACACTGGCATTCAGTCATGATCACCTGCTAATTCCCCCTTTGCTATGCCGAAAGTCCCGATCATCATGCCGCAGCTCGGTGAATCGATAGCCGAGGCAACCGTCGTCCGGCTGACAGTGAAAGTTGGCGACCAGATCGAGAGCGACCAGGAGGTTATCGAGGTCGAAACGAACAAAGCCGTGATGAGCGTGACGACCCCTTGCGAGGGCCTCCTCGAAAGCTTTACAGCCGAAGTCAACGAGACGTATCCGGTTGGCAGCACGCTCGGATACATCGAAGCATCCGTCGAAGACGCCGAACGGCTAAATGCTACCGAACCGCCTGCGATCGCCTGGCCATACTCCGGCCCGGGCTTTGACGAAGCCCCAGCCGATCAGTCAGTCTCTTCAGACGAGTCTGCTTCGAATACCTTGGAAATTCCCGTTGGTCAGAATGGAGCCGCTTACCAGTCCCCCCGGCTGAGAGCGCGGCTCCAGGAACTCGGCATTCATCCTAACGATGCCGCGATTGTGCCCGGTAGCGGGATGGCGGGTCGCGTCACCGTCCGGGATTTCGAAGCTTATATGGAAGAGCTGAGTCGGCTTCCCTCCAAAAAGGCCTCTCCTATGCGGCTCGCGGTGGCAGATTCAATGCGCAGGAGCTGGACGCGCCCGCTCGCGACCCTTGGGGTTTCCATATCGCTCGAGCCGATCCTTGTGCACCGGAAAACTCTCATCCCGTCTCCGGGCCCTGCCCTGTATCTGGCGAAAGCCTTGGCGATCGCCTTGTCTGAATATCCGCAATCCGCCGGACGCTTGGTTGGAGAAAAAATCGTTCTTCCCGCATCGATTGACATCGGCGTCGCCGTTGAAGTGGAAGACGGCGTCATCGTACCGGTCTTCGCTAACCTCGATAAACAGCCGCTTGCCGAGCTGCCAAGCCAGTATAAAAAGTTCCTCCAGGCCGCAAAGGAAAAGCGGTTACCGGACGAAGCTAAACGGCCTGCGATCGCTTCTGTGACGAACTTCGGAACGCTCGGGGTCCGTTGGGCAACTCCGATCCCTCTTCCAAACGAGACTTTGATCGTCGGTCTCGGGTACGGCGAAAAGAGGCCTTTTTGGGATGAAACGGCTGGATGCTTCGTGCCGCGGCTCGAAGCCGACCTGACCATCAGCTTTGATCATCGGGTTATCGATGGAGGTCAATCCGGACGCCTTGTGCGCCGGATCATGGAGCTCCTAGCAGCACCGGAAACCCTGTAGCGTCTCGGCGAGGCGAGCGGCTCCTTTCTCCCCTTTGCACATTGGCATTAAACCATTAAGGCTCCGTCTGCTCGAAGCTGCAAGCTTAGCAGCTTCATCTTCTCAGCTTTTTTTCAAGATCGGCGTAAAGCTCTCCCTACTGCTATCGTCGATAGTTCTCTTTGTTGATCCCTGGCAGGTCCAGGCCCATACACTTGCTCCTGATTTTCCGGCAGATCCCCAGTCCTTTGACTTTTACGACCGGGGACCTTACCGCTCTGATCTGCCACGTCCTCCAGATTTCCTCGGTTATGACACTGGCGATTTTCTGACGACCTACGCACTGTACGAATCTTTGTTGCGCGAGTATGAGACACACTCTGATCGATTGCGCGTGTTCACGATAGGAAAAACTCCGGAACACCGTTCTCAATACATTTTGGCCATCAGTTCTCCAAGCAATTTGGCCCATCTCAATGAAATTAGGGATCAACTCGGCAGTTTGATCGATCCGAGAAAGTTGAAGGCCGGTCCCGAACTTGATCAATTAATCCAGAAACTGCCGATCGTGATCTGGCTCTCCTACAGTATTCACGGGAGCGAATCGGCCGCATTCGAGGCAGGAATTCAGGTCCTCTATCAACTTGTTGCTTCGAACAGCCCCGCGCTTCGCGACGCACTGGAACACACCTTGGTCTTGATCAATCCTTGCCAAAACCCAGACGGCCATGAGCGGTTCACGACCTGGTATAATGCCCACGGCGCCGGGCGGCAAGAACAGTACGCGTACGAGCATCAGGAACCTTGGTCCGTTAGCGGA
Organism: Verrucomicrobiota bacterium; assembly: GCA_019246215.1. GTDB lineage: Bacteria > Verrucomicrobiota > Verrucomicrobiia > Chthoniobacterales > JAFAMB01 > JAFAMB01. Next base: position 24,017 of record JAFAQT010000066.1, read on the forward strand.
CGCTTGAACCACAATTTCTTCGATCTGAATCGCGATTTGGTGTCATTGTCACAACCGGAATCGGAAGCCGCTAGCAAAGCCCTTCTGGAGTGGCATCCGCAGGTCCTCGCGGATCATCATGGCCAAACCAAGGAGTACTTCTTCCCACCTCCGGCGCTTCCACTCAATCCAAATCTACCCGAGAATGCTACCCTCAAGTGGCTGGAGACTTTCGGTAAATCAAACGCGAGCGCGTTCGACAAATACGCATGGCCCTATTTCGTCCGTCAGATGTTCGACCTTTTTTACCCAGGGTACTGGGACAGTTGGTCTTCCCTTCATGGGGCCACGGGAATGACATATGAGACTGATGGCGGCGGTCCGTTGGGGTATAAGTGGCTTCGAAGCGACGGTACGCTCGTGACCCTTCGGGCCGGAATCGCCAAGCACGTGACTGCCAGTCTAGCCACTGTGGCCGTTGCCGCTGCCAATCGCCAAGCCAGGCTCCGAGATTATCGAGATTTCTTTGAAACGAGTCTGAGGGAATTGAAGCGGAAATTCTATCTTGTTCCCGGTGAAGATCCTCGAGATACCGAAGAGCTGGTCTCACTGCTCCTCAAGCAGGGAATCGAAGTTGCTCGCACAAACACCGAAATCAAGCTGCTGAAAGCAGCAGACTATTTCGGCAACGCTCCAGGGGAGAAAACAATTCCGGCCGGCTCCTTTGTCGTAGACACTGCACAACCCTATGGCCGAATGGCAACTGCTCTGCTGGAGACCGAGACACGAGAGGACGCGGAATTCCTGAAGCGTCAGGAATCATTGCGCAAAGCGAACGAAGCAAAAGGGACGGAAGAGTCGAAGCAGGACTACGAATTCTACGACGTAACCGCGTGGTCTCTGCCTCTCGCAATGGGGATCGAAGCTTATTCTACGGATGAACCGACTCGAGCAGATGTCACCGCGATCTCGGCGGCGTCCCCGATTCTCCTCACGGATGGTGCGAAACAGGATCCATCCGAGCGCTCCGCACCAAGTCGCCTCCAACCAGGAGTGGCCTACACCTTCGAACCTTCCTCCGTTCGCGTCATGCAAATGGTGATTGAGCTTTTGCACCAAGGCTATCGTGTGGAAACATCGAACGAGCCGTTTCGCGCCGGAGACAAAGATATGCCGCGCGGGAGTTTTATTCTCTGGCAAACGCGAAATCCCAGTAATCTCTGTAAAGTTTTAACGGATGTCTCTGCTAAATACGGAGTACAAGTCCAGTCGGTTCACTCATCATTCTCAGACAACACCCGCCGAGGCATCGGTTCGGAAGCAAATTTTTCTTTGAAGGCCCCAAAAATAGCGATCTTGGCGGATGAACCCGTCGAGCAGACCAGTTACGGCCTGATGTTATTTCTTCTGGGACAAAAGTGCGGATTGGAAGTCGTTCCCGTTTCGCCGGACAAGCTGACTCGGGATGTCTTCGACCAGGTGAATGTGTTGATTCTTCCCAACGGTGAAGCTTCGGGGTACAAGAAGACTTTCGAGGAAAGCCAACTGGACGATCTTCGCGATTGGGTCAGTCACGGGGGAGTCTTGATTTGTATTGGCGGCGCCAGCGAATTCGCGGCTGATCCCGATACCAAACTCAGCCCATCTCGTATCATTGGCGGTGAAGACAGGCCGGACTCCTCCCCTGAAAAGCAGGCAACTACAACCGGGCAAAAATCAGACCGTCCGTCTTCTCAAAAAAAGGGATCAGCAAACCCCAAACCGATCGAGATTCCAGGCTCGATCGTTAAGGCCAGGGTGAACCGGGACCATTATCTTACGATCGGCTATAATTCCGATACTCTTCCCCTTTTTGTACAGGGTGACATATTTTTCAAACCGAGCGAAACAGGCGCAAACGCTCTCACCTTCGACGGCGATAAATTGAGGATCAGTGGTTTTTTCTGGGAGAATAACACTGAGCAACTACTCCGCGGTTCCTCGGCGTTGATCGACGAACCTGTCGACGAGGGGCACGTGATTCTGTTTAATTTTGAACCTGGCTTCAGGATGATCTGGACCTCGACCATCAGGCTTTTGCTTAACGCCATCGTCTATGGGCCTTCGCAGCCTGTAAAATCCGACCATTGAACCTGTACGCCTGCTTTGACCCGACCAGGAATCGGTCGGTTAACTGGCATAACCGAATCCTGATCCTCGGAGTCGATCTGAGCACGCCCTCCCGCCTACTTCAATCGGGTCGCCTTCCATGGCGTGGGCGTTCTCTATGGAGAAAGTCGCGCGAAACAATTGCGAGGCGCGAGGGTCCGGTCGCTAGCTTTCGAATCTCCTCGCGCTCAAACGCGGTAATCGTTTGACCCAATCTAGGGTCCAGCTGCCGCATCCGCGTACAAAGGGTGTGGTAGTACGCTCGCATAAACTCGCGCTTTGCCTCGACCATCATCGCGCCGTTAGCCTCCTTGAGCAGATCGGTCAATCGTGGACTGCGCATCACGAGCGCTCGAAGCGCAACCAACCTGGCTCTGTTCTTCTCCTGCTCTTCGGGCGAAACCACTTTTTCAACCTCCGAGAGTTGAGTCGAGTTGGTTCCCCCAGGCTTCAGAGTGGATGGAGAAGGGAGCCGCAAATCAGGTGGCTCTCCGGGGAGCTGATTCGATTCCGGGAGCAAATCAGGAGCGGCTTGTGGTTCCGGTGCTCCTGAGGGTACTGGGGCCTCCTCTATTTTGGGAAGCACCAAAGGCGTGGCCGGGCTCGGTTGCAGTTGCTGTCCAGCAGCAACCTCGATCAGGAAAGCGATCATTCCTACCGCAGGAATTACGGACCTCATACGACCGGATTTTCTGATGACTGGCAGCGCGTACAGTCGATACTGCCTCCTCGTCAAGGAATTCGCTATCCCCGCTTTAGGGTTAGAAGAGCAAATCCTGTTGAAATTTTTGCTTGAGTTTTCGGCATCTTCCGATTGGCGCCAAAGGCTTCCGGTTCCAGGGCGGAATGGATATCAAAAGGCATTCTAAACAGATATTTGAGGTAAAACAAGCCGCAGCATACTCCAGATCACCCCCGGCTGTCTGGGAGAGGCGAACGCCGTCGGCTTGAGTATCTTCGCCATGGTACGCTTTCACTGTACACGAGACACTCGCACCGCGACGTCATGGCTAAGACCACCACTCGGCAACGAGTGCGGAGTTGCGACTCTGAACTGTTTACCATCCTGATGGACGCTACCCATCCAAATCTAGGTAATCTGCAGCCGACCGTTCTTGTGGAAACCTATTGGAAATTCGCTGCGGAACGGCAGCGAATCTACGAGAAGCGTGTGGCCGGTGACCTGGAGCCGTGGACCGATGATCCCATCTTGCGAACCTACAAGTTCACAAATGTCTTTCGCGCTCTGGATCGTGTAAGCCAGTACCTCATCAAAGAGGTAATCTATCATCCGGACGCCTCGACAGACTCCAAGGAAGTGGTCTTTCGCGTGCTCCTGTTCAAGCTTTTCAATTCCATTCCCGCCTGGGAAGTGTTACGCGATGCCTTTGGCATCCCGACCTGGAAATGTTTCAACGAACAAGCCTATAGTAAAACCTTAGGCGATGCCTGGAAGAAAGGGGCCCAAATCTGGAATACGGCTTATATTCTAAATCCAATAGAACAATACAAAGAATCTTCTGAAAACAAACATCCACGTTACCTTCGTCTGCTCAATGCCATGATGAGCTCTGGAGTCACCGAAAAGTTGCAGGCCGCTCGGACCTACGCCGAAGCGTACCAAGTCCTGCGGACTTACCCGATTCACGGCGAGTTCATCGCCATGCAGCATTTAACGGACTTAAACTATTCTGAGGTGCTGGAGTTCGACGAGGACGATTTTATCGTGGCCGGACCGGGGGCTTTAGACGGCATGCAAAAATGCTTCGGGATTCGTACGGACCAATCGTTTGCCCGGGAGATAATTAATCTTTTCGTAAAGGACCAGGAAATCTTCTTCGATCAATTCACAGGCGCGCAGCCGGTCAGGCTTAAGGGGAAGCGACGATTGCACGCCATCGATTGCCAGAACCTTTTCTGCGAGACGGATAAATATGCTCGGCTCGCGCACCCGCAGTTCAACCGTGGCCGCACGGAAATCAAGCAGAAGCTCAAACCGAGAGGTCCGTTGCCGGCTCCATTCTTTCCGACGAAGTGGGGGATCTAATAACTTCTTGGCTCTCTCTCGGATTACGCGCGCAGATTGTCGAATAACGCCTAAGAATAAAATGCCGTGAGCAGGAGATTGGACAAAATGGGACCAATCGGGATCGAAAACGCGCCATTTTCCATTTAATGAAGCCGCCAGAAGCCGAGACTCTGCAAGTGGGCGACGCTGTGGTCTGGATTCCCGATAAGGGCAAGG
>JAFAQT010000119.1 GCA_019246215.1 Verrucomicrobiota bacterium
ACCGACTTCGAATTTTCAAGGACTCTAGTTCTAGTGTACCGTCTCCTAAATCCCTTGAGTTTCGTTGCGTTCAAAATGGGCCGCCGGCAAGGCGCGAGGAAGGCGCATATCTCTATCTGAATGGATACGTAACCGACGAGCAACGCAGCCGCCCATTTTCAACCCAACCCTCTGGGCCGTGTCCAGTGGGCTATTTTTCCGCGTTGCTCGCTCCTTTATCGATCTAGATATGCTCGTCGCTCGCGCCTTGAAAAACAGCCAACTGGCCTACGGCGAAACTTAAGGGATTTAGGAGACGGTACACTAGGCTTATTTGCTTTGTGTGCTTCTGACCCACCGATTTCTTTGCGCTCACAACCCGGCGACTGCGGGATTGTGGATTCAGCTATGTGGCTGCCACCGTATCTGTAATCAGTCCGGTAATAATCCAGCGAGCGGGGCAGCAATCGGGGCGGCAGTTTTGTGAGGGGTCGAATATTTCGTTCGCGCGGGCAGAGTTCTTTCTTGCCGAGCGACCAGCGATTGTGGTTAAGGTTTATGCTTTGTGGCGACGCCTCCCTCCTGGCGCCGATCTCGCAAGCAAAGAACAGGAAAATATGAACACAATCCAGCTTCGTTATCGGAATTTCCTTGTTGGGTTAGCAATCTACGTTTTGAGCACGGTTTCGTTTACCGGTTCTGGGGGCGCGCAAGAAGTTTTGAAAATCGGCGTCCTTGGCGTAATGAGCGGTCCCGCCGCCTCATGGGGCCTGGTCAACAAGTACTGTGCAGAATCTTCGGCGCAGCTCTATAACGAGAAAGGCGGATTTGAGATTGGGGGCAAGAAATACAAAATCGAGATTGTGCCTCTGGACGATAAGAACGATCCGAAACTGGCAGTTTCGGGCGCAGAACGTCTGACCAAACAAGATGGAATCCATTACATCATCGGGCCGAATGTGGATACAACTGCCGCGAGTGTTCAACCGGTGGCTGAGGCCGCCGGCGCGATCTATGTTCCGTATGCGTTTCAGAAGACGCTATACTCACCACCGCACGGTAATGCGGTCCTTGGGATGATAGCGTCTTACCAAGCCGGACCAATCATCTACAAATACCTGATGGAGAAGAAGGGTGTAAAGTCTGTGAGCTTCGTCGCTCGCAACGAGTCTGATCCGCTCGATCAACGCGATGAAGGCGTTCAAGCGGCGAAGAAGCTTGGGCTTGAGGTTAAGTCCTCAAACGATACTTACGAACCTGGCACGACCGATTTCTTTCCCGTGATGTCACGGGTGGTTAACAATGGAGCGGACCTCATCGTTCTCTCGGGTGCTGCTCCGGCCGATGCGCCGTTGCTCATCAAGACTGCGCGCGAACTGGGTTTCAGAGGGACCCTTGAAACAGAGACCGCTCAGGATATCAAGATTCTGAATGAAGTCGCGGGTGCCGCGGCCGACGGATTCGTCAGTGTTGGCGGTGCCAGCACACCAGAGATTCGCAGTGATGAAATGGAGAAGTTTGTCGACCGCTATAAAAAGGTAGCGGGTGAGTGGAACGACGAGGCTGGGACAAAGGTTTATGCCCTTGAGATGATCCTTCAGACACTTAAGACGGCAGGACCGGAAGCGATCACAAACGTTGAGCTATTCAAAAAAGCGATGCCCGACTTCAAGATGAAAAATCCGTTCCTGAAAGAGGATAAGGAACTGAAGTATGTCGGCACAAGCTACTTTTCGCAGCCGCGCCAGATCGGCGTTCCGATGGTTGTGAACGAGGTCAGCGACGGCAAGTTCCATACTCTGTTCATCGGCAGCGTGGAGTAAGCGTTGCGGGGACGCAAGGGGTATTCGCTCGGTACTTTTCAGTTATAATCCTGTCACGAGGATCCCACGCTTGGAACAAATGCTGGTTAACGGGGTCGTGTTGGCCGTCAACTACGCGTTGATCGCGCTAGGTATCACCCTGATTTTCAGTATCATGAACATCCTCAATTTTGCTCATGGACAGATGTTCATGATCGGTGGTTTCGTCGTTTACTATCTCTATGGCATATTCCGGATCAATTATTTCGTCAGTCTGATCGCCGTTGTCATTGTGCTCGGTACAATAGGATGGTGCTTCGAGACTTTCTTTTTCAGGCGGATACGCAAAATCGCGACCAGAGAAGAGAACTCGATGCTGCTTGCTGTCGGTACCGCGTTATTGCTTGAGAACCTTGCTTTATCCATTTTCGGCGAGAAGCAGCGAGGTGTTCCCCCGGTCGTAACGGGGGTCTTTAGAATTGGCAACGCGTATCTGCCGGCCGGCCGGCTGTTGGTCATGATCTTGGCCCTTGCGCTGGTCATCGGGTTGCTGTTACTGGTCCAATACACCAAGTGGGGCCGAGCGATGCGCGCGCTGGCGCAGGATCGCGAGGTCACCCATCTCATGGGCGTGAACGTTGACCGTGTGGCTGCTTACGGCTTTGGGCTAGGGGCTGCTCTTGCGGGCTTGGCAGGCGGGCTTCTTGTGACTGTGTTCGGAGTGAACTCCGGAGTCGGCAATGTTTATTCGATTAAGGCTTTTATTATGATCATGATCGGAGGTGCGGGCGTTGTTCCGGGAGCGATACTTGGGGCGATTGTTCTCGGATTCGTCGAAGCGATCGGTTACCAGCTGCTGCCTGGCTCGATCACTTATCTTCTGATCTTCATTGCTCTGATCGTATTTCTGATATTCCGGCCGCAGGGACTCTTGGGTAAGCCATGGGGTTAGACAGGCACGAAACGGCGCGGCACTCGGCAGCTGAGGGAGCCGTTGCGATAGGCCAGACCGATCAGCTCGCTTCTGGGCGGAAGCTGCGCTTTGCAGCGTTCGCACTTATAATGTTCTTGGTCATTCCGATCCTATTGGGCCGGTCACCCTATTTTATCACCGTGCTGACCAACGGCGCTGTTTTATCGTTTATCAGCATGGGTGTCTGGATTACTTTCTCAATCGGTCGTATGAACCTCGCCCAGGGCGCGTTTGCCCTCGTGGGAGGGTACGCTGCGGCGATTCTTTCCACCCGCTACGGCATTTCGTTCTGGCTCTGCCTGCCTGTCTCCGGGTTGGTCTCTGCCGCTCTTGGCGCTATCATCGGATGGCCGGTGCTTCGGCTGAAGGGTGTCTACTTTGCGATGACGACGCTGAGCCTTACCGAGGCTATTCGGCTTCTGGCGCTCAACGGTGGGGATATCACAAAGGGTGCAACAGGGATCGTCAACATTCCGAGGCCCGGACCAATTTCCATCTTCGGGATCACTATCCTGCGATTTGATGGAGCTAACCCATTACCTTACTATTTCCTGGCCTGCACGCTGCTCGTGCTCGGGATTTTGGGAGTCTGGCGGCTATCGGCAAGCCGCCTCGGCTGGGTCTTTCGATCTTTGCGCCAAAATGAAGATCTTGCCACATCCATCGGCATCAATGTCGCAAAATATCGTGTCATGGCTTTTGCAATCTGTTGTTTTATGGGAGGAATTGGTGGGGCCTTTTTCGCCGCGTTTCACCAAAATATCTATCCCGCAACCTATACCATCGCGGATTCGGTTAATTTCATGCTCTACTGTTTTCTGGGTGGCCTTGCCTACATTTTCGGCCCGGCCGTGGGCGCATTCCTGCTAGTGATTTCTTTCGAGCTTTTGCACGCAGTACAGGATTATCAGACGCTCATTTACGGTCTCCTGATGATCGCGTGCATGCTCTGGCTTCCAAACGGCATATTGAGCCTTGGCCGGATCCATTTTAGGCAGCGGAAAAATTTAGTGAGTTGACCCTGGCTATACTGGAGGTTCAGGGAATCACGAAGAGATTCGGCGGCCTAACAGCGGTGAATGACGTCAGCTTTGTTGTTGAAAAGGAGGCAATTCTGTCCGTGATCGGGCCCAATGGCGCAGGCAAGAGTACTCTTTTCAAATTGATCAGCTCGTTCCTGCCGCCGACTTTTGGGCAGGTCAGCTACGAAGGACACAGGATTACCGGTTTGTCCCCGCATGAAGTTGCGCGACGCGGGGTCGTGCGGACATTTCAAGAGACGTCAATCTTCAAGGAAATGACCGCTTTGCAGAACGTGGTTGTCGCCCATCACCTGCGATGCAGGGCGTCAAGTTTCGGCCTGTATTTTTCGAGTGCTACAGCGCGCGCCGACGAGGAACGGTTTCGGAAGAGCGCAACCGAGATCCTCGTTTATCTGGGGCTGGGTCCGGTCAAGAACGCTCTCGCACGTAATCTTCCGCATGGCCACTTGCGGGCGCTGGGGATTGCGGTCGCCATGGCTGCAGAACCGAAGGTGCTCCTTCTGGATGAGCCTTTCGCCGGGATGAACATCGAAGAAACCGAAGCAGCTGTGAAGCTGGTTCGCGGCGTCCGTGAGCGCGGGGTTACGGTCATCCTGGTGGAGCATGATATGTCGGCTGTCATGCGGATCAGTGATAGAATCGTCGTCCTGAATTTTGGAATCAAGATCGCAGAGGGCACTCCTGCGGAGATCCAGAAAAATGAAGCAGTGATCGAAGCTTATCTTGGCCGCGCGGATGATGAATTAGGACACTGAGCCATGTATTTCGAGTTCAAAAATGTCAGCGTCCACTACGATAAGGTCCAAGCTTTGCAGAACGTCACGTTGAATCTCGAACAGGGAGAAATAGTGGCTTTGATAGGCGCCAACGGTGCAGGCAAAACTTCGACGCTCCGGGCCATCACCGCGCTTGCGAAGCTGTCGTCTGGGGAAATCTGGTTCGGCGGTAAACGAATCGACAGACTCGAACCGGCCGCGGTGGTCGCGCTTGGCGTCTCGATGGTTCCGGAGGGACGCCATGTTTATCCGTTCATGTCTGTGAAGGACAATCTCTTGATGGGTGCCTACCTGCGCAGAGACAAGAATGACGTAAAACGAGATCTCGACAGAGTTTTTATGCGGTTCCCGAGAGTGAGAGAGCGATTAAAACAACAAGCCGGTAGTCTCTCAGGGGGCGAACAACAAATGGTCGTTATCAGCCGAGCACTGATGGCGAAGCCAAAGTTGCTGCTGCTCGACGAACCATCGCTCGGCCTCGCGCCGATGGTGGTTCGCGACATCGCGCGGGCCATAGTCGAAATCAATCGCGATGAAGGGATCAGCATTATTCTAGTAGAACAGAATTCGCGAATGGCCCTCAAGATCTCGCACAGAGGATATGCGTTGGAGACGGGCCGAATCGCTTTGACGGGCAAATCCACAGATCTGCTGAATGACGATCACATTCGAAAACTCTATCTGGGTGCGTAGCCCGAAGGAGCAGCGCAGCACAGGCTTCCCGCCACTCCAACGTCTCTGCCGTTTCACATGGCGCCATGCACAGTGAACTCTCGACACAGCCTGGTAGCCTATGCCACTACGTTGCTCGCCTTTCCCGACCTGCACTATCAATTCCCTCGGTGAACAGTATCCGGGCTAGCCTGAGAAAGGCCAGCAGCCGGTCCTCAGGGCTGCGGAGAGTGCTCCCTCCGTAAGCCACGCCGGTCGCGGCAAAGTCTGCTCCTCCAAATTCTTCCCGTTCCCACCTCGATCTACCACCACGAAATCGGCTACGGCCTCGAGCACGATGAGCGGGTGATGCCAGATGCCTTTTGCATAGTTGACGCCCTGCCATCCCCGCGTGACGAACGTCGTCA
>JAFAQT010000058.1 GCA_019246215.1 Verrucomicrobiota bacterium
TCTGGCTCAGTCGATCGCGCAGGAGGCGGTTCGGAAGCACGAGATATGGGTTGCGCTAAGCGGGAGGTTTCCCGATTCAATAGAGCCACTGCGCGCCGCCTTCGCTGATCTGATCCCGCGCGACCGTGTGCGTGTTTTCGAACTGCCCGGGCCAGTGGCCGAGATGGAGCCGGCGAATGCTTGGCGCAGGCAGGCAGCGGAATTGTTGCGCGAGAAATTCCTCATCGATCTGCGTCCCGACGTCTTGCATGTCTCGACAATGTTAGAAGGGTGGGGCAATGAGGTAGTAGCCTCAGTCGGACGGTTCAGCCTGACGATTCCTACGTCCGTGACCCTGTATGATTTAATCCCTCTACACTATCCCGATACATACTTGAGCAATAGCGCGGCAAAAGGCTCCTATTTGCGACACGCCCAATCACTCAAACGGGCTGACCTTCTGCTCGCCATCTCGGAACACTCGCGCCGAGAAGCTATCGAAGCACTTCAGATTTCACCGGAGCGCATAAAGACGATCGGAGCCGGTGTTCAGCAATGGTTCCACGAGAAAAATCCCGCGCGGAACGAACAGGCGACACTGATGGCTCGCTATGGTCTACAGCGACCCTTCGTGCTTTACACAAGCGCTGTCGAACCCCGTAAGAATGTAGAGGGGCTTATTGCCGGCTACGGATTGCTGCCTCTGAATATTCGTGCGGAGCATCAACTCGCACTGGTCGGCAAGCTCAGCGAAGAGCAGCAAAAAAGGCTGGTCGACGTTGCCAATCAACACGGATTGAACAAGGATGAGATCGTATGTCTGGGCTACGTCACTGACGAGGATCTGCGACTTCTGTATGCGCATTGCGCTGTTTTTGCATTCCCATCCCTCCACGAGGGATTTGGACTGCCGGTCTTGGAGGCCATGGCGGGTGGCGCGCCAGTCATTGGCTCCAACCGCACGAGCATTCCCGAGGTTATCGACCGAGAAGATGCGTTGTTCGATCCGCAACAACCCCACGAAATTGCAAACCGCATAGCCCAAGTGCTTTCAAATCCTCAACTGCGCCAGGAGTTAAAGATCTGGGGCAGCGAAAGAGCCAAGGCATTCACTTGGGAAGCCAGTGCCCGCAGGGCGCTGGAGGGGTTCGAGGCGCTGCACAAAGAGCGAACGGCGGCTTATCCCGTCAGGCGCCCAACCATGCAGCACCGGCCACTTCTTGCGTTTGTGTCTCCGCTGCCCCCGGAACAGACTGTGATCGCCGAGTACTCCGCGAAGCTTCTTCCAAACCTTGCCCGGTATTATGAAATAGTTTGTATCGTCAATCAGCTTGAAGTGAGCGATCCATGGATCAGCGCCGAGTTCGCCATCCGAGACCTGCGCTGGTTTGAAACCAACAGGAACAGATTCGAACGCATTGTCTATCAGTTCTGTAACTCGCCCTCCCATAAGCACATGTTCTCTCTTCTGGAGCGGCACCCGGGTGTCGTGGTGCTACATGATTTCCATTTGGGCGCCCTTCTTAATTGGATGGCGAACTCTGGTTACTCGCCTGGCATCTTTACCACGGCACTTTACGAGTCACATGGGTTCTCCGCGCTGCAGAAAGACCGGGCAAACGGACGCGAAGCGTCTATCAAAACCTACCCCTGTAATGCCGTTGTGTTACGAAACAGTGTAGGTGTAATTGTTCACTCCAAAAATTCGATCGAGCAAGCGCGAGAATGGTTCGGCGACAGCACATCCGCTAACATCCGGTACATCCCCTTTCCAATGGATCCGGTAACGCCAAAAGACTGCAACTCAACCGTGGAAAATCCGGGAGATTCAATTTTTCTTCAGGAAAACCATCCGGAATGGGTCGCTACGCAGTGCCGGAACGTCATAGAAGAATCTTACCTCATTAGTCCCCTGGCAATGGAACACGACCTGGTCGCGGCAGTTGCTAGCCTGCGAGCCCAAGTGCAGCCTTCAGACACTGATCTGGAGAAGGTCGCAGCGGCACTCGCTGAAAATCGGGAACGGTTCGGAAACCGGCAAATCCTCCTCGACGTAACAAACATTGCTCAGAGTGATGCGCATACTGGTATTCAGCGGGCAACGCGCGGACTTTTGAATGCGCTCGTCGCCGCGCCTCCACTGGGCTATCGCATCGAACCAGTTCGTGCTGCTGGTGGATGTTACGTTTACGCTCGCCACTTCACCTCTCAGGTCCTGGGCTTGTCAGCAGGGGATTTGCAAGACGATCCGGTGGATGCTGGCTACCCGGATATCTTTCTCGCACTGGAATGGGGTGCCGACGTGATACCTTCGATG
>JAFAQT010000085.1 GCA_019246215.1 Verrucomicrobiota bacterium
AAGTAAGCGGATTGTTTTTCTCGTTCCGAGACTCGCCTCAGCGGCAGACTGAAGTTAGTTTGCGTTTGAATTCAAATCTGTTCGCATGGAAAAAGCTGAAGAAGCCAAACGCCGGGTTGAAGAATTGAGATCTGAGATCGTCGAGCATGATCGGCGCTATTACCTCGAGGCCGCGCCAACCATCAGCGATCAGGAATACGACCACTTGTACCGAGAACTCCGGGATCTGGAGGGACAGTATCCAAGCCTGGTGACGCCGGATTCGCCGACTCAGCGGGTTGGGGCAGGGGCGCTTGAGAGTTTTGTTCAGGTGCCGCACCGAACTCCGATGCTGAGCCTGGATAATACTTATTCCGAAGAGGAGGTGGCCAATTTTTTTCGGCGACTGCAGCGATTGATTCCAGGTGAAACCATTGACGCAGTGATTGAGCCCAAGGTCGATGGCGTGGCGCTTTCCATTCTTTATCGGCACGGAATCCTCGAATACGCGGCAACCCGGGGGAATGGGATTGTCGGCGACGATGTTACCCGGAACATTCGCACCATCGGTGCGGTACCCTCTCGCCTGCGAGGGGCGGCGCCGCCTGAAGAGGTTGAAGTCCGCGGTGAAGTTTTCCTGCCGAAGAAGGTTTTTGCAGCATTGAATGCCGAACGGCAGGAATCCGGGGAACCACTTTTTGCCAATCCGCGCAATACCGCCGCCGGCAGTTTAAAACAGCTCGACCCGACGCTTGTGGCCAAGAGAAAGTTAAGCGCAATCTTTTATGGTTTCGGATTTGTGACCGGCGGCAATGTGGCGACGCATCAGCAGGCACTAGATCGGTTGAAGAAGTGGGGTTTGCCGACACATGAGAATATCTGGACGGCGCAATCGGTGGAGGGCGTCATCGAAGCAATTCAGGAACTCGGTCGGATCCGGGATGACTTTGAATTTGAAATGGATGGAGCGGTGGTCAAGGTCGACCGTTACGATATCCGTGAACGGCTGGGCTACACCTCGAAGGCGCCGCGTTGGGCGATGGCATTCAAGTATCAGGCCGAGCGCGCTGAGACGCGGGTACGATCTATCCAAGTCTACGTGGGACGTTCTGGAAAATTAACTCCGGTAGCCAACCTTGATCCGGTCTTTGTGAGCGGGACCACCGTTTCGCGAGCGACGCTCCATAATGGGGATGAGATCCGGCGCAAAGATGTTCGTGAAGGAGACGTTGTTGTCATCGAGAAAGCTGGCGAGATCATCCCGGCCGTGGTCGCAGTTTTGAAAGAGCGAAGGACGGGGAAGGAAAAGCCGTTTGACATGCCGGAAAGGTGTCCCAGCTGCGGAGAACAGGTAATTCGATTGCCGGGCCAAGTAGATGTTCGATGTACCAATGTGGAGTGCCCGGAGCAAGTGAAACGAAGGTTGCAACATTTTGCCCATAAGGGAGCACTTGATATCGAAGGACTGGGAGTGATGATGGTCGATCAGCTGGTCGAAAAAGGACTAGTGAAGCGTGTCGATCATATCTACGAGCTGGACGAAGAGAAATTGGGTCGGCTCGACCGCATGGGTAAAAGGAGTATCTCCAACCTCCTGGAAGGGATCGAAGCAAGCAAGAAACAACCTTTGTGGAGGTTAATATTCGGGCTAGGGATTTTGCACGTGGGTGCCACCGCCGCACGGGAGTTGGCGAACCATTTCAAAACAATGAAGGCACTCCAAAGTGCGTCCCTCGATGAGTTGATTCGTGTTCCAAACACGGGCGAGATCATTGGCAGGAGTATCCGTGATTGGTTTCAGAGCGATGACAACATAGCACTCGTGCGCGCACTGAAGGAGCACGGATTGAATTTTGGGGAAGCGGATCACAATGAAACGGACGGCCAAGCTCTACGCGGCATTTCATGGGTAATTACCGGAAAATTAAGCGAACCTCGTGAGATCTTTGAGGATCTAATACGCCGCAACGGGGGACATGTAACTGGCAGTGTGAGTAAGAAGACCAATTACTTACTCGCGGGCGAGGATGCGGGAAGCAAGCTGGACAAGGCACGCCAGCTCGGGATCCAGATTGTGGACGAAGGAAAGTTCAGAAAGATGATCGGCTGAAACGTAAGTCCTCGGAAACTGATACTCCATAGTGAGTATAGGCAAATCGCGCGGACCAGTAGAAATTGAGCAACTTGGAGGGATAACTCCGACGGACTGAAGGAAAATGGCAAACGATTCATCCGGCCGCTTATGAACACAAACTATGGATACCAAGAAATCAGCGTAAAGGATCTGTTCGATGATGCTGCTGCAGTCTCAGGCAGTCTGCGGGCGCTTCCTTCAGAGATGTGGATGTTGCCTTCGATGCCCGCAAAGGATCCTATTTTGGAGCTTGTCAGCAGCCTGCGCGGAAGAGGCGTTTGCTATCCTGCGGTGAAGAACGGCAAGTCGAGTGTGAGAGGTATCTTGCTCACCACTGAGCAGATTGAACGAGTCGTGGAACGGGTACGGTCGGTTTGCGGCGAGCATTTTCTCCCCTGCAAAATTGAAAAGAGCTGGACACATCTGAGCGTTGTGGTCGGCGGCGAAGAAGGTTTTCAACCGAAACGCGAACTTCTTTTGTTTACCAGCAGATTTGGCGACTTCGCGGGGATCAAGTTTTCGATCGAGTTAGGGGAACCTTGGCAAAGGCAGTCTGAGCCGCTCGTTTAAACATTATATAAGTGCTGGACCTCGGCCACGAGATGTTGGACTGGAGAGAGATCCAGCCAATGAAGTGCGACCCGTGACGTTGAAGCCCGCCGCCGCGCAATCTCTTGACTTCCCGAGGTGTCTCGCCTAAGGCCTAGTGGATTTTTCATGGCCAAATTTGAATCGGCAGGCGGGCAGCCAAAGTATCGACGCATCGTGCTCAAATTGAGCGGCGAGGCGCTTCGGGAGCCCGGGAGCCATGAGGCGATTTCTCCGCTAATTGTGACCGAAATTGCGAAACAGATTCTGCAAGTGCGCGATCTTGGGGTGGATATTGCGATCGTCATAGGAGGCGGCAATATCTGGAGAGGGCTAACGGCCAGTCATCGCGGGATGGATCGTACAACCGCCGACTATATGGGGATGCTCGCGACGGTTATCAACGGAATGGCCCTCCAAAGTGCCTTGGAACAACTCGGGGTGGTGACCCGTTTACAGACGGCGATCGAAATGGCGAATGTGGCCGAACCATTTATTCTGCGGCGAGCGATTCGGCACCTCGAGTTGGGACGTGTCGTGATCTTCGGCGCGGGGACCGGGAACCCGTTTTTTTCGACTGACACCACAGCGGCGCTGCGAGCAAGTGAAATCCGGGCTGAGGTGATTCTGAAAGCGACGAAAGTGGATGGTATCTACGATAGCGATCCAAAGACAAATCCGAATGCGACGCGCTATGAGACGATCACTTACGCTGAGGCGTTGGGAAAGCGGCTTAAGATTATGGATTCAACGGCCTTCAGTCTTTGCATGGATAACCGAGTTCCGATTATCGTTTTTGATATGGGAACGCCGCAGAATGTTAAAAGGGTAGTGTGCGGCGAGAAAGTGGGTACTCTAGTAACCGTGGAGTGAACAACACGTTCGGATTTGCCGTTTGGCGCTCGGCGTTCTGCCGCGTGCGACTCAGCGACGGCGGGGAAATCGAACGGTGAAAGGAGAACTTCCATATGATACCTGACGAGATCTTACTGGAGACGGAAGCAGCGATGGAAAAAGCGGTGGAGTATATGCTCCATGAGTTTTCTGCGGTGCGAACGGGGAAGGCTTCGCCTGCGCTCGTTGAAAACATCGATGTCGATGCGTACGGCACCTCGATGAGATTGAAGCAACTGGCATTGATTTCAACGCCGGAACCGCGTTTGCTGTTGATCCAGCCATTTGACGCTTCGGTAACGAAGGATATAGAGAGAGCGTTGAAAGAATCGAAGATTGGGATTACTCCAGCGGTGGAAGGCAAGTTAATCCGATTGCCGATTCCAGAACTTTCGGAGGAGCGGCGAAAGGAACTGGTCAAAACGGTCCGTCACATGGCTGAAGAAACGCGAGTTCGCATCCGAAGCAGTCGCCGGACCGGGATTGATGAGGTCAAGAAACTCGAAAAAGCCGGAGCTATCACCAAAGACGAACGTCATCATCTGGAGGAAGAGATCCAAAGGTTAACGGACAAATTTGTCATAGAAGTCGATTCCCATGCTGAAGCCAAGGAAGTCGACATCATGAAAGTATGAATCGCCTCTGGATTTGGTTTCTTGCTGCGGGGTTTTCTTCATTTCCTCTGAGCACCGAAGGTCAGACACTGAAATCAAAAGGGGGACTTCCCAGTCCTACTGTTCCGCGGCCGGCCCCGGAATTTCTCTGGAGCGGCATAAACGGCAAGGTACGGAGGCTGCGTGATGTGCGTGGCCACCCTGTGGTGCTCATTTTCGCGGAGAATCCGAATCAAAAAATGTTCATCAAACAGATTAAGGAGCTGAATCGCCGTTCGAAACAATTAGCTATTCAGTATACCTTGTTTTTTGTCGCGTTTACGCGAGAAACCGGGCTAGTCACACGGACTGACATTCCGTTCGTGATTCTGCCTGATCCCGGTTCGGTGGCGGACGCGTATCGAGTAGGCGATTTTGGAATTGCGGTGATCAGCCCGGATGGAAACGTCGACTACGCGACCGACCACGTGGTCACCGGTCAAAAGATCCTTGACGTAATTGTGAACAGCTACGCGGCGCAGGTTCATGCCCGGAGGCTATAACCACATTTTTCGCCTCCGTTCTGAGCACCCGGTCTTCGGCAGAGGACGTCGCTATGGACGCGGTCCGGTATAGAAAAATCATTTTGTTT
Source organism: Verrucomicrobiota bacterium (assembly GCA_019246215.1). GTDB lineage: Bacteria > Verrucomicrobiota > Verrucomicrobiia > Chthoniobacterales > JAFAMB01 > JAFAMB01. The sequence continues at coordinate 4,841 of JAFAQT010000085.1, forward strand.
CAAAATCCTGCGAGCGGTATGGCAAGTGCACAGCTTTGCCGGAGGATTCGGGAGCGCCTGGAAACCATGAGCCATGCATTGACCGAGGTCCTTGTCGATCCCAACCTGAATCTGCCCGAGCGGGCGGCCGAAGCTGTACGCGAGGACGCCGACCTGGTGGTTGTCGCCGGTGGCGACGGAACGGTTCGAGAGGTGGCTGGAGCGCTCGTGAGCACCGATGTCACGCTGGCTATCGCTCCCTTTGGAACCTTTAACAATCTGGCACTCAGCCTGAAGATCCCAGTGGATCCCGAGGCAATTTGCGATCTGATAGCAGCAGGTCGCATGCGGCGTATTGACGTCGGTATGGCGAACGAGCAGCACGCGTTTTTTGAGGTTGCCGGAGTCGGTGTCGATGCTGATTTGTTCCCGATTGGTGAGGAAGTGAAGAGCAGGCGATTCCTTGGCCTAGGACGCGCCATCCGGATGGCTCTCATGCACCGGCAGGCGTCCGTGCAACTGCAATTTGATCGTTCGGTTTTTGCAGCCTATCTGAGTTCGTTTCGGGGAAGTGAACCGCTGAGAAAACGGCGCCGGCGGTTTCGTGGGCGAAAGAGTGGAATTAGATTAAGATGTTCCTTTGTAGCGATCGGAAACGGGCCTTACTACGGCACCAATTTCAATGTCTGCCCGGGAGCGATTCTCGACGATGGGCTCTTTTCGATCGGTGTTTATCGGGATTTCAGCAAGCTGGAATTGCTGCGCCACTTTTGGTCAATCAGCGGCGGCCATCGTCATTACCACCCCAAAATGGAAATGTTCGCGGCGAAAAGAGTGGAGATCCGGTCTGTGAGGAGTTTATCCGTCCACGTCGACGGCCAGCCAATCGGGACGACGCCGGTACGTTTTGAGGTGCTTCCGCAAGCGCTGAAAGTCATCGGTCCCTAGTGCACCAAGTCCGAGGCTGGTTTGGCGGCGTTGAGCTCAAAATGAGTTGCCGGCAAGGCGGTCCGACCCGGACCGTCGCGTATCAGTCTAGATATGAGCCTTCGCTCGCGCCTTCTAAAATCGCCAACTCTGCGATGGCGCCGCTGATAACCAGTTTCGGACTTGGTGCACTAGAGCAGGTGGCCAATGTCAGTGCCAGCGGCAGGTTAAATGCGGCGATTCGCTGCTGCGGATTGAGTAAGCTTTTGGGGCGGGGGACCGAGGGTATTTCTATTTGATTTAACGGCTATCTGGATCGAGTTTTGGGTCCTTTATGACGCTGACGGAGAAAATCTTAGCCAAGGCAAGCGGGCGGAACCGAGTTGCTGCCGGAGATAACGTTTGGGTAAACGCGGACATACTTCTTACCCACGATGTTTGCGGTCCTGGCAGCATAGGGGTTTTCAAGCGAGAATTTGGTCAGAACGCCAAGGTTTGGGATCCAATGAAGATAGTGATCATTCCTGATCACTATATATTTACGGCAGACCGGCTCTCGAACCGCAATGTCGATGTATTGCGCGAGTTCGCTAAGGAACAGGGTCTATCTTATTTCTACGACGTGATCGATGACCCAGAGGGGCATTGGGCGTTTAATGTGGCCCGTGGTCAGCTCAGACGACAACACGGCTCGAGATATCAGGGGGTATGCCACGCTGCGCTTCCGCAGCGCGGCCATACGCGGCCTGGAGAAGTGCTTTTTGGGACCGATTCGCACACCTGTATGGCGGGTGCATTTGGAGAATTTGCGACTGGAATTGGCAACACCGATGCTGGCTTTATTCTAGGTACCGGGAAACTTTTGATAAAGGTGCCGGAAACAATGCGCTTCTATCTTGAAGCTGAACTGCCCAAAGGTGTGATGGCTAAGGATGTGATTCTCAATGTCATCGGTGATATCGGTTTTGACGGGGCAACCTACCGCGCCATGCAGTGGGAGGGTCCTGGCGCATCCGCACTGGACATGGATGACCGGATGACCATCGCAAATATGGCAATCGAGGCTGGAGGCAAGAACGGAATTTTTCCGGCCGATAAAAAAACGTTTGCTTACGTTGACGAGCGCACTCGAGCGAACGGCACAAAATCGGCTTACGAGCCGGCTGAACTCGACCGAGACCAGATTTTCGCATTCGACAAAGTCTACGATCTCTCAAAGCTGGAACCGACCGTTGCAATGCATCCGAACCCGGGTAATAGAGCGCTGGCAAAGACGCTGGAGTATGTGCGCCTGGATCGCGCATACATCGGCTCGTGTACAGGGGGCAAAACGAGTGACTTTGTAGCGTTTGCCGAAGTCGTGAACGGAAAACGGGTGCAGATAGAGACCTATGGCGTCCCCGCGACATCCGAGGTGGTAAGCGACCTCAAGCAAGCTCGGCTAGGGGAAACTTCTGTTTGGGATGTGTTAATCGACGCTGGGGTGATGATGACAGAAAACGCTTCGTGCGCGGCTTGCCTGGGCGGACCGCAAGACACCTTTGGTCGCTTGAATGCACCTCTCACCTGTATAAGCGCAACAAACCGAAATTTTCCCGGACGTATGGGCAGCAAAGAATCGAAGGTTTACCTTGCCAGTCCTTACACTGTTGCGGCTTCGGCTCTAACCGGGCATGTAACCGATCCTCGTGAGTTTCTGAGTTGATCGGTTATGGCAAAAAAGCTGACCAGTCCCGTTTACGTCGTCGAAGACAACATTGACACTGACCAGATCATTCCGGCGCAATATCTGACCCTTGTCCCGACGATCCCCGAAGAATATGAAAAACTGGGGTCTTACGCGATGGTCGGCCTCCCGGACGATCTTTACCCCATTGAATTCATCAAGAAGGGGGCAACGAAGACCGGCTATAAAATCATCATCGCGGGCAAGAATTTCGGTTGTGGCAGTTCGCGTGAGCACGCCCCGATCTCTCTTGGAGCTGCGGGAGTTGAGGCGATTGTGGCCGAATCTTATGCACGTATCTTTTTCCGCAACAGCGTTGCGACTGGAGAACTCTATCCGTATGAGGCGCGGGAGCGTTTGATCGAGAGGGTGAAGACCGGTGATATCGCGATCATCGATTTTGACAATGATACAATCGAGATTAATGGACAGGTGCATCAGTTGAAGCCAATGGGCGATGTGCGGCCGGTGATCGAAGCGGGCGGCTTGTTCAATTACGCGCGGCAATCCGGGATGATTCCCGGGCCCTGAAGCGGGAGCGGAAGTCAGACGCCCAGGTTGCACGAATTCAGGAGTGCCAGATCCGGGCCGGTACAAATACTCGAATCGCCTGCCTGAGCTTGTCATCGCAGGGAAGAGGAAGAACCACCACCACCAGACCGGAACGCGCTTTTGTTATTCCGCAAAATCTGAACTCCTGCTGAGGCGATCCGCAGGCTGTTTGCATGAAGATTTCAATCATCACCGCGTCGCTGAATCGAAAGGAATTCATCGGGACGGCCATCGAAAGTGTGCTGGCTCAAAATTATCCGAACTTCGAGCATTGGATCATCGATGGGAGATCGTCGGACGGGACGCTTGAGTTCTTGAAGAAATATCCACA
>JAFAQT010000245.1 GCA_019246215.1 Verrucomicrobiota bacterium
ATGGGCCGCCGGCAAGGCGCGAGGAGGGCGCATATCTGAATGGATACGTAACCGACGAGCAACGCAGCCGCCGACCCATTTTCAACGCAACGAAACTCAAGGGATTTAGGAGACGGTACACTAGCATCGCACTGGCGAGTGACGGCCAGCACCAGGATACTGGCACAAAAATGATTCATGCCGCCGATGAGACACAAGCAACGTTGTCTCCAAAAGTATCAATGTTGGCGAAGGGCGTGCGACCTATCGCGGGCTGGTGCACAATCCGCAACACCTAAAAGGCTGTAATAACAATACCGATGTAATGCACCCCTTTAATCAACTCAACGAGCCGGACCGACACCTACCCCGCTGTCTCAGTCCTTGGAATGGGCAACACCACTCAACATGAAGCATCGGTCAGTCAAATTGGCACTGAGCAAATTTTCGATATGCGGCAGGCCAGGACTTAACAAAGGTCAGGCGATGAAGCTGGCGGTAAATCGGTGTCAACGATCTGGTAAGCGAATTTCCGATGGAAACATAGTGTCGCTCGAACTGAAGAGGTTAATCGACCTTGGGATGGAAGGATCGGTCGGTTAATGGATCCCGGCTAACGCAGCGCGAATCTGGCGCTTCTTCAGAGTGCGTCACCGCTGGGCGAGGCGTTTCCCGAGGGCCCAAACATCGGGCTTGGTCCTCATGGCCCTTCGGCTTCGGAGGCGAAGAACCGGGCAAACAAACCTTGTGATGCTATTTCGTGCCTCTCCCAAAGGCCCCAAATAACAGCTCGTTGCGGGCGAGGAACAGTGACGGCGTTCCCACTGGCCACTGTAACTGTGCCGAAGGGCCTAATAGTATTGGTCGCCTTGGATGTTGCCGACCCCTACAATCCTGCCCCTCCCGTTGACAAGATAAAATTTTCCGTAATCCTCCTCTTCATCTCTGAAATCGATTGCCCAATAGCCCTGCTCCGCACGCCAGGCTACTCGGGTGACCTTCGACAAAGGATACGGATATTGTTTGTTTGCTTGCATGGCAATGGCGACCGCCGTCTCCTTGGGAATTCGTCCTGGAACATAGGTATCGTCCGTTGATTCGCACGCGGCTAGAAAGAGAAAAACAAGTAGAAATGCCCAATAACGCATGGACCGAATCGTAAGACGTTCAGTCCGGTTTTCCAGCTTGAAATAACATGGCTCCTCGAAGAGAGTTCTTGTTATATGTCCTTCCGGGCTTCTCTCAATGAGTCCATCGCAGCCATTCGCACAATATTTAGCTTGGAGGATGCAGTGACTCGTGCGGCGGACTTGCTCCGCGGGACCTTGCTCTCGGGCCACAAAGTTCTCGTTTGCGGCAATGGAGGCAGCGCGTCTGATAGCGCACACTTCGCAGCTGAATTAGCGTGCCGTTTTGTTTCCGATCGCCGACCCTATCCAGCCATCTCGCTGACCGGAGACGGTGGTTTGTTGACCGCTATTGGAAACGATTACTCCTTTGCTGAACTCTTTGCCAGACAAGTCAGGGCATTCGGTGCGCCTGGCGATCTGCTTGTCGCGCTGACCACCAGCGGCAAATCCGAGAATATCAAGCGCGCTCTCGAGCGAGGTAAAGAGCTTGAACTTAATTCGATTGCTCTCCTGGGCCGCGACGGCGGTTTTTGTTCCGGATTAGCTAGCGTGGAACTGCTCGTTCCTGAAAAGATCACCGCCAGAATCCAGGAGGCTCACAAGGTTATTATCCACCTGCTATGCGAGCTCGTGGAACCTGATCTCGCTAAGCAGCAGTAAGGTGCAGTATTTGACGATCGCCGCGAGTTTCATTTTCGGAACGATCATCGGATCATTCTTAAACGTCTGTATCTATCGCATCCCGCGAGGGATTTCGCTCGTACATCCCGCTCGATCCTTTTGCCCAAATTGTAAGAATTTGATCCCGTGGCACCGGAATTTTCCGATTCTCAGTTGGTTGCTCCTTCGAGGACGATGCGGCCATTGCCATGCCCCGATCAGTCGGCTTTACCTGATCGTGGAAACGCTCACCGCGCTATTGTTCGCTGCCGCAGCTGTCCTGGTGCCGTTTCCAACATTGCTTTCGGTTTGGGTAATCCTGTCAATCCTTGTGGTGACGACGTTTGTCGATCTGGAATTTTTTATCATTCCGGATGCGCTGAGCAAGAGTGGGATTGCTGCAGGCCTGCTGCTGAGTCTGATCACCCCGCAACTGCACAAGACGTCGTCACCTTTAGTGGCCGTCGTTCTCTCCCTGTCAGGTGCGTTTAGTGGTGCAATCATTCTCTTCCTGATCAGCGAATTTGGCAAACTAGCCTTTGGTCGTTACAAGGTAAGGTCCGAGCGTCCGACGGAATTCAGCTTTCACGTCCTCTTGCCGGATGAGCGGCAAATCTTGATTGACCGGGAGCCCTTCTTGTGGAGCGAACATTTCTTCCGCAAGTCCGACCGGATCATCATTCACGCGGACGAAGTCAATATCAATGGCGCGCAGTATGAGAACATCGACTTAACTTTTTTTCACGACCGCCTTGTAACCTCTCGTGAAACTATACTCCTCGATCAAATCACCCATCTGTCGGGGCACACTGCCTTCGCGCAATTTCCGCGCGAAGCGATGGGCCTGGGCGATGTCAAACTGATCGCGGCCATCGGCACTTTCGTCGGGTGGAAGGGCATTCTTTTCACGATCGCTGCGGCTTCATTTCTCGGGGCAGCCTTTGGTATCATGGCAATCGCCTTGGGCAAGCGCGAGCGATCCGCAAAAATTCCCTTCGGCCCCTATCTGGCTATCGCCACGGTGATCTGGTTGTTCTGGGGTGAGACGCTTGTCTCCTTTTACCTGGAATCGCTCCTCCGTTTGTGAAAATCTGACCTCAACGTCCGAATTTGAAACACAAACTTCACAGGTTCGCAGATTGGAGGAGCTGATACAGGGTTTCTGCCGCAGGAAATTGTCCGCGCCGGCGTCAATGGTCAGAGAAAAGCGGCAGCGAAATATTTACCAACAATTTGTCCGCGTGCCGCCGTCCAGGCCCTTTTTCCTCCTTCCTCTGTATAACCTCTGGTTACCTTTTGTCTAAATCTCGCTCTGCTCCGCCCAGGATTATCTGATTTGCTTGCGACTGGATCTGATGCTCATTGCGCAATTTTTGTCGCAAGTAAAATTCATCGATGACAATTTTAAAGAGCGCAGTCGCCGGAACGGATAGAACTGCTCCGGTCAATCCAAAGAGAGAACTCATCGCCAGGGTAAAGAAGAGGATGCTTACAGGATTCAGTTCCATCGATTTACCCAGGATAAAGGGCACCAGTATATTGGTTTCTACTTGCTGAACAAAAAGCACCGCTAACAATGCGAGCCCGAACTTGTCCAATCCGATACTCAAAGCAACAAAAAGCGCCGGGATCGACGTCAGAACGGGGCCGATCATTGGAACAAACTCGCCTAAAAAAGCTATAAATCCAAATACGAGAGCCGGCTGCACACCAATAAGCGCCATGAGTAGGCCGGTCGTGATGGCGCTGATCGTTCCGTTGATGATCACTCCGTGCGCCCACGCCGCCATCTGCTGGGTCAAGCGCAGGAGCGTTCGTCGCGATGCCTCGCGGTAATGGTCTGGCACCAGAGTGAGAAACCGAAAAACCAGCGGCCCAGGGTTGATCAAGATGAACACCAGCAGGAGCACGGCAAACACGCTCCCGAACAGGCCGCCGACGATCCGAAAACTCGATTCAAACAGAAGCCGCAGCAAGTCACCGGAGCGCGCACCGACTGTGTTAAGCACTTGATCCGCTTCCGGTATCGCCTGCTGAATGGAAGGATAGCGCCTGCCGAACGTCGCTGCCTGCGCTTGCACGCGATTCCAAATTTCGGGCGTTTGCCGGATCAGGTCGTCAATCTGAGTAAGAAGCGGCGGGATTAAAAACGAGAGCGCCAGCGCGAATCCACCTACGAAAACCAATCCCAGCAAAGCCACTGCCAAACCACGAGGAATTCGTCTTCTTTGCAGAAAAGCGATGATTGGGTTGAGCACCATTGCTACCAGAAATACGACTGCAAAGAGAAGCAGGACGGCTTTCAACGCCCAAGCGAGTAGCGCTGCCGCGATCAGCAAAACCAAAAGCCCGAGCCAGCGCTTCAAATCGCTATAGCTCAGCGGCCTTTGATCGACTTCAATGGATTGGTTCTCCCCGTTTGAATTCATGGCAAGAAGACTTCTTTACCACGGCGGTACCCACTTCCTGAAAGACTTATTTGGGACTGCGAAGAAAACCTCCAACCAGGATAAAAAGCTCCTTTCGTGAGGCCCGCGCTTCTCATCAGGTTGTGAATCGCTATGCTATCCAGCCCGCGCTCTTTAATTTCGTCCGCTGCCCGCGTCGATCTTCGCAACCCGCGGGAAGTGCAAACGTACATCGAGGCTCACCCGCGATCGCAAACACGAGGCGGGGTCGAGACGTCGGGAATATTTCAATATTTCGCGGACGTTTTCGCGGCGATCAACGGCATTCGCAAGGGAACGATTCAAGAACTCGCGCGAGTCGGCGAGAACGTTTGGCCTCCGGCGACGATGCGATCGTCGAGCATAGAAACAGTTCAGCGGAGGCTCGACATTGCTTCCAAGCGAAGAGTGGGTAAAAGCCACGCACAGAGGGAGGAGACCGCGTCCCCGAGAATATCTTCAGAGCTCAAGCGACCAACGGGAAGCCGACGGATTCGCGACCGAGGCGAACGCGGCCAGGTCGAGGTTAGTCGTTTTCATTCTTCGATTCCGCCGGTTTTGACCTTTTCACAGATCACCAAGTGGCCGACGGTTGCGTCGGCCAAGGTCGAATATCGGACGGTTCCAAATTCTATTTTGACTCCGAGATTGCCGTCAGCCGATTCGCGAAAAACCAATGTCTCAAACCAGAGCGGCGGACCAGCTCCGGTTGCGTTGTGGTTGATTCCTAAAAACTCGGTTACAACGAGAAACCCACCAATCTCGTCCTCGGCAACTATGTAGTTACCGGCTGCAAAGCTTTCCCTCATCCATTCGATCCATTTGGTAATGTCTGGACACGAAATCACCAAACCGTTTTCGAGTATCCCGAAACAGCTTTTCCGCCATCGATCGAATTGGCTCATCAATATCATTGTTCGTGAACGCCTGTCGTGCCGGATGT
>JAFAQT010000266.1 GCA_019246215.1 Verrucomicrobiota bacterium
CATCAGTTTCGGGTCGCCCCGGATCTGGCGAAGGAGGCTCACGCCGTCGCTTTCCAGAATAAAGATATCGCTTAAGATCAAATCGGGAAGATGATTCCGCGCCATATCGAGAGCTACACCTTCGGAATCAGCTTCGATGACATGATAACCGTTTCTGCGTAGAACCAAGCCGTACAACGAGCGCACCGGCGGCTCATCATCAACAATTAAAATCGTTTTCATTCCGGGTTCTGATTTGCAGTGCGAGGGAGTGAGGCGCTTCTGGCAGCGGACCTTAGCTCAAACCCTCCTTTTTTCCATATTTATTATTTATATTACAAAACTTTGCAAGTATGCCTATTTGCATTTCGGCGTAAATCCCGCGATTTCGAAACCGGAATTTGGCGTGGGAGTGCCGACTAGATGTTCTCTAATGCTTATTCTGGCGCGAGGGCGATCTCTTGACAGTAACGAAGGCGAGACGGGGGCTGCCAAGACGCGTTTAAAAGACTCGTTTCGCTTCTGAGGCAGACCACATTTCGGGCGATGTGTTCTTATTATTATAGCAAATATATAGATGCTCCTGAAAATTGAACGAGCACCGGCCCTATTGACCGCTGAGAGGAACCAAGCTGTAAATTGTGCCGCTGTCCTCGTCCGAGATGAGCTACGAGCCGTCCTCGGCCGGCTGGACACCGACGGGACCGCCCCCATTGGATCTGCGACTGATTGTCGGGCCACCCGTCACAAGATTTGTCTGTCGTCCCCGGCAGTCCGTCCTGCCACGGGGAAGAGATTATGTTCCATCCCGTCCTGCGGCTTCGGGTCCGAGAAGCCATTTAGCGCGAGCGCAATTCATTGCGGAATGGCTCCGGCACTTTGCTGTCCTGCAAAAGGCCATTCCAAGGGGGCTGGAGTGGGCCTGAATCCCCTTACCAGCCCCGCCTAAACATGCTCTCCGTACCACAGCACTCCGCGAGTGTTGGCAATTCCGTTTGAAAGCGGGAACGCGTTTCCCAGTAATGGTATTCGTTTACGGTGTTTCCCTTTTCAATCTGAAATAGCTCCCCTTCAAACGTAGACAACCGTTTCCCTTGGCATGAACCATGCTGCGAGCAGTTCGAATCAGCGGGGCCTCCCCAAAAACCCCCTTCCAACCATCCAAAAAAAATAGGAACAGTCCAACAGTATGAATTCAATGTTAACAATAGATCCTGCTGGCGAATTCCCAGCGATTACTCCTGCAGCACCGAACGCTGAAAAGAGCACAATACCCTCCAGAAGCTCGATCAACGCGCGGTCGTCGCGTTGGAACGCACAAATGCTTGAGGTGTTTGTCTTGGTTTTCGCGGCACTTTATCTAATAAGTGCAGTCGCTCTCGGCTTTGCCTTTGCTATTCTGCACGATCAGTCGATCGACCGAGTGTTGCCGTTCTAAACAAAGCTGAACGGGCCTGTTGAATATCTCGCGTGAAACCACGTTTCCCGCTTCCATCCGCCATCACCAATTGTTCACCGGCGGCAGTCGTCTCACGCTCGGCGAACCGTCAATGATCAACCTCAAGCTCGACCGCCGGCAACGAATTCCATGTGGCCCACGTTTCCGCCCCAAGACGGTTGTCTGTGCTCAGTTGCATGCGCACAATCGAATTGCCTTCGACTGAAAACCGCTGCGGCACTGGCGGAAGCCCATGCTCTTCGCCTGCGGAACCGACGACTTTACCCTCGCTGTTGAACGCATCCGAGCGTCCAGGTCGACACGGAGGCGCCGCCTTCGGTGCCGATTCGCGTGAGGCTGAACCGGCTGATTGGCGTCTTCAACGCGATCGTCAGCGATGTCACGTGCTCACCGGCAACAAGGAGCAGAGCGCACCCAAGGCGCCTCGCTATGCTTTGGTAAATCGTTGACGCCATTCGCGTACGGGTATACGAGGTTTTGAGCCGGCTAATTCGCTGCAGGCTTCGACTTATCGCCCGCTCCCCAGCGCAGACAAAATCGTATGGCTTACGGTGGCAAGGATCGGCGTGGACTGCGATTTGTTGTCGCGATCGAGGCGGCTCACGCTGATGACAAAAGAAGCATCAAGCTTTATTATGTAGTACATATCGGAGCTAAATCC
>JAFAQT010000281.1 GCA_019246215.1 Verrucomicrobiota bacterium
GATCGCAGGATTCCACCGGTTAAGCGAACCGAGAGGCCGCAAGAATGAGCCAAAAGAGGACTCAAACACGCGGTCGAACTCATCTCGCATGTTGGTGAGCCGATCGAAAGCCGCGGACAAGTCAGTCTGGGGATATCGCTGGTAGCGTACAATGTTCATAATCACCTTCTTTTTTGAAATTTCGTCAGTCCAATGGACAAGCTTAGCTTATGCCACTTTTATTTGTAGGTATAAGTATCTGATATTCAACGACTTATTCAAAGACAAGCCGCGGTCAGCCGATCGTATATGAGACAGAATGGCGCCCACACAGCGTCAAAATGGCCAGCGATATCCATGAGCCATATTGGCGCACCCCAGAGGACGGTGCGACCTTCTCCTTCGTTTTCCTCGAGAGTGATTGTGCCTCGGAACAATTGGAATCGGATGAGCCCTCCTTTACCTCAGGGGGTACAAAAGCCGACCGCTTTGCTTCTGTTTTTCAAGGTTTTTTACAATGGTGCAGAGGTAAACAGGTTGAACGGTGAATCGGCGGTACTTCGTAATTTCGGACTGATTCATCACTTTGAATCCGTATCGCTCGAACAGTTTGGAACCGCGCCTGCCGTCGAATGTCACCATCTGCGCGTGTACGCGCTTCACGCCGTGATTATAGAGATGGTTCAGATAGGTTTCAAGAAGCTGCCGACAAACCACGACAGATTTGGCTGCCGGAAGAAGGTTGATGTGGAAATGTCCAATGGCTCTCGGAGCCGCAGGCACTTCACGCCAGGCTCTTGAAATCAGCCAATGGATGTATTCGCGAGATTCCGGCCCGTAACCGAAGTAGCGTCGGAGAATTTTCCCGCCATAGATGAAATTCTGAAAGAGGCTGTGGAATTGGTGCCTCAAAGGGTAGCGCGATCCGAGGAGATATCCCTGCAAAGAGCTTTCCCTGGTCACCACGAATGCAGAATCCGGCTCGTGCTTGAGATAGTAGTCTGTCAGAAAATCCGCAAAGATCTCTCTATCTTCGAAGACCGGATCTATCGCATTTCCCAAAAACCCGGTTTCGCAACAGAGTGCCCGTACCGAGTCCCGATCGGACCCGTGATACCTCCGGACCTGAAAGCCCTTGCCCTCAAGCACTCTGGATTCCATGCAGGGTGGTAAATGTTGATTCAAAAGCAAACCACAGACGCCGCAGATCACGCCGCACGAAAAACAGCGCACGCAATTTCTTTTCTAATATATAAGTGCCGTGTCACGGATTCGCGAATCACGCGCTAATTTGTTGATAGGTCTCAAACATCCTGTCAAACACTTTACGCCAGGAATAACGCTGGATCACTCTCTGGCTTGCGTGATTACCGGCGGCTTCCAGATTGGTTCCGCTCATCGCCTGGATAGCCGCGGCCAGCGATTCAGGAGAGTTCTCTCTTGCCCAGTGGGATTGATCGGCGAAAATGATGCGGTCCATATAGCTTCCGTGGATCCCGACGACGGGCGTGCCGCACGCCTGACTTTCGAGGGCGACTAAGCCGAATGTTTCCTGAACGCCGGGGTGAACAAACAGATCGGCTGCCCGATAAATCCTGGCCAGCTCTTGTTGGTTCGAACAATACCTTAGCCAAGTCGTGGCTCTGGTTGATTTGCAAAGCTCCAAGACCTCATCCCGATAATTCCCGTCTCCCACAATAAAAAGGTGAAACCGTCCAGGCGCCTCCTCACAAAGCAGATCAAAGGCCTTAAAAAGAGTCTTCACGTTTTTCTCACGCGCAAGTCTACCAACGTACAGGAGGACGAAACGATCTTTTGGGATGCCGAACCCGCTGCGGGTGGCAGCCCTGTCGCACGCCTGAGTAAAAACCGCTACGTCGACACCGAGTTCGCATAACACCACGTTCTCTACGCCCCAATCGCTTAAGACCTGTGCTAAACCCATGGACGGAACGAACGTTCTGCGAAAGTGGTTATAAAGATTGCGCACGTAATTTTTGGCCACTTCCATCATGACGTTGGTTGCTGTCTCGCCCAGGTATTTCATTGTGGTGCGTAGGTAGGCGTCCGGAAAATGCGAATGGTAAAACCCGACGACCGGGATGCGTAGCGCTTCGCCCGAAACAATAGCTTTCCAGGCGATCTGGTATGGATCGCTTGATTCAATGACATCCGGCTGCTCTCTTTCGAGGATTTCTTCGACCGCGTTCAGGTTGAACAAGGCGCGATAACGAGATGTCCGGGAAACCAGCGGGGATCCGATGAGGAACGTTTTGGCTCCTGGTGTCTCAATTTTTTCCGTTCTTTTTCCGGGGACGATCAGGATATGCTCATGACCTAACGCATTTGCGTACTTTCGCTTTTCCTCAACATAGCGTTTCACACCGCCGCTAAATGGGGAATAGAACTGCGTAAGATCGCAGACCTTCATGGGAGGGTCGCCATGTCTCATCCGGCGTTGAACGCCCGGAGGCCGGAGTATTTGGGTTTGCTGCAGATTGTGAAGAGTCTGTGCTGGGAACTGCCGAGTGCAACCGTTTTCTGAACTGTTCGGTGCTCAGCCGGCGCAGGGAGCTTTCGCGCTTGCTTCTTGAAAGCCGAGCACCCGAGGAACGTGGTCGGCGAAATTGAAAAGCTGCTAAGCTTGACCCCGGGAGGCTGATAATTTAGGGTGCAAGCGGTTGCAACCAGAACTCTATTGCGTATCCCCCAGATGTCGGCAGAGGAGCAGCAGAATCGTTGGATACTTGGGAAAAACGGTGCCACGATGCGCCGTTTAGAGGTACTGAACGACTTGCCGGACGCAAATCGGAAGAAATCGCAGGGGTACCTTTCGAAATAAAAAACGATTATGGCCGAAATTAAATTGGAAAACAGTAGCTCAGATCAATTGTCCCGTGCGATAGAAGGGATCAGCCGCAGAGAACTGCTAAAAAAGGGGGGTAAGGCCGCTGCTGTCGTAACGGTGTCTTCAATATTTTCCCCATTTTTCATTCGCACCGCGCGAGCGGCGACAAAGACCCTTTCATTCTGGCAATTTTATGCCCCGAACGGTGCTTCCGGCCTGCAGAGCAAATGGTTTGTGGACTGTGTTGCTGCCTGGAACGCAACCCATGACGTGAAGGTGGAGCTTCAGTATGTCCCGAACAACGAGTACATGAACGGAACCAAGCTCCAGACGGCATTCGCCTCCGGACGCGGTCCGGACATCTTCATCATCAGTCCCGGCGATTTTCTTCGGTATTACAACGGCGGCGTGCTTACGGAGCTTACGCCGCACATGGAAGAAGAAGCGAAAAAGGACTTCTTCCCGAACGTGATGGAGACTCGGATGGTTGCGGGCAAAATCTACGGGCTGCCGATGGAAGTTGAACCGATGGCGATGTTCTACAGTGTGAAGGCGTTCGACGAAGCTGGCCTTTCAGAGAAGGACGTCCCGAAGACATGGGACCAATTCCTGGAAATGGCGCACAAACTGACCAAAGGGAACCGATTTGGTTGTTTGTTCGAAACGACTCCCGGCTATTATCAGACATTTACCTGGTACCCGTTCATGTGGCAGGGAGGGGGAGATATCGCGACTCCAGACGGGAAGAAAAGTGCTTTTAACTCTCCTGGCACCGTGCAAGCGCTGAAATTCTGGCAGGATACGATTAAGCAGAACGTTGCTTCGCGGAACTATCTCGGCGGAGGCGTATGGGACGTGGTTGCAAATCTGGGGTCAGGATATTGTGCTATGCAAAACGTTGGCATCTGGGCAGTAAGTGCCCTGCGAGAGAACGCCAAGGATTTTCAGTATGGCGTCTTTCCGCTGCCCGTGCCGCCCGGTGGCACTCCAAAAAGCGATCTTGGCGGATGGTCCTTTGTTGCAAACGCAAAAGGGCAAAATCCTGAGGCGGCCGCGAAATTCTGTGTCTGGGCGCTTGGCTCGATGCAGGAGGACTCCATTCAACGCGTGGTCGACTGGTGTACGAAGGCCAAGAGCGATGTTTCGCCGCGCAAATCTGCCTTGGAAAGAGGTACGGCCGCCGGAGGTTACAGTTCCGCTCCGATGAAAATGTTCAAAGACGAAATTTTTCCTACCGGGAGAGGCGAGCCGCGCGTTCCACCGGAAGTGTACAAGACGATCTCGGATTCGATACAAGCCTGCCAACTGAGCGGTGCGGATCCGAAAAAAACAGCCGAACAAGGTGCGCAACAGATCGATAGTTTCCTGGCTGGCTACACGGGTGCGCCGTTGCTTTAAAACAAACTGTTGAGACTCCTTTGATCTCAAAGAGCAGAGCTTGCCGGTAAGCCAGGAGTTCTGGTCCCACAATCAAGATTGTTCACAGATGTTGCAAGTAAACCAACCCTAGAGCAATCCAATTTAGATAGGCATGGATGATCAGGCTCGATTGTCTGTGGACGGCCTGGAACCTCCCTCCGGAGGAGGGGCGCGTCGGAGAGCGGTGCAACGGCGAGGGCGAACTTACTGGACCAGGTCGCGAAAGGAGGCGCTCGCCGCGTGGCTGTTTATTTTACCTGACTTTGTCGGATTATTGATTTTCGTGGCGGTGCCCATGGCGCTGTCTCTGAGCCTCGGGTTTTTCAGTGTCGACGGATTCGGGGGCTACAAGTTTATCGGGCTGGCCAACTACAACCGGATGTTTCACGACCCGTTATTCCTCGAGAGCATCGAGGTAACAGTTGTGTACGTCGTGTGCCTGGTCCCCGGCCTCTATGTCACTGGTTTGGGCCTTGCCATGTTGGTCAGGCAAAGGATTCCTTGGATCGGGGTGTGGCGAAGCCTCTTCTTCATGCCATACGTTGTCAGTCTGGTGGTCATTGCGCTGATCTGGAAGGTGTTGCTCATCGACAAGATCGGGTTCATCAATCAAATGCTCGAACTCGTGGGTTTTCAGGGGCGATCCTGGTTGGGCGACCCGAAATTAGCTCTGGGTGCGGTACTGGCCGTGACCATCTGGTTCTTGATGGGGTATTATATGATCATATTCCTGTCGGGACTGCAGGAGATCCCTCGGGAATACTACGAAGCGGCGAAAATCGATGGGGCAAATCCATGGGCTATGTTCACGAACATTACGCTGCCTTTGCTGCGTCCGACCAGTTTTTTCGTTATCCTGGTTTCCACGGTGGCGGCGGTCTCCGGCTCCTCGGCCTTCGACCTCATTTATGTGATGACGAATGGTGGCCCAGCAAATTCTACCTCTCTGGCGGTATTCTATATCTACGAGCAGGCCTTTAAATTTAACAACTATGGATATGCCGCGGCGATGGCTTCGTCCGTGGTTGTTATATTGCTGGCGATCACGGTTGCCTTATTTGCTCTGACGCGCGGCGGCCGATTTCATCTTGGATGAGGTTATGGATCGAGAAAAAGCCCCGGTTTTCCGTGTTAGTCGATGGATGCTTGTTTTCTCGACAGCGACACTCGCGATTATAACCGCCTCTCCCTTGGTCTGGATGGTCTCGGCTTCTTTCAAGCAACCTAATGAAATCTTCAATTCCAGCCTGCTGCCAAATCATCCGACACTGGATAACTTTCGTTATGTTTTTACGCAGTTGCCGTTCCTCCGTTATATATTGAATACCTTCTTCGTTGCAGGAACGATCACCGTGATCGCGCTGCTTTTCCATTCCATGGCCGGATACGCATTTGCGCGCCTTCGGTTTCCAGGGCGTGAAACTATATTTCTAATTATTTTTTCGACTTTTCTCGTTTCGTTGCAGGTAATCATTGTTCCTCTTTTCATTCTGGTGCAGAAAATGGGAATGGTTAACACCTACGCCGGCCTGATTATACCAGTAACATTTAACGCATTCGGAATCTTCCTTATGCGCCAGTTTTATCTCGGGATACCGCCCGACCTTCAAGAGGCCGCTATCATTGACGGAGCGAGCTACTGGGGAATTTATTGGAATATAATGCTTCCGTTAAGTCGACCGATATTGTCGGCTTTGGCAGTCTTCTTTTTTCTGGTGAACTGGAATGCATTTATCTGGCCGTTAACTATTACGACCAATCAAGATCTCTGGATGGTGCAGCTCGCGATTGCGAGTTTCCAGGGACAGTATTCTGCAGCCTGGAATTATATTATGGCCGCCTCCGTCGTTGTTGCTATGCCTACGCTTGTGCTCTTCTTTTTGTTCCAAAGGCAGTTGGTCGAATCGATCAAGACCACGGGTATCAAATAATTTGAGCAACGAACTATATGGAAACGACGTTTAACGGGCTCGGAATGTCACTTGGGAATTTGTCGCTTCTCTCTTCAGCGCAAACACGATCGATCAGCGCTGAAAATTTCGATGGCAGCAAAGGGAAAGGCGGGATGGCGGCGCACGGCACGGGGTCGGTTCCTGCCCGCGAGTTAGGGCAAGGATGGAAAGTCTCGCCAAGCATTGATATTAAGGCATTTGATAAAGTGACTTTGGCCGAAATCGAAGGGCCGGGCGTGATCCAACATATTTGGCTGACCACCCATTCAAACCAGTGGAGAAGGTTTGTCTTGCGGATGTTCTGGGATGGGGAGGAAGATCCATCGGTGGAGGTGCCACTGGGAGATTTTTTCTGTCATGGTTGGGCTCTCCGCTGCAATATCGTTTCCCTGCCTGTCACGGTGAATCCAGCCGGCGCATTCAATTGCTACTGGGAAATGCCATTTCGGAAGGGAGCGCGCATCACGCTGGAAAACTTGAGCGCAGATCCGATGCCCGGCTTTTATTACCAGATTACATACGCGTTAACGAAAGTGCCGGCAGACAGGGCTTATCTGCACGCACAATGGAGACGGACGAACCCTATCCCGTACAAAGAGGTTCATACGATTATTGATGGCATCCGCGGCCAGGGACACTACGTGGGGACTTATCTTGCCTGGGGTGTGCGGAATAATGGCTGGTGGGGCGAAGGCGAAATCAAATTTTATATAGACGGCGATGATGATTGGCCCACCATTTGTGGGACGGGAACTGAGGACTATTTTGGCGGAGCCTGGAATTTTGAGCATCCCCCAGGCGAGTACGGCGTCTTTTGTTCGCCCTATTCCGGTCTTCCTCAGGTCATCAAGCCGGACGGGCTTTACAAGAGCCAACAACGATTCGGTATGTATCGCTGGCACATCATGGATCCGATTCGATTTCGAGAGGATCTAAAGGTCACGATTCAGGCTCTTGGCTGGAGATCGACGCTGGAAGGGGAGCGCCGCTATCTGCCGTTGCAGGACGACATTGCCTCAACCGCGTTCTGGTACCAGGAGGAACCTCATGGGAAGTTTCCTGCGCTTCCAGATTTGAACTTTCTGGAAGTGATTTAGTCCACTGTCTTGGTTAGACGCAAATGGCTGGAGCAGCGGGCGAACCGTGCCCCGTTTTGCTCGGTTCTCGATCGACAAAGCGGGGTCGATGTGATTCTGCAACAGGTGTTTACTAGAATGGCGGTTCCCACTGATTATTTGGAGAAAGTGTATGCCGGGATTCTTGGCAAAATCATCGGCGTTTATCTTGGGCGCCCGTTCGAGGGATGGAGCCACGAGAGAATCGTTCGTGAACTGGGTCCAATTCGATACTATGTAAATGAGCGTCTGAGCAAACCGTTGGTTGTCACGGACGACGATATTTCCGGAACTTTCACCTTCGTTCGAACATTGTCTGACTTTGCGAATAACGCGGGCGTCACCGCGGCTCAGATCGGAGAGACATGGTTAAACTACATTATTGAAAAAAGAACGATTTTGTGGTGGGGAGGATTTGGCAATTCAACTGAGCACACCGCCTTTCTTCGTCTAAAGGAGGGAGTGCCTGCGCCTCAAAGCGGCTCGATAGGCCTGAACGGAAAAACCGTTGCCGAACAGATCGGTGCACAAATCTTCATTGATTCCTGGGCCATGGTTGCCCCGGGAAATCCGAGGCTGGCGTTTGATTTGGCAGGCAAAGCTGCCAGCGTCAGCCACGACGGCCAAGCGGTGCTGGCGGCCCAGTTCCTCGCGGTGATGGAAGCCCAAGCTTTTGTTGAACCGGACATCGGTGCTCTATTTGAACTCGGGTTGTCGTTTCTTCCTTCCGATTCTCTGGTCTCCCACTTGGCAAGAGATATTCAAGCCTGGCACGCACAACATCCGGACTGGACCGATACGAGGGCACGAATTGACGAGCTTTATGGGTACCAAAAGTACCGAGGAGATTGTCACATCATTCCTAATTGCGCGATCGTGCTGTTGAGCCTGCTGTATGGCGAAGACGACTTCGCGACCGCTCTCACGATTGCCAACACGTCAGGGTGGGACACCGACTGCAATTCAGGGAATGTGGGTTGTTTGATGGGCATTAAGAACGGAATCAAAGGGATTGATTCCGGGCCGGATTGGAGAGGCCCGGTCGCTGATCGGCTTCTAATTTCGAGTGCTGATGGCAGTCGTTCGATCACGGACGCGGTCGCTGAGGCTTACGAAATTGCCCGGATCGGATGCGTTCTGGAAAACATTTCGCCTCCGGTTTTGCCCAAGAACGGAGCTCGCTTTCATTTTGAGTTTCCCGGTTCGGTTCAGGGATTCGAGATTGACCGAGGGTATTGGACTTCCGCCTCCGTTCGTCTAAATAATGTCGAAGGACAGAGCGGTCTCGGGACGCGGAGCCTCGCTATACATTTTGAAGGGGTCGTTCAAGAGGCGTTCGTCCGCGTGGCAACACGGACTTTCATGTCGCTCCAGGAAGCCGAAGAGAGTCACTATGCTTTGATGGCTAATCCTACGCTCTTTCCGGGACAGAGCGTCAGGGCAAGCATCAAAGCAGATGATGGCAATCCTGCTGTGGTCAACTGCAGGCTCTATTTCTCTTTTTATGGGGTGGATGATTCAATGGAAGTTCGCCGGGGACCTGCGATTGAGCTTGCCCCCGGTCAGGGAAGCGAACTTGCCTGGACGCTTGAGGATCTGGGTGGGGCTCAGATTGCTAAAGTTGGAATCGAAGTGACGGCTCAAGAGGAGGTCTCCGGGACCCTTTACCTGGATTACTTGGATTGGCGGGGCGTCCCGAACACGAAATTCCGACGGCCGGAGGGATCCGGACAGATGTGGTTGCGAGCTTGGGTCAACGCGGTCGATGACGCCGGGACTCGATGGCCGGAGGCGTTTCATCTATCTCACAACTTGGGGCTTGGTATGTTGATAATGGGCGGAAGTGCCTGGCGGGATTATTCGGTCACTTCGATAATCACGCCGCGAGTCGCTCGGTCTTTCGGCCTAGCGGTACGCGTTCGAGGGCTACGCCGTTGCTACGCGTTTTTACTCACGTCTAATCGGAAGGCGTGTATCGTCAGGCGACTTGGTGAAACTGTAGTTCTAGGTGAGGTCGATTTCCCGTGGGAGTTTGAACGACCGTACGGAATCACTTTGGAGGTCTCGGGTGCCCAAATCACCGGAAGAGTCGAGGGGAAGGAGATCGTGAGAATTACCGACACTTCAGAATTGCTCTCCAGCGGTGGTTTTGCGTTTGTTTGTGAAGAAGGATTGATCACCAGCAACTCGATCACGATCAAACCAAATCTCGCAGATCTTAGTTAGCGGAATCTGGACTATTCCAGATCAGTGAGATATCGCTCAGCTTCAATGGCCGCGGCGCATCCCTGGCCTGCGGCCGTGACGGCTTGGCGATAGATCGGGTCGGCCACGTCCCCTGCGGCAAATACGCCTGGGAGATTCGTTTGGGTGCCTTTCTTCCGGACGAGGTAGCCATTGGCGTCCATCTCAATCTTTCCCTTGAACGGCCCGGTGTTCGGCGTGTGGCCAATCGCTACGAAAACGCATTTTACGCCAAGTGTGGATAGCTTGCCGGTTTCGGTATTTTTGAGTTCGACGCCCTCAATTTCGCCTTTCTTATCGGCTAAGTATCGGCTGACTTCCGTGTTCCAAATCGGCTTGATCTTCGGATGGTTCAATGCCCGTTCAGCCATTATTTTGGTCGCGCGAAGAGTATCCCGCCTATGGATCAGGAACACTTGGGAAGCAAATCGAGTGAGAAAAATCGCTTCCTCTGTGGCGGTGTCGCCGCCGCCGATAACGCAAACCGGCACATTCCGGTAAAATGCGCCGTCACAGGTAGCGCAGGAGGTTACCCCATGTCCTTTGAACTGACATTCATGTTCGAGGCCAAGCCACTTCGCCGAGGCTCCGCTGGCAATGATGACCGACTGCGCTTCGATTGACTCGCCATCGATGTTGAGGCGATAATGGCTGTCCACAGGTTCGAATCCTTGCACCTCAGCATATTTGAATTCCGCCCCGAATTTCTCGGCTTGCCGATGCATGTTCATGATTAATTGCGGGCCATCGATGCCCTCAGGAAAACCAGGAAAATTCTCCACCAAGGTGGTGCTTGTGAGTTGGCCGCCCGGTTCTCGGCCTTCGAGCACGAGCGGGTTCAGGTTTGCGCGTGCGGTATAAATGGCCGCCGTCAGACCTGCGCAACCGGTGCCAACAATGATCACCTTCTGCATGAGTTGATTCCCCCCATTAAAGTTTGGGATTGTTAAAGTCAATACGGAGCGGCTTTTCCACCTGCCAACGGAGATACCAAAAGCTCGCATTTCCATCGTTCCCAGTCGCGGTTATACTCTGAAAAATGTTCACCGGAATTATTGAAGCGATTGGAAAAGTTTCGCGATTGGTTCAATCGGCTTCAGGGACTTACCTCCTGGAAATCCGGACTGCGCTCGCTTCCCAAATGAAGATCGGCGCTAGCCTGGCCAACAACGGCGTTTGTCTCACGGTGATATCCCAGACTGATTCCACCTTGGGATTTGATCTGCTGGCTGAGACCGTTACGCGGAGCAACTTGATTGACCTGAAGGCCGGAGATCTGGTCAACCTAGAGCGTTCCATGGCAGCTTCAAGCCGGTTTGATGGGCACATTGTTCAAGGTCACGTCGATACCACCGCGAAGCTGTTCGCGATAGAGGCCGCCGGACAGGATCACCGCATCGAAATAGAGTTACCGCACGACTTCGCGCAATACGTCGCTTACAAGGGGTCGATCGCGGTCAACGGAATCAGCCTGACGGTCGCCGAATTGAATTCGGATCGTTTTGTCAATTGGATTATCCCGCATACGTGGAGCCAGACGAATCTACATTGCCTTCGGCAAGGAGCTCGCGTAAACCTTGAATTTGACCTCTTCGCGAAATATGTCGAGCGCCTCTCAGGAGCGTTTAGAGCTCAAAATACACCGGTCCACGGCGCAAAAGAAGTGTAGCCAAACGGGTTTCCATTCGCGAAGAATTACAAGCGTTTGCTCGTCGTATTTTCCGGACTAATCAGGTGAAATCTTCCCGCGCGCTTGCTTGATCGCAGTTCGGCGTTCCTTGGATTTGCGAATTTCGCGCCGAAGCGCGCGCGGCCGCCTGGAATACCGCCGTCGTTCTTGTTCGATTGCCGTTCTGCGTTCAGCGGCTTGCTTCTTCCGCGTTTCTTCGATCATCGTAATGAGTCGATTGACAGCCAACTGACGGTTCCGGTGCTGGGAGCGCGTCTCCCGGACCGTCACCGAAATACTCGAAGGCCGGTGGACAAGGGTGACGGCGGTCGAGACTTTATTGACATTCTGGCCCCCGGGCCCGCTGGAACGCGAAAAAACTTCCTCGAACTCGTCTTGGCGCAGGCCGAGACGTCGCATTCGATTGGACGCATCTGGGTAGAGGCTGAGCACGCTTCAGTCTAAGTCCAGGAGGTTCAATTGCAACGTTCCGGATGACGCGTCGTTTGTGCGCTTGCCGATCGGCCGTCACTTCCCGATTGACGGTCATTCCAGCCCCGCCCTATGTTCAGGGGTCGCTCTGCCTTCCGGCGGCCGTGAACCCCCCTATGAGATGAATATTCACGAATATCAGGCCAAGCAGCTTTTCGAACGGTTCAACGTCGCGACTTCCAAGGGCGCGCCAGCTCAAACGCCGGAAGAAGCAGAGAAAATTGCCACTTCACTCAATACCTCAGAAATCGTTGTCAAGGCGCAGATCCACGCAGGCGGTCGCGGCAAGGGAACATTCACGAACGGTTTCAAAGGCGGGGTGAAGCTCTGCAACACACCCAGTGAGGCTCGCGAATTAGCGGAGAAAATGCTAGGTCAAACTTTGGTGACGCATCAAACAGGACCTGCCGGAAAGGTTGTGCGGAAGGTTCTCGTGGCTGCATCGGTCAACATTGAGCGAGAGGTCTACTTCGCAATCCTGATGGATCGCGGATCCGGAATGCCTGTAGTGGTTGCCAGCACCGAGGGCGGAGTCGAGATCGAGAGAGTCGCCGAAGAGCATCCGGAAAGAATCATCCGCGAACCAGTACATCCGTTGCTTGGACTGCAGCCCTTCCAAGCGCTGAAGCTTGGAAGGGAGCTCAACTTTCAGGGAGACCAATGGAAGGCTGCTTCCAAGCTGTTCCAGAATCTCTACAAACTGTTTGTGTCGCTCGATTGCTTGATGGTTGAAATCAATCCTTTGGTTGAGACCGATAAGGGCGAGGTGCTCGCGCTCGACGCTAAATTTAATTTCGACGATAATGCGCTCTACCGGCACAAAGAGATTCTCGAAATGCGGGATCTGCACGAAGAAGATCCTCGCGAGGTGGAGGCGTCGAAGTTCAATCTAAATTATATCGGGCTTGAGGGGAACATAGCTTGTTTAGTGAATGGTGCCGGCCTCGCTATGGCAACCATGGATATCATCAAATACGCGGGTGGCGAACCCGCTAATTTCCTCGATGTCGGCGGCGGCGCAAGCGAACAACAGGTGACTGAGGCATTCAAAATCCTTGTCGCCGACAAAAACGTCAAAGCCATTCTTGTCAACATTTTTGGCGGAATTATGCGCTGTGACGTAATTGCCCAGGGAATCATCAACGCGGTCAAGGCGGTCAGTTTACCGGTGCCGCTTGTCGTCCGATTGGAAGGCACCAACGTGGCGCTTGGCAAAAAATTGCTGGAAGATTCCAAGCTGCCGATTCAAGCGGCATCAGATCTCGCAGAGGCGGCGAACAGAGTTGTTGCGGAAGCCAAAAACAGATAAACCTGACTCAAGAGCATGAAAATTGTCGAAGTAGCATTTACGGGCTATCCAGTTACGGACATGGAACGCGCGCGAGCCTTTTACGAAGACATATTGAAACTAGAACCGTCTCGCATTTTTGCGAACGGACAATGGATAGAGTACGACCTCGGCCCTTCGACTTTTGCACTCAGCAACATGGCGCAGGAAAAATGGAAGCCCTCCAGCGATGGGCCGGCGGTAGCTTTCGAGGTCGACGATTTCGATTCTGCCATGAAAGCGCTTCGGGCGGGCAACGTAAAATT
>JAFAQT010000284.1 GCA_019246215.1 Verrucomicrobiota bacterium
GGACCCAACCATTCGCAAGTAGCAGGAAGGATTCTGCCTCCGCGGTCGATTTTCCTTCCTCAGCGAACGCTTTTGCACCCACGAGTGACCCTACTGTACCAGCGGCTATGACTTTCATGAAAGCGCGAAGTGCTATGTCTCCCATAAATTTTCCAGTTGTGGTATCCCAATTATCTCGCGTACGCCAAGGGTGCTCCCATTTCCAACAGCAAAAACCGCCATTCAGTTTTACGGGAACTTGGCGGTCATCCCCTCTGTGGAGTCGGGTTCTGCAGCTTTATCTCTTTTCCTCGTTTTCAGGTCAAAGCAAATCGGCGATGCCCCGCAGCGCTTCGCGCATGGCTGCGTAACCGAAATGGCCTTGTTCG
The DNA here is from genome assembly GCA_019246215.1 of Verrucomicrobiota bacterium. GTDB lineage: Bacteria > Verrucomicrobiota > Verrucomicrobiia > Chthoniobacterales > JAFAMB01 > JAFAMB01. The sequence continues at coordinate 369 of JAFAQT010000284.1, forward strand.
ACCAGAACCAATCGAGACTGCGGCCAAAGCTGCGCCAATCTCCTGAGCACAGAGGCCGGTACAATCGTGTCATAAGTCCCGCCGATAATAAGGACACGTTCCCCCGCGCACGTCGGTCGACCGTGCAAAGGAGAAGTTAGATGCGCGTGCCGCCTGGAAACGCCCCGCTCGATCCCGGCAGCCAACAGAGTTTTTCGAATTCTTGTGGAGGCAGGACTTTCCCAAATCGCGTGCTCGATATCCACAATCGGCTGCAAAAGCGTCACAAACCGGAATTCGCTTTCCATGAAACTCACCAACGCACCCACCCAGCCGCCGTAGCTGGTCCCGATCAGGCCGAAATCAGGACACCCATTCCTCCGCAAATATTCCAATAATTGACGCACTTCCGTGACAGCCTGTCGCAGCGTCTCCGCGTTCTGAGGAAGGTTGGACGTTAGAGCCAGCGCCCCGTTGAAATGACCGCGTGGCACCCTGGAATAATGATAGGGCAAGTGCATCAGCGCCGCGTTCCAACCACGAAGATTCAGGCGCGCAGCGATCCGGCAGTACCCGACGTCATGGGCCGACATCAACGCATGAAGAAAGATGACCGTTGGAGCGGAGAATCCCCGGTCAGTAAGAAAGACCCGGGCGCGCGCGGTTTGATTTTCCGGAAATGGTGTTTGAACCGGACTGCGCCATTCAAGATAATTTCCGTTGCGGACGATCTCCGGCCTTCCTTGGATCTGATAAAACAGATCGCGCGAAACTGGTTCACAAGCAGAAAGATAAATCTCGAGCTCTTCTGGGGTGCAGACCTGATTTTGCAATCTCCATTGGATGCCGTTGATCAGGGCGCACATCACTGCATCAACGCCGGTCGCCGTTTGCATGCGGACGAATGTCTTCATCTTCATGGCGACCCTCTCGGTCAAGGAGGAGATTTTTCCCGTCTCCTGGCCTGCGGGGTCATCGGCAAATCTGTTTCAGCCAACCCGAATTGGAGCACCAGTCTTTCTTTCAAACAAATGAATGCTTCGGAAAGTGATTTTTGTATCAACTCACGCGCGTCCTTCTTTGGAAGGTCGCATCGAGGTGAAATACTCTCTCCGAAGCCAATCCAGACAGCGACACGACGAATCCGAAACCAGTTTCGCGGATCGTATAATCGGTCGGTTCCAAGAATCACGCTTGGAACAATCGGTTTGCCCGAAAGTACCGAGAGAGCGCTTACCCCCGGCCACATCGGCGCCCCTTCAAGCACAGATCCATTCCCGGCGCGGATCCCACCCTCAGGAAAAACCCCGACGACTCGTCCTTGCTCAAGTCGTTTCACCGCGGTTCGAATTCCGGTGCGATCTGTCCCATCGCGACGCACTTTGAAGGCGCAAAGAGCTTCCATAAGAGCCGCACTCGCGCGATTGCGAAATAACTCTTCCATGGTCATCCAATCGACGTATCTCCGGAACCGCGAACCTAGAAAGGGAGGATCAAAATGGCTGATATGATTGCTCGCAAGAATGTATCCAGTTCCGATCGGAAGCTTCCCGAAATAGACGACCTTTGTCCGGCACACCAGAAAGAAGATTCCTCTGACCAGCCACCTGGAGAGACGCGAAAATAGTCGCCGGGCAATCTGCTCAGTCTGCATCGCTCACAAATCCTTACAGATTTGCAAGCGATGCAGTATCGATCTAGATACGCGCCCTCCTGTCGCCAGTCCGGCTCGGACCGCCTTGCCCACGGCCCATTTTGAACGCAACGGCTTCACTATCATATGCCAGACGGTACACTAGCGGTTCACCAAAACGACGCGAGAGCCACATGTGCCAATCGGCTTTGCCTGGTTCGGATTCAGCCCCAGGTAGACCTTCCATTCTGCCAGTGCAGTGCCTTCAATCACTAGAAATACCTGCTTGGTTCCTTTCCACCCCTTCGCGACCTGCTCACGGGTCAGGTAGTGGTCAAGTCCTATCGCAAGGGAGCGAGTGGCGAACTCGATATTCGGATGGCCGTCCACCCAAAAGATCGGCTGGTGCAAATAAAAGAATAAAGTCGTCTTTTCATTCGGATCCCCCTGGGCGATCACCATGCTGCCCGGGCGAGTTCGTGAATCGATGAACTCCGCAACTTTCGCGGAGGAAAACTCATCCTCCAGTAGCTGCATTGCGCGCGCGCCAATCGCAAAAATCGCTGCCATTAACAACCCAAATCCAGCAAGACAGAGCTCCCTTTTCCCTTTTCGATCGAACACGAAAACCAAGATCCCCACCACCAGAGCCGAGGTGGACGCAAGATAAAGAAGCGGGACCATATCTTTCCACGCTGTGGGAGGCAGAACCTGAAAGACGTTCAGGATTGTGTCCCCTATCAACGAGTTGGAGCTGGAGGAATCGCTCGAATTGTTCATACGCGAAACCGCCGCCAGAAAGAATACGATCCCAAATGCTGAGACTCCCAGTAAACTGATAATGACCGCCGGCCACTTAAAGGAGATTGTATTTCTGGTGACGGCCCAGGCGATCCAGATCGCGATCGGCGCCCAGGCGATCATCAGGTAATAATCCTGTATATTGGAAAAGCTTATCCCGAGTGCGACGACGAAAAACCAGGCTAGAAGAAGAACTACACTTTCGCTTAACCAGGGCCGGCGACCTTTTCGGCTCTGTAGAGCCGCCCTGATCGCCGCGGGAAACAAAAGAGAGATGGGGAAAAGGAGGGCTAGATGTTCAGCCCAGAAAATCCAAAGGGGCACTCGATCGCTATCGGGAGGCCATCTCCGACTTAACGCCGAGCCTATCTGCTCATTGAAGAAATGATCTTTCAGGAAACCCGGATAGCGCCACTCAGTCGCCAGATACCAGGGCGCTGCGATTGTGAGGAGCAGAATCCAACCCTGAGGGCGCAAAAGGAATTTTCGCCATATCGGCCGCACCGATGGTTTGAATCCGGCGCTGCAAGAAATTGCGAGCACGGGAATAATCAGCCCGTGAATGCCTTTTGCCAGTGTACCGAGGGCAATGAAAGTCCATGCCGCCATCAGCCATAGATCGACTTCATTATTTCTGCGCCGGGTCCCGTCCGCTTGGAATGCCTTCAACATCGACCAGAACGACAGCGTCAGGAAAAAACTCAGGAACGGCTCCGGCATTACGAGATGAGTGAAAAAGAAAGTGCCCATGAACGTCGCCAACGTCAGCGCGCCGGCAACTCCGGCGGACCACGTGCCAACCACGCGCCGGGCGAGAAGGCCTGTTGCGATGAACCAGCCTGCGGTCGCCAGTGCCACCGGTAGACGCGCGCCAAATTCGTTGACTCCGAAGAGACTCATCGACAGGCTCTCGCACCAGTAGACGAACGGCGGCTTCTGCAGTCTGGGTACGCCGTCCTGGGTCGGAGTCATCCAGTCGCCGCGATCCATCATTTCCCGGGCGGCGCCTGCGTATTGGCCATCGATCTGATCGAATAATCTTGGCACGCCACAGGTAAACGAATACACACAGAGCATTGCCGCCAATGCAGCGACCCAGGATCGGGGTACTTTGTCTCGGAGAACCCCACCCGGAATACGGCGGATCAAATCCGTTGCGTCTACGCCAGCAACCGCTTGGCTGCTTGGTACAGCACGACCATCAATCAAAGCACTTTCGGCCGTTCGCATAACCCCGTCCCCCTATGATTTCTTCGATTCGGCTGCTAACCGCTTCAACTTCCCGGCCAGGGAGGCCTTCGCTGCCGAAGACATTCGGTCGATAAACAAGATCCCATTCAAATGATCGGCCTCATGTTGGACCGCCCGACCCAGCAGGCCCGCCGCTTCAAATTCGATCCGGTTCCCCTGGAGATCCTGCGCAGTGACTTTGACTTTTGCCGACCGCGGAATTTCCGCGGTGATCTCCGGGAAGCTCAGGCATCCTTCGGTCCCGATTTCCGATTCCTCGCCGGGCTGCAACTCCGGATTGATCAGGACCAGCGGCATGTGCTCCTTCGGATCGACCTCTTCTCCCGCAACCCACATTTTGCTGGGGCGACTTTCGGCGTCGCTCACATCGATCACCGTCAGGCGGAGCGTTCTGCCCACTTGTTGAGCGGCCAGACCGACCCCATTCGCGTCGTACATCGTTTCCAGCATATCCGCCGCCAAGGCGCGAATATCATCGTCGATCTTCTCGATCTGCTTTCCTTTCGTCCGCAGCACGGACTCTCCGTATATCAGGATTTCGCGAATCATTTCTGATCTGGCGGTTTAGTAAAGGTCGGTAAGTTCTTGACTCCGGCCTTTTTCAAAGAATCGAGGACCTGCACGAGAAATCCGAATGAAACCTTTTGATCCGCTTTCATCGCCAGCGGCCGGTTCGGGGTCTTCTTTTGCGCTTCTTGCAAACCCGCAGCAAGGTCGTCCACGCTATTCAGTGGACGATCGTCCAGCACGATTTTTTCGTCAGACGTGATTGCCAGGACAATCGGATCCTTCGGATTATCGGCCTGCGTTGCAGTTTTCGACTCCGGAAGCTTGATCGATAGTTCCGATTGCGCCGTCTTGAACGTGGTCGTGACAATAAAAAAGATGAGTAGCATCGCAAAAATATCTATCAGCGACACAATGATAATCTGCGGAGTGCGTTTCCGTTTAATGTAGAACCTCATCGCGTCGCCCCTTCGAGCGAGTTAGCTTCGGGAGCGAATGCCTCCGCTCCTCGATTGTTCTGAAATATCTTCTCAATCAGATCTATCAGCAGCGATTCCATTTCGACCGCCAACCGCTCGACACGACGAGAAAAGTAGCTGTAAGCGACCAGAGCCGCGATTGCGATCGCTAGTCCGACGATTGTTGTGCTCAGCGCTTCACCGATCCCCGAGGCTATTCCCCTGAGATCTGAAGTTGACATGACCCCATTGCCGATATTGCCAAAGACTCGCACTAAGCCTGTCACCGCGCCAAGCAGGCCTAGCAACGGTGCGATGCCAACGACAATCTCAAGGATAAAAAGACCGCTTTCCAGCCGAACGATCTCCTGTCGCGCACGGGACTGAACCACCTCCAGCGTCTCCTGTTTCGTTGCGTTGTAGGGACGCACAGCCACCTCCACAATCCTCGAGAGAGGGGACGGGTCGTCCTGAATCAGATGCCGCAAATGCTCGGGTTCATCGCCCGGTCTAATCTTGTTGATCTCCTTCTCGATCAACACCGGAATGACGGCACGGCGCCGCAATGCGACCGACCTCAACAATATAATCGTCACAGCGACAAAGGAACAGAGCAGCAAAACCGCCATAAAAACGCCGCCTTTGACGAAAAAATCCAACGTGTTTTCAAATAGGGCTAAATGCAACATAACTAGTAGGTAAAATTAAAGCTCATCGTAAACTCCATCCGGTCTCCGGAGAACATTGGAGCGAGGTCTTCCGGCATCGGAGGTATGTTGGCTTCAATAATCGATTGCAACGAGGTGGAGGCCAAGGTTTCATTGGATGAATTCCGAAGCACTTTGACATCTTCCACTTTTCCGTCCGGGCGCACATAAAATCTAATTTGAACGGTACCAATATTGATCAGGTCACCCCGTTCGCGCACATAGTAGTACCATCTTGAACCGACCGCATCTTGCACCGCCTTTTCGAATCTCCCCTGCGGCGTTCCCAAAGCCGCGATTGAAGATCTCCCACGATTGTTAATGTTCCCCTGCATGCGGGTGCTTCGCTGCTCCTGGCGATAGGCTGTCACAGGAGCGCTCGGGCGCTGCGGAATCATTTGCTGTTTCCGAGCGGGCGTTGGGCGCGGAGTCGGCGTCGGACGCAGCATGGCCAACTCTTCGTCGGTGGGGACAACCTCCGGGGTCGGTTCCGGAGTAGATTTGGGTGTAGGTTCAGGAGTAGGAGTTGATTCAGGAGTAGCAGCAGGAGTCGATTGAGGACTAGGAGCCAGTTCAGGAGTTGCTATTGGTTCAGGCGTAGTTGTTGGTTCAGGAGCAGGAGTAGTTGTCGGAGTTTCGGTCGGTTTAGTCTCTGCCTTCTTCTCCGGTTGCGCCTGAGCTTGACGGCCGGGGTCGGTTGAAAACGCTAGTCCTTTGTCTGCCAAGGAATATTGCTCATCCTTGAAGCCGATATCTGGCGTTTCCTTTCCGTCCTGGGTAGGGATTGGCGCGTCCCCTTTTGCCGTTTGTTCACTGGCAGCGGTCGTGTCCTTGTCGGATTCGAACATGGAATCGACAGGTTTTTGGTCCGTTTTCTGCTCGTCGTTGGTGCGCAGATATTGGCGCTCTTGCTTCCGCTCGTCCGGTGGTGGTTGGCTGTCCAGCATCGTCAACTCGGGAGGTGCATCCTGCGCCTTTTGTTTCAAGGGCGAAAGATCCGGCCAAAGCGTGATCACCCTGCTTGAACCAAGGATGATGATGACGTGCAGTATGAGCGATCCAACGATCGCCCAGATGATCTTTTTCCTATCCGACATCGAAAAATCCGCCTAGCCTAGATCCGCTCCACTTGTAGCTCAAGCGATTAGCATTGCAAATACGCGCCGCCGGTTTGCGAGTCATCGAAACGGCCACACCCTGATACAGTTCCCGTCAATCGGTCAATGAAATGATGTTCCCTCCGCTGAGTTGACAGACCAGGTTAAAGACGGAGAGCCGCGCGCACCACCTGATGTCAGCGCCTTTGCCAATTTTTTGTAAATGCTTCCCGTTCTTCGTCTCCCTGAGCCACTCGTCCAGATCGTTCCCCACTCGCTCATAGAGGCTTCGTGTCATGATCGCTGAATCTGATACCCCTTGATCGTAGGGCAGGCGAGCGACCAGGGCACCCGCAGCGACAGCATCCTCCAGGCTAAATTCTTCGCCGGTTCCTGCACAAACCAGCAAGAGGTTGCGGGCTGGATGCGTAAACAGGTAATCCGCCAAGGCGTCAAGATTCAATAAGGCACCGATCAGGACTTTGGACGCCAGTCGAACGCTTTCGATGGCGGCCGTTCCGTTCGTCGTGGTCATCACTACGCGTCTTCCTTTGATCTTCGCAAATTCCTCCGGCGAATTCCCGAGGTCGAACCCCTGTGGCGGTAACCCGTCTCTCTCTCCAGCCAACAACAGCTCGGGATCTTTCCTTTTGCGGTCACGCGCTTCTTCCACAGTCCGCACCGGAATGATTGCCTCCACTCCGGAAGCCAGGCCAGTGATGACGGAAGAGGTCGCTCGCAAAACATCAAACACGACGGCGGTTACCCCGCTTAAATCGGTCGCTGAAATTCTCCGAATCTCGCTTGGGCAGAGAGCAACTTGAATCATCGCCTTTTTCGGTATGTCAATCGCCAGTGATGAAACAAGTATTGTTGTGCATAACCAGCGTAAGAACCGAAATAATCGGCCGCAAACGCTTTTAACTCTCGCAAGGAGACTTTGAGACGTCCTGCAAAATAGGCCTCGTTCAGCACTCGAGCGATCCAAACGTCGACGGGTACCGCGTCCAGACGGTCGTACGCGAACAACAACACGCAGTTTGCTATCTTTTCGCCGACGCCAGGCAACTCGCAGAGAGCCGCACGAGCGTCTTCAGTGGATAAGTCACGGAGCGCCTCTAGATTTATCTCTCCGGAAGCCACGATCTTCGCGGTGGCAAGCAGATTGGCCGCGCGGAAACCCATCTTGCATTCAAGCAGTTCTCTTAAAGGAATTTCTGACACCTGCTCAGGACGCGGGTAGCTAAAAACCTCAATTTCATCCCGTTGCAATCTCCGGCCAAAACGATTTCGGATTGCAAGCGAGATCGCGCGAATATGCTGAACTTGCTTCAGCGGCGAAGTCAGAAAGGTCGCGAGACATTCCCATTGAGGTTGCCGAATGATTCGCAGACCTCGACTAAATTGGATCGCCATTTGGATCACCGGGTCCGCCGGAAAAGTTTCCAGTATGTCCGGAAGCGGGTGATCTAGAGCGAAATAGTGCGCGGCCTGGGCTGCCTGCCCTGCAGTCACCCGGATGGATTCACCCACTTGCTCCAGGTAAACCGCATTTTCCGCCATAGCACCGACAAACCCTCTCCCGTGTCGCGTCCAGTGAAACACCTGCCCGGAGCTCAGCGTTTTCTCGAGATCGAAATAGGGAGCCGGTACGGACTGAAGACGCATCACCTTCCCATATTGCATCCACTCACCACATCGCGCAAAGACGGTCAACGTTGAACGTTGGACGCTAGTGCACCGTCTCGCATATACTGGTGATGTCGTTGCGTTCAAAATGGGCCGCCGGCAAGGCGCGAGAAGGGCGCATATCTGAATGGATACGTAACCGACGAGCAACGCAGCCGCCGGCCCATTCTCAACGCAACCCTCTGGGCCGTGTCCTGTTGGCTGTTTTTCCGCGTTGCTCGCTCCTTACATATCGATCTAGATATGCTCGTCGCTGGCGCCTTGAAAAACAGCCAACTGGCCTACGGCGAAACTTAAGGGATTTAGGAGACGGTACACTAGCGTCTCACAGATATTCGGGATG
>JAFAQT010000414.1 GCA_019246215.1 Verrucomicrobiota bacterium
GGTGCCTTAGCTCGAAGTTGGACTATTCTAATGGTGTCGGTGGCCGTAAAATACATCAAGACCACGTTTGCTGCTTGGCAGCGATTGCGACCATGAACTCGAAATTGTGCCTTCCCCAGACATATACGTGCAAGTGACTGTTACCCCGCATGACCGTGAATCTGGACATCCCTCCGATAGTCCCCAAACCGCGCTCGTCGAAGTTCCCGGCACGCGAATCGAAAAATATCGGAAACAATCGCCATATGCGGGCGAAGCCACTGACCAACAGCTTGCCGAATATCTGGCGGGAGAAATCGGTCCGCACGCATTGGCCAGGGCCGGTTTCCACCGATCCGGACCTTGGTGCATAGATTCCGTCGCACTTCCCCAACGCCCGCAATGGATCGAAGCGCGCCTATCCGATTTCAGTTACGACAGCATGAACGCGTGGCTGCCAACGCGACAGTCTTTCGTTTAGAGGGTCTCCATCTCAGGAACAAGAGTTTCCTAGAGCTCTATCATATCCCGATTCAAGAGCAGACCGAATTGTCGATCAAAGAAGCACGGCCGCTGATTATTTCAGACCCATTCACAAGGAAATGACGAAAAGGCAGAAAACCTGGAAACGACCAATGATGATGATCATTACTCCCGGGGGAATTAGTCCCGGGAGGAAATATTCATGGACCGGAACCTCCGAATCCTGACCGGGATCATAATGATCGCCAGCCCGTAGTTGTGAACGGCGATCAATACACGTATTGGATTTAGTTAGAGACGCTCCCCCTACCGCCCCTCCGGCTTGGACCAGTTGTCGGCGGCTCATTTTGAGCTCAACGCCGCTAACCAGCCTCAGAGTTGGTGCACTGGTTGGGGGCCCGAACTCAACGCGGCGGCAGATGCAGACCCGGTCGGAAAGTATAGGCGTCGTGTGGTCCTGTCAGGCACCGAGAGAAGAAGTGTCCCCGTAGATAAGAGGGTTGTCTTGATTTGGGGCTTATTCCCACACATCCAACCCTCGGACTACTCTGTAGACCGAACCATCAAAGGTCGAGTAAATTTCCGCCTTTGTAATCCCATCGAAATGTTTTTGTTCAATCTCTTTCTGCTCCACTGAACCAGCGACAATTCTTGTCTTTTCTTCGCCAAGACTCATGTGCAGGAGACTTCTAGCTACTCGTCTCAACTCTGCCCTATCTCGGTCTGCGCCATCGCAATCCCTTTTTGAGACCTCCACCAGATACCGATAAGGCACAGGAGGATCAGGGAAGTTTGTGCTTCGGGGAAATTTCCCACGATAGTCGAAATAGACAAAGCGGCTCATGCTCGATGATCAGGGGTCCGAACGGATCAAGGAAAGTTCTTCGGCAATGCACTGTGCCCCATTTGTTCCGAGTCTGCCAACAACAAAGCCGCGAAAAGGATCTTTATGATCTTTGAGGACAGCACTTTACTTTTTAAGTCTTTCTACCAGCCGTGAATTTCTCTCAGATAGCGGCGAGCATTGCCCAGTGCCGTTCTGAGTTCATGCACCGCTGGGTCGTAATCTGACCATGCAACGTCAGTGGTTTAGCTCGCAGGCCTACTTTGGCCCCTGCGCAGGAACCTCAAACAAGGTGATTTCTGGCGATCAAAATTTCCGGAGGAAGATGTAGATAGCGTGATATTTCACCTTTACCGTTTCGCCTTCGGCCGTCGGGAGGTCAGCCGGAGCAAGGCCGCCGTCGGTTGCCACCCGCATCACGTAGTCGACCTTGTCGAGAGTTCCCGAGCCGCTTTTTGCCTTTACGGCAAGAAGCAACCAGGAAATGCTTCCCGGGGCAGCAACGTTCTTTAATGGGGGCAGACTACCGACGATGGCGCTGCCATCATTCAGGATCCAACTCGGTCCGGCGGTATGTCTGCCCAGGACGTCGCCAGACGCGCTTTTGAGCTCCGCTTCCGGAGCTTTCAGCGACCACTGCATACCACCGCTGGGGTTCGGTTTGCTTTCGTAGATCTGAACGCCGTCAGCGGCGACCGCGAGGACAATCGCGCTGTTTTCCGGTACGGCCATTCCTGGAAAATCTTCAGGAAGAGCTGACTGCTGCTGGACCGCCAGCAAGATGAGCACCAGTCCGAGACTCCACGTTCTGTGAGCTTGCATTACGGGTTTGAGCCTCGCATGCGCGACCTGACTGCTGCAAACGAAATGGGTCGCCGTAGAATGCAATGAGTGTCGGAGTAGGACCAAGTTGTGATTGGTGTAGGGCTCCGAGCTTTTTCGCTGTACGAAAGAATCCGTCTGACTGGATGTCAATTTCAGCCGCGAGATCACGGACTTCTGAGTGACTTCTTCAGCCTTTAGCGCTGGGATGACTTGCTGCGGTACTTGCAATGAATAACCTTGCTGAGTGCCTCGACGTAGGACATCAAAGGCCCGACCCCGCAGCAACGCGACTGCTAAGCGCAGGCAAAGGGAGCCAGCTTCATTGTCAACCCCGAACAACGATGCCTCTCTTTCGCCCGTTGGAAACGAGCAATGCACGTCCGCGCGAACTTTAGTGGCTTGGTCTCTGGGACCGAGGTTTCAAAGGCCGAATATCCGAAGAAGGCGACGAAAGCCGATTTCAGGGGAGACTGACCGCTGCGGTGGAGAGCCGCCTTGTTATCAGCACCTTCTGGAAGATCCTTAGTCAGGAACGCGGCTGCACTTTATTTTTTGCAAACGGATTGGAGGTCGCTTCTGGAGAAATCACTGGAAGGATTTCATCCCGTATCCCTGATTTTTAGAACACGGCGCAATTGAATAGCATCCCAAGGTCGTGGAGCTGCAAAATGACCTTGATCCAGATCAAACGAGTGTATGAGCCGGCTACGAAAGAGGACGGTGCGCGTTTTCTTGTGGAACGCCTGTGGCCGCGCGGCATGAAAAAAGAGGCGTTGCAGGTTGACGCCTGGTGCAAGAAAGTAGCGCCCAGCCATGATCTGCGTCGCTGGTTCAATCATGACCCCGTCAAATGGAAGGAATTCCAACGACGGTATTGGGCCGAGCTGGCCGACAATTTCGAAGCTTGTCAACCGCTGTTGGAGGCGGCCAAGCAGGGCAATATCACCCTTCTATACAGCGCTCACGACACGGAACATAACAACGCATCTCGTTGAGATCGTACTTGGAGCGACTCAGAGGCAAGAAAGCTACGCGCCGGGA
>JAFAQT010000438.1 GCA_019246215.1 Verrucomicrobiota bacterium
CACCGCCGGCCGCGAGAACACCGAAAAACTCCCGGCCAAACTGTCTTCGCGACATGAGGCATTATTTCGGCGCCTGACCGGCAATTCAGCCGCGGTCGCTTGGGCTGTACCCTGCGTTTCCGGTCCCGGAAAGTATCTGGAACCGAATCGTTTCGGGTACCTGCTAGCAAGCGATGAGGCGCCTTCCAACCTCTGGTTCATCACGAAATCCACGTTTGGGAGTGCCTCGAAAATGCTGGAGATAGAGCAATTGAAGGTCTCGCTGGAGCGCCGATTGCTTTTCGAAGAGCTGAACCTTTACAGCCCAGGCAAGAACCGCCGGTTCACCTTCAGATTCGACAGAGGCAGCACAGGTCTTGCCGACAGAGTTGCCGCGGAACTCGAGCATCGGCTTGATACCGCGACAGAGCTGAAAGATGAAGGGAACGAGAGTTCAGCAGTTGCAGGAGTCCCGGAGTTGCAGAAGGAAGAGATAACATAATCCCCCAGAAGAGGCCAGACCGGAGCGACCCATGCCTCTCTTGTCCTGCAACTCTTGTGACGTGTCGCCTCCTGCCGCTCCTTCTTATGCCAGCCCGTTCTCCTTAAGAATCTGCTCGGCGTTCGTCTTATCGATTCTCATCGTCGGCAGGGTGATTTTCTTCTCTACCTTTTCGCCGTTCATGATCTTCAATCCCTGCCTCACCCCTTCCGCTCCTGGCGTCGCATACAGGAAAGTCGCAGTTAGCTGCCCTTTGGCGACCCATGTAACCCCCTCATCGGGTAACGCATCTATTCCCAAAATCTTCATCTCTTTCTCACGTCCGGCATCTTTTGCTGCAAGGTAGGCGCCATAAGCTTCAGGATCGTTGTGACCGTAGACCAGATCGATGTGATCGAAGGACTTCAATGCGGTTGACATCACTTCGTACGCTTTTTGCTGTTTCCAATCGCAATCCATCGGTTGCAACAACGATTTGATACCCGATTCTTTGCCGACATGTTCCATGAAACCGTCGTGTCGGTCGTGAGCCGGCTGCGTCCCCATTCCTCCCCACAATTCCACCAGATTGCCCTTTGCTTTGCCTTCGCCGCCCAGCAGTTCCACCGCGTATTTGCCTGCTTCCCGGCCTATCAGGACATTATCGCCTCCGATAAACTGGGTGTACTTGTCGGTCTCAACATTTCGGTCAAGAATGATGACCGGTATTTTCGCGTCAATTGCTTTCAGGACAACACCTGTAAGCCCCGCCGATTCCTTGGGGCTAACTAGCAAGACGTCAACCCCCTGCTGAATCAGGTTTTCAACATCGGCAACCTGTTTTTCTGTCTTGTCCTGCCCATCTGTGATGATCAATTCAAGTTCCGGATGTTTACCTGCTTCCTTGATCATATCTTTGTTGAACTGCACACGCCACGGTTCAACAGTCGTTACTTGTGAAAAACCAAATCGATATTTTTTCGTTTCGGCGCGGGTATAAAACGGCTTGAACACCGTCGATGCCGCTGCTGCGACAACTGTTGCTTTGATGAACTTTCTTCTGTTCATAGGGGGAATGATTACCTTTTGTTGTTGTTATTTTTTATTTTTTACCAGATTTGCTTTTTTATTATCCACTCAAAACTCCTGAGTCCTAGCTGATAACTTCGAGCTCATTTCCCTACCTTCTCGACCTGCCGGGACTTAGCAGCTATTTCGCCGCCGGAATCGGTCACCTTGAGATAACCTCGGATTTGTTTCCATCGCACCCCTAGTTGGCCTTCTTGCAGCAACACTGCCGCCAGGATGATCCCCCCCTTCAGAACCAATTGTGTATTGCTATCAATATTTCGCAACTGCAGAATATTACCTAAAAATCCGAAGATCAACACGCCCACCAGAGTCCCAGTCATTGATCCTCTGCCTCCCATCAGGTTGGTACCGCCAATGACAACCGCGGCGATTGCATCCAACTCGGCACCCGCACCTGCATCCGGTTTGCCTTGCCGATATTGCGCCGTATACAGCACACCTGCCGTACATGCGAGCATGCCGGAGATTGAATATACCGCGATCTTCAACTGGTCGACCTGAATGCCTGCGAGCCGTGCCGCCTGTTCGTTGCCGCCAATCGCATAGATGTAGCGGCCAAAAGTGCTCACTTTCAAAACAAATCCAAAAACCAGCACTGCAAAGATAAAAAACAGTCCGGGAACCGGAATAACCTGCAACAGCAGCGCCCGAAGGATATCAAAATCTTCCGTGGCATTCGTCCCGGTGTACACTGGATGTACCGCCATATTCGATCCTCCTAACAAACGGGCTATTCCTAGAATCGCGACCATCATCGCAAGCGTCACAATGAATGGCTGCATTTTGCCCTTCGTGATAAAGAGCCCGTTGAGCGCCCCAAAGACAAGTCCGACCGCCGGAACAGCAACTAACACGCCGAGCACACCAAACTTCGTGCCCAGCTGGCCGACAGTCCACCAGACCGACAGGACGGCTAGAATTACGCCAAAGATTATCCCGCACCAACGGACCGATGCATTCGCCTTTTCCACAGGTCTTGCCGAAGCCCGGGTTACATTGATGGCAATCAACGGCACCAGATAGGCGCAGAGAAAAAACGAGACGAGTGCAAGAACCGGGATAGCCAGGATCGACGCGTTCGTCCATCCCTGTTGAGTCAGCAGCATCGCACAGACCACCGATCCCAACGCCATCATTGAACCCACGGACAAATCAATTCCCCCGGTCAAGATCACAAGTGTCATCCCAACCGCAATGATTCCATTGTTCGATACCTGCCGAAGGACGTCTGACTGGTTCCCCGGACTCAGGAAAATGTTTACTCCTTTATGATTGATCGGCGACGAAAAAATCCCGACCAGATACAGAGCTGCCAGGCCCCAAAACAACTTTGTCTGCAGCAGAAATTTCCCAGTCGATGAAAGAATACTTATCATCGAGCCACCTCCATCTCTCCAGATGCAGGCTGCACCGATCCGCCAGGGGAGGCATATTCCAAGATCGTTTCGTGCGAAAACTGCTCTCGCCTCAGCAACGCCGTCGGACGTCCCTCGCATAACACCAAGATACGATCGCTGAGCAGCGTCAATTCCGGAAGTTCAGAGGTTACCAGCACGATAGCCAGGCCTTGCTCAGCGAGCGTTCCAATCAACCGATAAATTTCCGCCTTCGCACCCACATCAATTCCGCGTGTCGGTTCGTCCAGCAGTAATACTCGCGGTTTGGCTAAGAGCCATTTTCCGATCACAAGCTTTTGCTGGTTGCCGCCACTTAAGGTCCCCGCCAGTTGTCGCGGTCCGCTCGCCTGGATCCCGAGATCCCCAATTGTTCGATTGGCAAGCGCCAGTTCCTCGTTGGGCGAAACCAGACCAAAAGCGGCGATTGTCCGCAATACCGCGAGTTCAGCGTTTCGGTCTATCCCTGCTCCAAGCACTAGGCCGTCTCGCTTGCGGTCCTCAGTCACCAGCGCGATCCCTACCGCTTTCGCATCGACAGGATTCGAAAGACGAATCCTTTTGCCGTCGACCCAGATATCCCCGCCGGAAGTTCCCGGGTGTAATCCAAATAAGACCTCCAGGGTCTCTGTCCGGCCGGCACCGAGCAAACCGGCGATTCCGAACACCTCTCCTGCCCCGACTGTAAAGCTTACGTTTTGCACGAGCATCGATCGCATAACGGTCGGGGCAGGATTTTCCAATCGCAAATTGTGCACTTCAAGCACCGGCTTCCGGGTGGCAGTTTCTGATTTGCCGCTCGCAAAGACTTCCTGTAGCTCGCGACCGACCATCATCCGAATAATCTCGCGTCGGCTTGCCCTCTCCTGGGGCATACTTCCGATCAGTTGACCGTCGCGTAAGACCGTCACGGTATCGGCCAACACGACGACTTCCTCCATCCGGTGCGAGATATACGCGATCGCGACACCCTCTTGCGCCAATGTCCGAATGACTTGAAACAAGCGCTCACTCTCGTTGATTGACAACGCCGATGTCGGTTCATCCATGATCAGGATCCGGGCCTTTGCTACCAACGCTTTTGCAATCTCGACCAGTTGCTGCTCGCCGACCCGCAGTTTAGCAATCGGTTGATCGATGCGCCCGTGAAAATCCAAAGGGCGCAGCACCTCGCCCGCCGCTCGGACCTGTTGTTCCCTGTCCACAATAAACAGGGACCGAACTTTTTCTTGCCCAAGAAAGATGTTCTCGTCGACCGCGAGTTCAGGTACCAAGCTGAGCTCCTGCTGGATCATGGCAATGCCGGCTCTCGTTGCATCTCGCGGAGACGCCATTCGATGTTGCTTACCGGCCACGTAGATTTCCCCGTCATACTGGTCGATCAATCCCGCCGCGATCTTCATCAGGGTCGATTTTCCCGCTCCGTTTTCGCCCATCAGCGCGTGAATTTCACCAGCACGCAGCTCGAAATCGACATTCTTCAGAACACGCGTCGGCCCGAAACTCTTCGATATCCCCCGCATCTGCAGAGCTGGGTGGCTCGGTGCTTTAGTCTGTTCGGTTGCGGCAACCATAGAATCCGGGACGATAGCCTAACGCAGAAGGAACCCGAAACCGAGCTAAATCAAAGTGATTCAGCCAAGCCGGATCCTCCTTCCACAAGTTATCGACCTACTTTAGGGGGGTAACCGGTGAACTTTACATCGAGTCAGGGTTGTCGTCGACAATCACTTGGGTCGACAGAAAGGACCGAACCAAAGGGAACTCGAACAGAAGTCAAGCTAAGGAAATGAAGGGGATCAGGTTTGGGCATTTGTCTTGCCGCTGTGAATCACCAACTCCACCGCTTCGCGCTTAAACTCTTCTTCGTACCTCTTTTGAACCTTCTTTTCTTTCACGGGCTCTCTCACTTTACTTTGAGTTTCCGTGTCCACCAAATCGGGGGGAGCCCCAGCTCCTGTTTCCTTCTGTTTTACCCGACCTTCTTCCGAGTCGCTTTGGAAGCGGCTCTAGAGCGAGAAAATATCACAGTGCTTGGCTCGTGATATTTCTGGCTAGCTTCTCATTTGCAAAAGCGATCCATTTGCGGCTGCACGGCGTCGTCCACCATTTTGAGTGCCCCTTCTGGTCTCTGGCTGTTGGTGATGACCGCTTCCTCCGCTTCCTTCAGCTTGTCCCAGTATTGCGCTTCGACCGGGATCTGCGGTCTCCTTCAAGATTTGCTTGTTATAAAAAAGTGCCCGCGCATCGGTATTGGTCGGCAGCGCATAAAGCTTGTCTTGGTAG
>JAFAQT010000209.1 GCA_019246215.1 Verrucomicrobiota bacterium
CTTTGAGCTGATCAGCAGGTCAGCAAGCTATTGCATCGTCTCACAAGTAGGGAGGCATACGGTTGGCGTGAAAAAGGTTCGGATGCTCGGCGTGAGTGATACGTGACGAACGAGCAACGACGCAGACAAACCCTTTTCAGGCCCAACCGGGAGGGCAGATGGCGCTTTGGCCGATTTTCTGCGCTGCTCATCTACAAATGCAAGTATGCTCGTCGCTCGCGTCTTGACAATCGGTCAAAGCGCCGACGGCGGTATCCCTGCCAGTCGTGAGACGATGCACTAAAGGGAAAACCTTTTGTGTTGAAGTCAGACCAGGAACCCATAGAATCGACCTATCCGCTCATCTTTCCCCCAAAAAATTCCGCACATGAAAAAAATAATCCGCCTTTTTCGCTCAGCTGCGTTGCCCGTAGTTCTCCTCCTGAGTTGCACTGTCCACCTGTGCGGCCAGACGAAAGAACAGGGAACTATTGTTTTTATTCCTAAATCAACATCAGCGACCTTTTACCTATTCCTGGTCAAGGGAGCAAAAGACCGAGGCAAAGAACTCGGGTACACTATCGACTATCAGGGTCCCGCGACAGAAACAGAAATAGCTAGCCAAGTAGACCTGGTGCGAAATATCGCCCGGTCGAAACCGGCGGGTATACTTCTGGCCGCCCTTGATTCCAAGGCGCTGATCCCGCCGGTAGAAGAGGCGCTTCAAAATGGTGTCCCGGTTGTGATGGTAGATTCCGGAATCGACAGTGATCTTCCGAACGCAAGTATCACTACCGACAACTACGATGGAGGATTCAAAGCGGGAATGCAGACAGCGAAACTGCTAGAAGAGAAGGGGCTAGTTGCCAATCTCGGCATCCAGGCAGGATCAGTTAGTTCAAAAAGAAGTTTTGGCTTCAACGATGCGATCGCGAAGTTTCCGACCATGAAAGTACTTCCGATCCAATGGACAAATGCTGATGCCGCCACATCTATGAATATCGCCGGGGATACACTGACCGGGAACCCGGATGTGGCTGGTTTTTTCTCCGCTTGTGCGCCTACAGCGGTGGGTATTTGCCAGGCCATCAAAGCCAAAGGACTCGAGAAGAAGTTAAAAGTGGTGACGTTTGATCCAAGTCCGGAGGTTCTGCCGCTGTTTGAGAGTGGAGTGATTCAATGTATCATTGCCCAAGACCCGTATCAGATGGGCTATCAAGGGGTAGGCTATATAGATCAGGCACGTAAGAACGTGCCGATCAAGAATAAGAAAATTGAGCTTCCGCCCGTGCTGATCACTTCAGAGAACTACAACAGCCCCGAGGTGCAGAAATTGCTCCAGACACCGGAGAAATTCCAGTGAGGTAAACCACCAAGCCCGATGGCAAGCCCAACCCGCAGCCCGGCTTTTATATTGCACGCCTTGGCGCGGTAGATCTCCGGATGAAATCTTGGCAACGAACTAACATCTCGACTGACACTGAGAACTCTTTATCCCTTTTGCAGCTTTGGTCGGGCGCGTTCGAGCAGCAAGGCCACGCCCTCGGTGGATTTCAGGGTTCCGAACGACAGTCCAGGGTTCCCGCTCAACCGTGCGTGACAGAATAAGTCCGCAATGGGTTGATTGCCGCTTCGGATCAGAGCAGCTGCCTGCAATGCGAGCGCCATTCTCTCTACGTACCAGCGAGCGCCAAATTCTGCGTTGGATCCGATCTCTTTTGTCGAAATCAGGGATGCAATGAAAGCATCGAATATCGAATTGCTTTTGCTCGCTGACGCGAGCTCCTGCTGAATAGCTTCGACGGTGCTCGGATCCTTTTGCATCGCCCTTAAAACATCCAGGCACTGGAGATTGCCGGCACCCTCCCAGAGCGAGTTGAGCGGAGCGTCGCGATACAGGCGCGGAAGGGAGGATTCTTCGACATAGCCGTTCCCACCTAAGCATTCCAGGGCCTCGGCCACTACCGCAGGCGCTCTCTTGGTAATCCAATACTTGGCGATCGCCGTAGCTATGCGTGCGAATTTTTGCTCACGCGCATCTTCCGATGCGCCATCAAACGCGTGGGCCAGACGGATTGCAAGTGTCGTCGCGGCTTCCGATTCCAAACACAAATCTGCCAGAACATTTTGCATCAGCGGTTGCTCGACTAACAGACGACCGAACGCCGATCGATAAGCTGCATGGTGCGTTGCTTCGGCAACGGCCTTCCGCATCGAGGCGGCCGATCCGAGAACACAATCCAGTCGCGTATGACGCACCATCTCCATGATGGTAGCCACCCCGCGACCCTCCACGCCGACTAATCGAGCCGAGGCACGTCTAAACTCTACTTCACTGGACGCATTCGAGCGGTTACCAAGTTTGTCCTTTAAGCGGAGCAGATGGAACGCGTTCCTGGTGCCGTCGCATCGCCAACGAGGCATTAGAAAGCAGGAAAGGCCGGCCGGTGCTTGAGCCAGAATTAAGAAGGCGTCACACATCGGAGCGGAGCAAAACCATTTGTGCCCCGTGATTACATACTCGTGGCCGCTGCCGTTAACAGGCTGCGCCAGCGTCGTGTTTGCTCGCACGTCGCTGCCTCCCTGGCGTTCGGTCATGCCCATTCCGAAGAGGACGCCAGACTTCCCCGAAACCGGGATCGGTCGCGGATCGTAAATTGAGGAAAGCGCCAGTCGCTCCCATTCCGTTGCAAGTTCCGGCTGCAGGCGAAGCGACGGAATCGCGGCGAATGTCATCGTCAACGGGCAACTAGTACCTTCATCAACTTGATGCCGAAGCATCAGCAAGGCAGCCCGTGCGACGTGAGCTCCCACCCGGCTCTCGACCCAAGGCAGAGAATGGGTTCGCCATTCAATTCCAATTCGCATCAGCTGGTGATATGCCGGATGATATGCTACCTCGTCAACGCGATTACCGTAACGATCGTGGGTTCGGAGCTCCGGTGTAAACCGGTTAGCCAACACACCCAAGTTAATCGTCTCTGGTTTGCCCAACAATTCTCCAAACTTGCGCGCTTCCGCATCAATCCAGCTGCCGCCTTCCCGCTGAACGGCTTCTTTCAACGCGCAGTCACTATCAAAAAGGTTGTAGTCTTCCAATGGCGGCGGCTGGTTGAAGACCGTTTCAGGCGGGTATGTAATACTCATCGAGGAGGTGAAACAAAGGACCCTCGCGCCGCCTTGAGCTCATTGCAAGAGCGCTTCAAGGTTCAACGTCTGGCCGCATATCATGGTGATGTCGCCGCAGATCAGTCGGTTATCGTCGAGCATTGGACACAAAAAACACCTCGCTCTTCCGTAAAGATCCCGCCCAGAAGCTTGGGGCATTGAAGGAGTTGCTATCCTCAATCGCCGTCGTTCTTATAGTCGGTCGAACGTTATTCACAATCCGGAGCCCTCTCACGCTCGAAAGCCGGAAAAATGCTTCCGTCCCCGGCTCGATGAATAACTTTGACCGACTATAAGAACGACGATCAGGCCGAGAACGATCGAGTAGGGAGGCCGTTACGCTTCGAAGACCTTTCCCATCCTGCGAAACTTTTCGTAACGCTTTTGAAGAAGGGTGTCGATCGATTCCTTGGTCAGGTGATCTAGATGCGACAGGAGGGCGTCTCGCAGATTTTGCGCGGCCAATTCATGGCCATGATGTGCGCCGCCGAGCGGCTCAGGAATAACCTCGTCGATCAGCTCAAGGTCCTTTAAGTCCGCAGCTGTCAGCTTGAGCGCTTCTGCCGCTTCCGGCGCATGACTGCGGTGTTTCCAGAGAATTGCAGCACAACCTTCCGGACTGATCACCGAATAATAGGCGTTCTCGAGCATCAGGACGCGATCGGCGACCCCGATGCCCAATGCTCCGCCTGATCCACCTTCGCCGATGATCGAAGCGACGATCGGCGTGCGTAACAACATCATTTCGCTCAAATTGACAGCAATGGATTCGGAGATGTGTCTTTCCTCGGCGCCCACCCCAGGGTAAGCTCCCGGGGTATCAATGAGCGAAATCACGGGAAGCTGAAATTTTTCCGCGAGCCGCATAACGCGGAGCGCCTTTCGATAGCCCTCCGGATGAGCGCTTCCGAAATTTCGCCGAACGTTCTCCTTCGTATCTCTGCCCTTCTGGTGCGCCACCACGACACAACGATATTCTCCAATGATGGCAAATCCGCAGGGCATCGCCGCGTCGTCGCCAAAAAGTCGGTCACCGCGCAGTTCAACAAAGTCCGAAAAAGCCAATCTCAAATAATCCAGAGAGAACGGACGCGCGGTATGGCGGGCGATCTGTACTTTCTGCCAAGCGGAGAGGTTCCCGTAAATCTCCCGTTTTGTCTCTTCAATCTTCGTTTCCATCGCACGCATTTCGCGCTCGAGATCGACCGAACTCAGCTTTGAATGCTTCTTCAATTCGTCCAGCTGCTTTTCAAGTTCGACAATTGGCTTCTCGAATTCCAGGGGTTGTACCTTCATTTCACAGTTACCGGCGTATCTTTCACGACCAACGCAAACAGTTCCTCCATGTCGGCGGGACCGAGCATGATGCCGGTACCGGGTTTCTGCACATTGGGTGTTTGCGGATTGGTTTCGGAATAGAGCGTGATACCACTATCGTTGATGACAATCCATCGGCTGCTTCCCAGGTATTTTTTTTCTCCGAAAGCGACGCGAATACCGCCAGACCAGGCGATTTTCTCGCGCATCTTGAATTGACCAAGAGCAAACTTTGCCGGCAGCTTGATTTCCAAAGGTTTATACCAGCGGAAAAAATTCCCATTGTTCACGAGGGTCAAATCCCCTCGTTTCGTATTTATCACCAGACTGAATTGACCTTTTGGAATGATCAGCCTCTTGCCGGGCTGAATGGTCAGGCTGTCAAGACCGTTCGCCTTAAAGATGAGTTCGGCTGGATCCTTGGTTTTAGTAGCAATTTTCGCTATCGAGTCACCGCGCGCCACGATGTATTCCGTTTTGTCGGATCCGGGAGCCGATGAAAAGAACTCGCTGATGTTCAGGTCCCCCAGAAGTTTTCTCGCATCATTACCCCTGATCGATTCAGGAAAGCTCTGGATCAAAGAAAGGAGGATCTTTTGTGCGTTGCTCTGGTCGCCACTCGCAATCTGTTGTTTCGCCTGGTCGAACATGGCTATACCCGGGTCAGGCGTTGGCGTAACGACAGGTCCATTCCCGCTGGCAGAACCACGATCCGGCCTTTTGAAGAACAACCGATACGCGATTAAACTTCCTCCGCCAAAAACCCCGATCGCCAGCGAGGCAACGACGAAGAGCTTCACCACATTATTCATTTAGGACTTCCGGCGGAAGCTCCTTCGAAAGCCTCCGGACAGCACCTAAAGAAGGCCTTTCCGGCGAAAATCCTGAATATTACGACCAGCCGAGTGTTGGATCATTTCCACGGTGAACTTCAGCAGACAAATCTCCCAGCTCTCGTCCACACCGTGAATGACAGCGCTGGTACTCCGTAGTGATTCCGGTACCTGATTCGCCACCCGATCCAGGACAGCCTGGACCGAGTCATGGACCAAGTTCTCAGAGAGATCATCTTTGCGGATCTGAAAGCCATACTTCAGCAACGCAGCATTTCGCGACTGGAGCATTTCAGCAAACTTTTGCGCCTTCTCCCCGAAACCCTCCAGCGTCAATTTTGCGATATTTTCCGAGGTCAAAATCTGTGGACGATCCGCCTGGATCCTTCCGTCTCGAATCCGGATCTCGTTCGCGGTGTCCATCAGCTCCGTTATGAGGTAGAAATGGAAGCTTGTGGCGCCAAAGGTCTGGATCCGACTTTCCGGTGAAACAATTACCTTGGTGTTTTCTAACGCGTACTGCAGATCGTCCTCCGAATGCATAAGATAAATTTTCTAATTTAGCCCGTTCCGCGAGAGACACAAACACCGACGACGCAAAAGGATCGCACCTCGAATGCTGTCGCCTTGCCTCTCCTGACAGGGCAAGGCAGAGCGCCAACAACCTTCTGCTTTGGTGCGTTTATTTTGCCCGCTCTTCGATATATCGGATCACGTCGCCGACTGTCTGGAGCTTTTCGGCATCTTCGTCAGGAACTTCGACCGAAAACTCTTCCTCGAAGGCCATCACGAGCTCTACCGTATCAAGCGAGTCAGCGCCGAGATCCTCAATGAAGGAAGCATTAGGTGTCACTTGCTCAGGATTTACGCCGAGTTGCTCGACGATGATCTCTTTCACCTTTTCCTCAATGGATTTCTCTGACATATATCGCGTTCTTCCCGGTTGTAGTTAAGACGTGCCTACGGTTAATTACGAAGCTCGGTGAAGGCAACTAAATTAATGCATTAAAATCAACTACTTGCTCGCCCTTGAACCCCCTATTTTTCGCGTGCAGGTTCGCGTTCCGCGGTCAGCGGCCAATTGAGTTGCCTGAATCGCCGACCCTGGACGATTTGACCGCGCAACCGCTCCGCAAATTTGCTTTTTTAACCGAGATTTGACATAACTGCGAATTCGACTTCGCGGGTTTAATCAGGACGGCAAGCACTTTTGTATTGACCTATCCGATGGAAACGACAACCTAGACGCCCGTTTCTAAGACTCTCTCGGCGTCCCCTGCCGGGCGTGTTATCTTAGTTTAATCATCACCTCTAACCTGACCATGACGGACCCGATCCCTTCGCTTGATCTTCGTTTAACACCCGATTGGTTGAAGGAATCGGAGTCCGCCAACCGCTACGCAGATTATGACGGCGACGACCCGCAGGATCGCCATCATCGCGGACGGCGAGATCGACGGGATGATCGCCCCAAACGGCCCAATGTCGCTCCAAACAATCGGCCTCGGCATGCACAAGCGGATCGGGGACCGGCCGCAAACAAGCCGCCTCTGGCTACGGCTCAACGCCCCTCCGAAAGCGGCAGTCCCAAACCGTCCAAAAACGAACGGCTACGCTTGCAACGGCGAGACGAACAACACCTTCGGCCGGAGGTTGAGCCGGCTCCGGTGCAAATCGATTTTCTCCCAGAAGAGCGCGCGTTTTCCAAAATCATTCAGCAGATCAAACATGGGCACGTTGCCTATCCGTTGTTCGGTTTGGCACGCATGTTTTTGGAGCGCCCGGAGCGCCATCGGATCCGCGTTCGTTCGCTGGACAATCACACGATGATTTACCAATTTGGCGATGACGGCCCGGTCGCCATGGATGCTGCCGCCCTTGAGCGCAATGCCTTCCACGACAAGAAGGAGGATTTCTACGAGACTCAGATCGTCGAAAAAGAGCCGATCAAAGGAAATTTTACGTCCGTCGCCCGCTGCACCCTCTCAGGAAAGGTTCTCGGGCCCACCAATTACCACGCCTTCCAGCCAACTCTACGCGCACTGTACGACCAAAGATTCAGCCGACGAATGAGTTTTGACGATTATCGTCGTGCAATCGAGATCAGCAGCGACCCGCAACTGGTTGAACAATGGAAAGAGGAAGCGCGGAAATGTGTGACATTCCGAACGAAAGATCAGGAAAACTCGGCCGTTTTTGAAAATCTCGCCGCTGTTGAACAGCATTTTCGCGCCAATCACTTACCGGCCCTGGTGCGGCGCTGTTTGGCAACAGAATTGTCCGGAGAAACAGCCCGGCACCTGCCGGACCGTGGAATTATTGCGGCAATCCGAAAAGCCAGAGATCGAGAAAATCGGTTCCCTGCTCAGATCGCGGGAGCCTTGCGGCACGGCTTGAACCAGGCAGGATTACACGTGTTCAAGCACAAGAAACGAATCCTTTACATCTCCACTATCCGGCCCCAGTTATTCGAGACCAATCAAGGGTCCATTTCAATCGGGATCTCCGCGATCCTTTCCACGATTAAATCGTATCCGAAGATTTCCAGGAAACAGTTGGCGGAAAAGACTTTGGCTAAACTAATCGGGGAAAAGTCAAAGGACGAGTCCAGTGAGGAGTATCAGCATGCGAAGACCACGCTGGCGACCGACCTGATCTGGCTGGCCAAAGCCGGTCACGTGATCGAGTTCGCGGACGGCACACTTGATTTGCCCTTGCCTCCCAGACCCGCCGAAACAACAAAAGGAAACGCCCGTCCGACCGCCCAGCAAGACCTTGAGAGCGAGGAAGCTGACGACTCTCCGGAGGAAGAATCCTCCTCCCCTCAAGTGGAAGCGGAAGAATTGGCAGGAGAATCACCCGGTGAACCTGCGAGGGCGGAAGCGAAAGCAACATTGGAACCCTCGCTTCAACTGCCAACTGCCTCGCCGGAGCTTTTGGAATCGGAGCGGGAAGCGTTGGAACGCGTTGCCAGTCGCTCCACGTGAGCGAATTTGCTTCCGGCATGATCATCGCCTACTGGTTTCCTCATGCGGATCATTCGATATCTTGCGCAATCGGGCGATATCCGGTTTGCGGCTGAGCAACCGGGTGGACGTTGTCTTGATATTCGCGGAGACATTTTTCGAGACTACGAAGTGACAGATAATGAATCGAAAATCGTCAAGCTCCTTGCCCCCATCGAACCCCCAGTGATCCTTTGCATTGGGCTAAATTACCGAAAACACGCCGCAGAAACCGGAGCAAAAATTCCTGAGCGTCCGGTATTGTTTTTGAAGAGCCCGGGCGCTTTGCAAAATCCGGGCGATCCCATCGTCCTGCCCACCAGACTTCGCAGCGACGAAGTCGATTACGAATGCGAATTGGCGGTGGTCATCGGGCAAAAGTGTAAAAACGTCTTGAGAAGTGATGCGTTCGACGTTGTCTTCGGTTACACCGCGGGCAACGACGTGAGCGCGCGCGACTGGCAAAAGCGGATGGGCGGCGGTCAGTGGTGCCGTGGCAAAGGGTTTGATACCTTTGCCCCTTTAGGTCCTGCCCTTGTCACCAAAGACGAAATTCCCGACCCGAATTCGCTTGGGATTGCAACCCGAGTGAATTGCAAAACTCGTCAGAGTTCAAACACGTCGGACATGCTTTTTGATGTACCCACGCTGATCGAATTTCTCAGTGGAAGCACAACTCTTTATCCGGGCACCGTGATTCTGACCGGAACACCCGAGGGCGTCGGTATGGCTTTGGATCCACCGCAATTCCTCGCTCCCGGAGATCTCGTGGAAATCGAAATTGCGAAAATCGGAGTTTTAAGCAACCCGGTGGTTGCAGAAGAATAAACTCCCAGCCCTGGAAATCTCGCAATCCAGAGACTTCTGAGATTTTCGGGGTCGGGCGGGTTTATCCTTCTGCAACTACCGGATTGTTAATGTCCTTTGACCTCTCTTCCCAGTTCAGACCGCGAGGCGACCAACAGCAGGCGATTGATCAGCTTGTCCGTTCGCTGGAGGCAGGCAATCGGCACCAGACACTGCTCGGGGTGACCGGTTCCGGTAAGACTTTCACGGCGGCCAATGTCGTTGCTGCATTGAACAAGCCGACACTGGTGATTTCGCATAACAAGACTCTCGCAGCCCAGCTCTACAGCGAGTTTAAACAGTTTTTCCCGAACAACGCAGTGGAATACTTCGTCAGCTACTTCGACTATTATCAGCCGGAAGCCTACATTCCGCGGACCGACACCTACATCGAGAAGGACTCGTCCATTAATGAAGAGATCGAGCGGCTTCGCCTTTCTGCCACCAGTTCCTTGCTTTCTCGAGACGACGTCATCGTGGTCGCGAGTGTCTCGTGCATCTACGGTTTGGGTTCACCGGAAGATTACGCAAACATGGTGTGTCCTGTCGTCAAAGGCCAAAAGATCTCTCGTGAACTTTTGCTCGCCAAACTGGTCGATATGCTTTATGAGCGCAACGACCTCGCCTTGACGCGGGGAAGATTTCGCGCCCGCGGTGATGTGGTTGAAGTCCATCCTGCAACCTTCGACGAGGAAGCGATTCGTCTCGAATTTTTCGGCGACGAGATCGATCTGATCGCACGTTTTGATCCACTCACCGGCCAGCCCATGGAAAGGCTCGACCGGTTCACCTTTTATCCGGCAAAGCAGTTCGTGACCCCATACGAAAAGATGCAGCGCGCGCTGAAGGCAATTCGCGAGGAACTGGATGAGCGAGTCAAATGGTTTGAAGCGCATTCCAAATTTCTTGAAGCGCAACGGATCAAGATGCGGACAGAGTTTGACCTGGAAATGATGCAGGAGATGGGTTTCTGCAGCGGGATCGAGAATTACTCCAGACATTTGAGTGGGCGGCCAGCCGGCTCCCGCCCCTATACGTTGCTCGATTTTTTCCCAAAGGACTTTTTGCTGATCATCGATGAATCGCACGCCACGATACCGCAAATCGGAGGAATGTACGAAGGGGATCGCTCCAGGAAAACGGTGTTGGTCGAATACGGATTCCGCCTCCCGAGCGCGATGGATAACCGGCCGCTCAATTTCCAGGAATTTATGGAGATGGTGCACCAGATTCTTTACATCAGCGCCACCCCAGCCGCGTTCGAGATCCAGAACAGCGTGGTCGGCAATAAAACCTATATTCCGCATTCACGTTCGCGGATTGGGCAACCGGAAACCGAACCAGCTTTAATCCCGATGCTGACCGGTCGTTCAGAGGCGACTCTGGCTGTACATACGCCGGGCACACGGCTCGCTGCGCAGCAGATCATCCGACCTACCGGGCTATTAGATCCGAAAATTACGGTTCGGCCCCTGAAAAACCAGATCGACGAAACGATCGAACTTTGCCGCCACCGAACGGAAAATGCGGAACGCGTTTTGATTACCACTCTCACAAAACGCACCGCGGAAGATCTGACTGATTATCTGCGCGATGTCGGATTGAAAGTGCGTTACCTACACAGCGAAATCGACGCGATCGAGCGAGTCGAAATTCTCCGTTCCCTACGATCGGGCGAGTTTGATATCCTGGTCGGAATTAACCTCTTACGTGAAGGCCTTGATCTGCCGGAGGTCAGCATGGTTTGTATTTTGGATGCCGACAAGGAAGGGTTTCTGAGGAGCCAGACATCACTCATCCAGACCGCCGGCCGTGCCGCTCGCCACGTGAATGGAGAGGTCGTGCTTTTCGCCGATGCTTACACCGACAGTATTCAGAAGCTCATTGCGATCACTGAATTCCGACGGGCCAAACAAATTGATTACAACGAGGCGAACGGGATTACCCCGACAAATGTAAGTCGGGCTGTGCAGGAGAGCTTGCACACTCTGCTAAGAGGCCGCGAACTGGAGGAATCCCTCGTCAGAGAGGGTGGCGGGGATTTCAATGTTACCGAAGTGCTTCGAGAGTTGGAACAAGAGATGCAGGTTGCTGCAGCCAACCTGGAGTATGAGCGAGCAGCATTGTTGCGTGACCAGATCATGGAACTTAAGAACGGCACCGGACTCGCAAAGATCGAACCCAAACGTCGTCCAGTGAAATATGGCGGCGGCAAACAACGCCGCTCTTTAAAACCAAGGAAGCGCTAGCGCGAAAATGGTACAAGTCCAAGCACTTGGGATATCTCCGCGCGCGCTCAGTCAACACATGACCGACCCATTGAAAGAACAACCTTCCTATGTGACGACTCATGCAGGTCGCGCCGGCACCGACCACGATCGGAAGGTGCCAGAGATCGATCTGCTGAGCCCCTTGACGATTCGTGGAGTTACGTTTCGAAACCGGATCGCCATGTCTCCAATGTGCCAGTATTCCGGTCAGGATGGATTTGCCGATGATTGGCATCTGGTCCACCTGGGCAGTCGCGCCGTCGGGGGGGCAGCCTTGGTGATCGTCGAAGCCACCGCAGTCACCGCGGACGGACGCATCTCTCCAGGCGACCTTGGAATCTGGAAAGACCTGCATATCGAGCCGCTGGGACGCATCGCTCAATTTTTGCAAAGCCAGGGTGCAGTTGCCGGGATTCAGTTAGCGCACGCCGGTCGGAAAGCGAGTTGCGACCTGCCATGGAAAGGAGGCGAAAGCCTTAAAACACCCCAGGCAGGCGGCTGGCCTGTTGTCGGCCCGAGTCCAGTGCGATTTTCCGAGGGTTCGCCGATGCCCATTCCATTGGATGAATCCGGCATTGAGGGCATTATCAATTCCTTCGAGGCGGGTGCTAGACGCGCTTTGAGTGCAGGATTCAAAGTCCTTGAGATCCACGCAGCTCACGGATATCTGCTGCACCAATTTCTGTCGCCGCTCAGCAACCGTCGGAACGATCAGTACGGCGGTAGCCTGGAGAATCGTATGCGGTTGTTATTACGAGTCGTTAAGGGAGTCCGCGGGCTAATGCCAGAAGAGTTGCCATTATTTGTGCGCATCTCGGCGACTGATTGGGCAGAAGGTGGTTGGGAGATCAAACAGTCGATCGAGCTGGCCACACATTTAAAGGCCCTGGGCGTCGACCTCATCGACGTTTCGTCGGGCGGGATGGTCCCGTACGCCCGCATTCCGGTGGCAAAAGGTTACCAGGTACCTTTTGCCCGAAGCATTCGAGAGGGGGCCGATATCAGAACTGGGGCTGTCGGGCTGATCACTGAACCCCGCCATGCTGACGAGATCGTTACGGGCGGGGATGCGAATTTAGTCTTCATTGCTCGCGAGATGCTCAGAGAGCCCTACTGGGCCTTGAAAGCACAGCAGGAGCTGGGCGATGACCAAGCTTGGCCAACCCAGTATGGTTATGCCCTCAAGAGAAGGGCAAAATAGATAGAATCGAGAGAAGAACCCGAAACCGCGTGTTGTCGTGCGGCTCGTTTGAGTTTGGCTTCAGAACGATCGCTACGTCGACCCTATGCAAAAAGACTTTCTGCAAGCTCGACTATTTTTTAGCGCTTTTCTTTGTACGTGAGTTCTGATGGCAAGCCGCTAACGCTGCGCAATTACTTTCACTAGAAGCTGGCTGAGAACCAGCTTTGGTTCGAGCTGAGTCGTTACAAGTTGGATATTAGCCTGCATGCAGGCACGAAGCCCCTCGATCAATTCGAACAATTCAAAACGATACGTCTCGGATGCGGCCAAGCCAAGCCCGTAGGCGTTGATTCCTCCATCCTTCCGCCGAGGAAGATGCCGAATTGCCTCTTCCGGGAGTCTCCCGAGAATGGAACTGAATTGAAGGGGCGCGTGAGGACGGTCGATATTGTGCCGCAGCAACAAATCTTTGGTGACAAGCAGGTTTCGGACTGTCGGGATAACTGCGGCGTATAGGATGCCGATCGGTGTCTCCCCTTGAAAAATCAACTGGTCCAACAACGTGAGGCTTTCCCCCAATTGGCGCTTCGATATGCACGTACCAAGCTCCCAGATCACGCCGCTGGCCGATTTCGCTACCAGCGCGCGCACGATTTCAACCGTAACCGCCCGCTTATCCCCCAGATAAAGATCGATCTTTTGCAGTTCGTTCCGAAGTTGGCGGCCATCGGAACCGGCCAGCCGAACAAATACTTCCAAGGCTTCCGGTTCGAACCTTAGCTCAAGGTCGGCTGCCAACCGGTGCACAACTGCCTGAACCTCCTCCTCCCACCCGGGGCGGGTCGGATCGATTCGGTCAAACTGCTCCACCTTGGCAAATTTGCCGAGCGACTTATAGAAGCTGCGGCGTTTGTCTATCTCAGAAGCGCTCAACAAAAAGCGGACCCCGTCCGGCAACCCTCGGCCAAGAAATTCCTTCAGGTCTTCCAGAGCCTCTTGCACTGCGGTTGAGCGGCCCGGGCCGGCATCCGAGAGAAAGTTCGCATTCTTGAGCCACACGAGCTTGTCATGACCAAGAAAAGGAAGGGTTTGAATCGCCTCTTTCACTTGTCGAATCCGCAACATTGCTTGTTCAGCATTGTCCGCCATCCCATCGACCGTATCCACACCGAACTCTGCGCCTTGTTCTGGCGTAAGTTCATTTGCCAATTCATTGGCGCGTCGCTTCGTTTCCCCTTCGTCTGATCCAAGCACCGCGAAAACACTCGGGGTTTCAGATGTAATAGTTCGTTTTTTGCGCGGAGGCATTGTAGGGACATCTAGCCGGTAAATCCCGGACTGTAAATTACAGGAAACGATCAATCGACGCACGTCGTCGCCAAGCGGACCGCGTTTCGGTGCGAGTTGGTTGAAAGAGAATTCCGGTTGCAACCTTGCCGCGTCTTAACCATTTTGACTTCCGATCCAGGCATCGCTCCAAGTTGCATTTATGGGAAAAATCTACGCGGCAATAGACGAGAAATTGAAGCAGTGGCTTTCTGCACAAAATGTCTTTTTTGTGGCAACCGCGCCGCTTTCACGAGAAGGGCACGTGAATTGTTCGCCCAAAGATGGCGCATCCTTCCGTATCATCGATCAACGAACCGTAGTCTACCTGGACTTTACTGGTAGCGGGGTAGAGACCATCGCACACGTGAAAGAAAATGAACGCATCGTACTCATGTTCTGTGCATTTGCCGGGGCCCCGAAGATTGTCCGGTTACACGGCCACGGAGAAATCATCGAGTTCGGACACCCGGAATTTCAACAGTTCCGGTCGTTGTTCAAATCCACAATCGGTGTCCGTTCTTTCATCAAGATCCATTTGTCCCGAATCTCGGATTCCTGCGGTTATGGCGTGCCTCTGTACGATTTCCGCGGCTACCGCTCTCAGCTCGAGGACTGGGCCGAACACACGGGGGAGGAATGCCTCATCCAATATCGAATGAAGCATAACAGCCGCTCGATCGATCAGCTCGAAGGTGGGTTGCAGGGATCGTAGTGTAGCAACAGTTCGCGGTCTGACTGGATCCCAATCCTCGTCGCTTTCCTCGTTTGGACTCCGTGGAGTTTTACAGCGACTTTCTGAAACCTATCGCCCGAGGACCAGGTTCCCATCTTCAACCCGAGCCTCGTGCACCGAACGATCGCCTTGGATATTGTTGAACGTCGACAGCGTCTGTTCCATGAGAGGCACCACAACGGCGATCTCTGCGGCTCGCAGCGCTCTGCCTTTTTCTTCGACCTTTGAAAGGTTCAACACTAATCGGTCTCCGTGCATCGAAGGACGCAGTTGAAATGGGAATTCAGAAACCACCGAGATACAAATGGAAGATCCACAGGCAAGCTGCAGGAAATCTCAGCAGCGTTCTGACCGAGAATGACGGCCGTGCCGCGGGGTCAACCCGCGCAGCTCGGGAGAATCTGTCAGGAGCGCGTTCACTTCCGCATTTGACAATGTTACTCGCCGCTCAGCCGGGTTGGCAAAAAAACTGATTAAACTTCTGCCTAGCGGCAATATAGGTCTGCCGCGTGAATGTCGTCGAAGGCAAAAGAACCGCGGCAGTCGCAGCAATACCGCTCGGTCTGTTCCGAGAAGGATCAAGGCGAACAGGAGCAGAAGAAACGCAAACAGAGAGCCGCAGCATCCACAGCCGCCTCCCCGCTTTCGCGCTGCCATGAGTCAGTCTGGGTGGTAAAGAATTCGCCCGCACTGTTCACAATGGACGATTTCGCGGCCCAGTTTTGCCCGGTGCACCAGTGCCGAGGTGTTTTTCATATGGCAACCCATACAAAATTCGTGCTCGACCGGAACAACAGCGTTTCCTCCCTTAACGGCGAAGAGGCGCGTGTATTGGAAGATTAAATCCGGATCCAGGCCCTGCGCCAGCTGTTCGCGCTCGATCTCAGCCTGTCTCAAATGTTCTCCCAAAGTTGACTCTTTTTTCTTTAAGTCCGCCTGTTGCAGCTCCGATTGCCGTTTTGCCGATTTCAACTCCAGTTCCGCGTACACGGTCTCTTTCTGGAATTGCTCCGTTTGCTCCATCAGTTCAATCTCGTGGTCCTCTATTCGTTCAATTTCCTGCTCGAACCTGCGGATCTCTTGACCGATCGCCTGGAATTCGTCGTTTTTGCGAGTCTGGTATTGCTGAGTCTTGTACTTGGTAATCGAATCCCGGCGAGATTGAGCGTCAAGCTCTAACATTTTTCGCTGAACTTCCACATCGCGGCTGCGTTGTCTGATTTGATCAAAAGCACTGCTCTTAGCTGCGACAGACCGGTCGAGGCGCTCTTGCTCGAATGGAATGGTCTCAAGCTGCGCTTTGAACATTTTGATTTTTTGGTCGCGGTCCTGAAGAAGTAGCAACTGCTCAATCTCTTTTAGCATTGGAAGATATTTGAGTTTAGATGGGAACTCCGGCAAGTTTCCAGTGCAAAGAATTCAGCTCGGGCGCTCTCCTAGAGGAATACAGCACGAAGGCGTCCGCCTGATCTCTTAATAAACTTCTACCGGGGAGCGTTTTCCGTCATCTGGACTGCGCAACGCGGCCGCTTCTGCCCCAAGGGTGGCGACGCGAATCTCCCAAACTTCGCGATCCAGGATGCGAAACCGATCTTCTGAAAACGGCTTTGGCGGAGCCAGCTTGCGCTTAAAACGATCAACCCCGGCCAGCGCACGGTCGAGAACCGTCTGATCCACTTTCTCGAGCGCTGCTCGCGCTTGCTCAAGCAAATGGACGCGATGGCACAGCATCGCCAGATGATTTCCGGCCAATAATGCGCGTTGAATTGTTGCCGAGAATCCCTCCTGGTTAGTGATTGCGCCCATGTCGAGATCGTCGGTCATGATCAACCCGTCGAAATGGAACTCGGATACCAGAATATCGGTTACGATAGAGCGTGACAACGAAGCTGGCGTTTTTATTGGGTCGATATCCGGATACCAGGCGTGACAGACCATCATGCTGCTGATTTTGAGTGCGAACTCTCGAAAGATCGCAAGTTCTGTCCGATTCAGCTCTTCGCGGCACCGATCGATGCGAGGGAGCTCATGATGGGGGTCCAGCGTCGCGGCAGCGTAACCGGGAAAATGCTTGCCGCAAGACAGAATTCCGGTCCCAAGCAAGGAATCATTGAAGGCACCTGCGAGTGCGATCACTTCTGGCACGGAGGTCCCATAGCATCGGCCGCGCAGCGAGTTATCCGCCTCTTCATCAAAAGAAATGTCCAGGACCGGACAGAGGTCCAGGTTAAATCCGAAGAGCCGCAGCAGTTCTCCGGTGACCCGACCATGTTCACGAATCAGAGCGGGATCGCCTTTGGTTCTGAGCTGTTGCGCGTTTGGCGGCTCGTTGCCGATCAGTTTGAGTCTTGAGACTCGACCGCCTTCCTGGTCGATGGTGACGACCGGCTCTACTTGCGACAGATCCCGAAGGTCGTCAATCAGCTTACGAAGTTGCAACGCAGACCGAATGTTGCGTCCAAATAGTATATACCCTCCGGGCTGGACCTCACGAAACAGACGAGCTGTCTCAGAGTCGAGTTCGCTTGCGGGTACCCCAACAAGCAAAAGTTGACCTAAGCGGCTTCGTTCCATAAGCTGCCCGCATTTTATCGTTCCGGATCTTGTTAACCACCCTTTTCTGGTAGATTCCTGCTTTCGCAGTCAGACTACATGTGACCATGAGGACAGGTTCGCAGGGTAATCTAGTTCTATTACACCAAGTCCGAGGCTGGTTTAGCGGGTAAACTTGGTGCATTAGAGATACGCGCCCTCGCGCGTCAGGAGGGCCCTTTTTAAACGCAGCGACTTCATTATTATATGCGAGGACGGTACATCAGGTAGATTGGCCGAATGCTGAGGCTCGGATTATATGGTGGTTCATTCGACCCGATTCATCACGGGCACCTGATCGTGGCGCGGCAAGCCCTAGAAGACTTGTCATTGGATCGCGTCATTTTTATTCCCGCAGCCGAGTCTCCTTTCAAGCAAAATCACTCCTGCGCGCCAGCCGCAGATCGCTTGGCCATGGTGGAGCTCGCCGTCCAGGCCGAACCTGCTTTTCTTGTCGATGCTCTCGAAATCCACCGAGGCGGCCCCTCTTACACGATTGACACTGCCCGGGCATATCATACCCGATATTCAGGAGATGCTCTTTTTTTCCTGGTCGGCGAAGACCATATTCCCGCATTGCCGAGATGGAACGAATTCGAGGAATTGGGCCGGCTGGTGAAGTTCGTTATCCTGAGCCGCTCCGATCTGCCTATGAAGTTGGAATATCCGGTGGTCCGCCGGAGGTTGGATCTGTCTTCGACTGAAATCAGAAACAGGGTTGCCAATGATTTGCCAATCTCGTATCTGGTGCCGGAGAAGGTCTTGCAGTATATCCAGGAGAGAAAACTTTACCGGGGGAGACGTGTATCGGAGCGGATGAGTTAGCACGCCTTTGCGTTAAATTGGCCGAAGATAAGAAGGCCGAGGACATTGTCGTTCTCGACCTGCGCGGGATATCGTCTTTCACTGATTATTTTGTAATCTGCTCCGGAAATTCAGAACCCCATCTAAAGGCAATCAACAACGGTATCCGTGCAGGGATCCGGGAGCATGCCCACACCTCTCCGCTTGCCTCGGAAGGTTCCGTGGCGAGCCAATGGCTCGTAATGGATTATTCGGACGTTCTCGTCCATATTTTTCTTCAGAAGAAACGCGAGTTTTATGCTCTGGAAAGTTTGTGGAGCGACGCGCCACGTCTCAACTTGGTTTCTTAACTTTTATCCCCATGTTCAAACAGCGCGAGGCCATTATTCGACTGCTAAAAGACAATGATCCGGAGACGGTCAACCTTACCAAGCAGCAACTGGTTCGAGGAGGGACCAAGGCTGTCCCCGATCTGCGCGATTTGTTGTCGACCGATGATCAGCAGGTCACGCTCCATGTCCGAGAGATACTCTCGGAAATCGAGGTTCGCCACGCTAAAATCGCCTTTGAGGAAATCTGCAAAAGCATCACTGAGCTGGCCGACCTGGAACAGGCCTGTTGGTATTTAGCCCAGATTTTTCAGCCTGGTGTGGATGTCGAATTGTACCAGAAAACGATCGATTCGTGGAGTCGCAAACTTCGCGACCGCCTGGTACTCTGCGAGTCAGATACTTCCCGCGCCATGGCAATGGCGCAGTTTTTCGGCAAAGACCTGAGACTGCGTGGCAACGAGGATGACTACTATAACGCGCGCAATTCCCTTCTTCCCTGCGTCATGGACTCTGGGCTTGGCATTCCTATTTCTCTCTCCCTTCTTTACATGATCGTGGGACGAAGAGCCTCCGTGGTGATCGACGGAGTTAACCTGCCGGGCCATTTCGTCGTCCGCCACGGTGTTGTTTTGCTAGATCCGTTTCACCAAGGGCGGATCCTGACAACCAGCGATTGCGCGCAGATTTTATCTCACCAAAAACGAACTCTACAACAGGACCATCTTCAGAGGGCTCACCCGAAACTGATCTTGATCCGCATGCTGGCCAACCTTTTGTATATCTTCCAAAACGAACAAAACGGACCGTTGCACAAGATGATTGCGCAGTGGATTCACCTTCTGGACCCTAAATGAGCTCCGTCGCGCAGGTCGAGGTCTTAAACACAGGCACGGAACTCCTTTTTGGCAGTGTCGTCAATACTCATCTCTCTTTTCTCGCCAAACAACTCTTTCCGCTTGGACTCAGAGTGCAGAGGCAAACGACTGTACCGGATAGCGAATCGATTCGCGACGCGATCAGAGAGTCCGCCACTCGATGCGACATCATTCTGGTAACGGGGGGGCTCGGTCCAACCTCGGACGATATTACCTTAGAAATCGTCTCAGAACTGACAGGTCGCCCGTTAATGTACGACGATTCCATTTTTCAGAAGATCAGCGAACGCTTCAAGAAGCGCCGGCTCAAAATGACTGATCGGACTGCACGACAAGCGTACGTGCCCAGAGGAGCAACGGTGCTTCCAAATGACCACGGAACAGCTCCTGGCATTTACATTCCCGCGCGAAACGGCGTTCCGCATCTCTTTCTTTTTCCCGGACCGCCTCGCGAACTTCGACCGATGTTCAACACCTACGCGTTTCCCCTTTTGCGGTCCTTGGCTGGCAATCACGACCTGCATGCCAGGACGTATCGGACAACCGGTATGGGCGAATCCCAGGTCGAGAGAATGGTGGGAGGTCGGCTCCTAGCTATTCCAGGGTTGGAACTCGGCTATTG
Source organism: Verrucomicrobiota bacterium (assembly GCA_019246215.1). Lineage (GTDB taxonomy): Bacteria > Verrucomicrobiota > Verrucomicrobiia > Chthoniobacterales > JAFAMB01 > JAFAMB01. Next base: position 19,889 of record JAFAQT010000209.1, read on the forward strand.
CGCGCGCATCGGCGAAGTGGATGTCAGAATCATCGGGCCGCGATCCGCCGTCGATAAGGCAGGTGAGCTGATCGAAGCCGAATTGGGACCCTATATACTCACGACCGAGGAGAAAGAATTGGAAGATATCATCGTCGAACTTCTGACAGAGAATGGGACGACACTGGCCACCGCCGAATCCTGCACGGGCGGACTTTTAGCTAACCGGATCACCGATGTTCCCGGGTCATCGCTCGTGTTTATCGAGGGTAGTGTCACTTACTCGAATGATGCAAAGACCCGCACATTAGGTGTTCCTAGAGAGCTGCTTTCCAGTGTCGGGGCGGTCAGCGAGGACGTCGCCCGAGTGATGGCCGATCGCGCTCTAAAGCGAAGTGGAGCGACATACGCTCTCTCTACCACCGGGATTGCCGGCCCCGGCGGGGGCACCGATCAGAAGCCTGTGGGAACAGTCTTTATCGGGCTAGCAAGTCGCGGCTCAAGGACGGTGGTCGAAAAGGAATTCTTTCCGATAGACCGCACCTCCTTTAAGCAAATCTGCACACACCATGCGTTGGAAATGCTCAGGAGGAAGATATTGGGAAAATCTTAAGACAGACCCTAAGTAAGCGACGCGCTCCGCTTTGCACGATCGGAAGAAGGAAGCGAGCCGGTTCGTTGGCATACGCAAAAAAACGGGCTTCCGGAAAGCCGGTAGCCCGCAATTCTCTCTTTGAATTTATCAGCCCTTATTTCTTGGGCAGCCACTTCTTCCAGTTCTCGGCGTACTCATCCACGTTCTCCTTGGTCACGGGGATCAGTTCTCCCTTTACGAAGGTCGAAGGCGGGTTTTTGTTGTCGGCTACCTTGTCATAGAGCATGTCGACCGACTTAGTGCCCCATTCATAAACCTGCTGCGCGAGCAGAACTTGTACGTGACCGCTCTTCAGGTACCCGAGTTGGGCCGGCAACGCATCGACTGCGACTACCTTAACAGAGCCCGGAGGGAATTTGAGCGCATTGTCGGTGAACAGCGGCCAACCGCCAATCATCGCCCAGCCGGTGATTTCCGGATGCGCCTGCATCACTTGTTCAACCTTGGCAGCGGCATCCTGAGGCGTCTCTTTGTGATAAAACGCATCAAGGATTTTGATGTTGGGATGTTTTTTTGCTTCTTCCCTCACTCCTTCAACGCGCTTTTGCAGGTTCGGAGCGTTCTGGTTCCCCGCGAGGATCGCCACAACCCCCTTGTCATCCATCACTTTTGCGAGCTCAGACATCGTTTTCTTGCCGCAATCGATGTCGTCCGTTCCGAAATCGGCAAGACGCTTGCTCTTCGGTGCATCCGAATCAAAGCAGACCACCGGCACTCCGTTGTCGACTGCTTTGTCGATAGCATCAGTTAATTTGTTCGCGTCAGAACAACTGACTGCGATCCCGCTAGCCCCCGCGTTCACCAACTGTTCCAGCGCATCCGCCTGTTTCTGTGGGTCCTCTTCATTCGGGGTACGCCAGTCGATTTTGATAGTGGCCCCTTTTTCCTTGCTCAGCTTCGCGGCTTCGTCCTCAGCGCCGGTTTTCGCGGCTTGGAAAACGGGGTTGTTATTGGATTTGGCGACGATGCCAAAGGTATAGGTTTTTTCGGCAGCAAAACCGGTAACAGCCGCCAAGCCTAGCAGGCTTGCTACAGTGAGACTTATTTTCCTGATCATTTTGTTTGGGGAGTTATGGAAACTGGAGTCTCGCTTGAGGCGAGGACCTCCTTCTTGATACGGCCCGTTCTTGCTAATAGACGTCTATTAGCCAACCAGGCATTAAACTGGTCAAACAACACCGCGGCAATTACGACCAGGCCAATGACGATCTGACTATAATTTTGCGGGATGTTGAGAATGACCAAACCGTTTGAGATCATTTGCAGGATGACGGCCCCTAGCAGAGCGCCGAGGGCGGTCCCTTTCCCTCCAATCAGGCTTGCGCCGCCGACGACCGCTGCAGCGATAACATTCAACTCGTAGCCCTGGCCGTCTCCAGACGAGCCTGCGCCATAGTAGCCCAAGGATAAAACCGCGGCGATTCCTGCGGTTAACCCGGAT
>JAFAQT010000226.1 GCA_019246215.1 Verrucomicrobiota bacterium
AAACTCTGGTCAGGTTCCGGTGACCTCCGGGACAAAGGGCGATTCCGCGAGGCGGCGTACCTCGGACAGAGGCTACAGAAAGCTCAGATCTCGCATGTTCACGTCCACTTCGCCGGATTGGCTTCCCGGACTGCATGGTGGATCAAACGGCTATTCGGCATTACGTATAGTTTCACTGGACACGCAAACGATATTTTCTGCCTTAAACCGGACCAGCGCCTCAGCCTCCTCGACCTGGTACGTGAAGCTTCTTTTGTTGTAGCGGTCAGCGATTTCAGCGCGAATTGGCTTTCTCGTGGTTTTCCCGAATTCGCAGCCAAAATTCATCGTGTTTACAACGGCCTGGATCTCTCAGTTTTCAAGTCAGCGGTTCCGGGAGGGAGACCGGTGCGATTATTGTCTATCGGCCGCCTGATCGAGAAGAAGGGGTTCAGCGTCCTAGTCGAGGCCTGTCGACTGCTTCGCTCCGCCGGATTCCATTCTGTTTGTCAGATCGTCGGCGAAGGACCCGAACGTAACCGCCTGAATGAACTGATCCAGAGATATCAATTATCGGGCACGATCCGGCTTATGGGAGCGCTACCTCAAACTGAGCTGGTGGAGATCCTCGCCCAAAGTTCCATCTTCGTCTTCCCGGCAGTCCGTGACAGTTCCGGTGACACTGACAACCTTCCAACGGTTCTGATTGAGGCCATGGCCAGCAGCCTCCCCATCGTCGCAACTGAAGTCGCCGGTATTCCGGAAATCGTCCAACACAACGGGAACGGGATTCTCGTCCCGGAAAAAGATCCGGCCCGATTGGCCGAAGCGATCCAACTCATTGCCAGTGATGAAGGGTTGCTGGAGCGATTTGGAAAGGCCTCCCGCAGGATTGCCGAAGAAAAGTTTGCTCTCTCGAATACGGTCGGTCAGCTCAAGAGTTTATTCGTGCAATTTAATCTTCGCGCCTGAGGCGACTCTTCAAAGTTGCAGCCAGAGGTATCGATCGAAGCGCGATGCCTCATTTAGTTAACGTCGCCTGGCGACGAGTCGAGCTCGGATTCACATCGACGCGCAGGTGACGCCGAGAATGGTCGTCCCGTTCTTGCTTTCGAGCCGCACCCAGCCTCTGCAAAGGTTTCCGGAGGCAAATTCTGGTTGATTTCCTCGAGAGTCGTTCTTTACTCCCTACCTATGTCGAACGAAAGCAAAGCGAAAAGCGCATTTATGAAACCGGTTCAGCCCGATGATGCGCTTGCGAAGATTGTTGGTGCAAATCCTCTTCCCAGGACGGAACTGACCAAGAAGCTTTGGGAGTATATCAAGCAGAACAAGCTCCAGAATAAGAAGGTTATAAAAGCCGATGCAGCTCTTGAAACCGTTTTTAACGGCAAGAAAGAGGTCGATATGTTCGAACTCACTCGGCTGGTAAATACTCATATCGTCAAATAGAGCTTAGACGACCGAGCACTTTCTCTGACTCTAGATCGCTCGACGAGACCGGGGGGCTCCACAAGAAAGCCGTGACTTCGTTAACGAAAAAGCTTGTCGTGGCTGGTGTAATCATGGTCGGCCTGGCAATAACGTCCAATTTTTTCCCAGTCATCCCGGCCCTTCAGCATCTCTGCACCTGGGTCGGTAGCTTGGGTCCGCTCGGAGTTCTCCTCCTCGCCTTGTTTCTTGCGATCGGATCCCTATTCTTCTTTCCCGCAAGCCCGTTTATTATCGCTGGGTCGGCAGTTTTCGGGTTTCCGCTTGGAGTTGTCGGAGCAATTACGGGCCTTGTCCTGGGGGCTGCCGGAGGTTTTTGTTTGTCACGCTGGTTCCTGCGCAAAGAAGTCTCCGCTCAGTTCAGAAAACACGCGACATTCCGCGCGATCGACATCGCCATCGAAAAAGAGGGGTGGAAAATCGTGATTCTGTTGCGTCTCTGCCCCATCCCATTTGGATTGGCAAATTATCTCTACGGTTTGACCGGAGTTCGCTTCCGCCCTTATCTGATCGCGAGTTTGCTCGGTGGTTTGCCGAGTCTGTTGCTTTTTTGCCAGCTCGGTTCCGCAGGAAAGGCCGGATTGGACGCCCTCGCATCGGGCCACCTCGGGCGCAGCACAGGAGAGGTGGTGGTGCTTGGCATCGGCATGGTGGCAACGATATGCGCCATTGTTTTGATCCCGTTGTTCGCTCGCAAGGCCGTTCAGAAGTACACCCAGGTTTCGCTACCTTCGACCCCCACTTGATCTAAATCTTCGGTTTTTGCGGTAATTGGCCCGCTCTCGAGCAGAGACCGGTCAAAATTCGTACTCTTTTCCGGGTTCAGGGATGACCACAATTGTTCCAGGTAATTCCTTTGAAATCCTGGAGTCGAACCAGGAGACTGCCGGCGGATCTCCGTGTACCAGAATCACCATCTTGGGAGATACCTTTCGGATGTAGTCGAAAAGTAGCTCTCGCGGCGCGTGAGCGCTAAAGTCAAATTCACTTACCTGACACGCCAATCTTTGGCTCGGTTGCCCCTGGTCGAGTTGAACCAGATCGCCCGGATGCGCCGCCTTCAAGCGCCCCGCAGGCGACTCCGGGTCGGCGTAACCTACAAAGAATACCGATTGACTGGAGTCGGTCAGCAAACGTTCCCCCAGCTGATTTGATAATGTTTTCTCGGTCATCATCCCGCTGGAAAGAGCATAAATCCGGCGTCGGCCAATCTGCGTCGTTTGAACGTCGCGGCTGCTAAGGACATGTGGTCCCACCGAATCCAAAAGCTGCAGGCCTTCGTATTGCCTTGGCGCGTGAGATGCTAATTGATCGTGCAAAATCGTGATTTTCGTGCTCAGACCACCGATGTAGATGGGGACATGCCGCAGGGCGCCCTGACACTTAAACAAATGAAGCATCGTCAGTATCTCCTGGGTTTTCCCAAGGGCAAACACCGGAATCAGGATCGATCCTCCTTTCTTGAAAGCATCTATAATCGCTGCGAGGAACCGCCGTTCCTCCGCTTTTCGAGAATAACCCACCTCGAGCTCTCGATCGCCCCGCGTCGTCTCGATGATCAGAATATCGATTTCCCCTTCCGGAAAATCGGCGCCTCGCATCAGCGTCTGCTCCAGAAAGTTCACGTCGCCGGTGTAAAATACTTTTTTTCCCTCTGCCCGAAACAGAATCCCTGCTGAGCCCAGAATATGACCTGAACCATACATCTCGAATGTCAGTTCGTGATTAGGCCTTGGAATTCGCTCCCCTTCAAGGGTCCAATACTGCCGGAAACCAACGCTCTGCCACAGTTCGGAAGCATGGTCCGCCTCGCGATGGGTAAAAAGTGGATAGGTCGGAATTCTAAGTTCGTCCCGCTGCCGTGACATCACGTTAACGGAGTTATGTAACATGACATCCGAGAGCTTGGCTGTGGCGTGAGTCATGAAGACTCTCGCTTGCGACTGCCTGCGCATAAGTACCGGTAGAGAACCGATATGATCCTGGTGCGCATGGGAGATGAGAATCCCATCAAGCGAACCATCCGGAATCGATCTGTAATAAGGCAGCGCTGCTTCCCCTTCGTGCTTAGGATGCAACCCCGCGTCAATCACCAGTTTCTTGCCATCCAATTCCAGGAAATACGAATTCGCGCCGATCTCCGTTTGCCTGGTCAAATTTATAAATCGCATTCTCTTCTATATGAGGCACCAATTTGCCGAAACCCGCCAGATCCGAAGACGTCTTTAAATCTAGTGAATTCGGACCGGAAACCAAATCTTACGTATTGAGATTTTAGGGATGTTATCTGCAATCACAGCTACTGGATGGGATTTCGACGCCGCCGCTCACCTCCTCGTGCGTGCTGGATTCGGCGGGGACCCGTCTGAAATACAGAAAACTTTGGCCTTGGGTCCGGAAAAAGCGGTGGATTCGATGGTGAACGCTCCCCCGGAGAGCTATCAGCCACCCACTTGGGCTACCCCAAACGACGGGAGCGAATTGCGCGCGCAAGTTCAGGAAGCTGCCACACCGGCTGATAAGGAAGCAGCAATCAGGCTGCTTCAACAGAAATTCATTGCCGAAATGAAGGATCTCACTCGCTGGTGGGTTATCCGCATGGTCAATACCCCCTCTCCGCTTCTCGAAAAGATGACCTTGTTCTGGCACGGCCATTTTGCCACTAGCGGGCAGAAAGTGAGACCCGCGTATAAAATGTGGCGCCAGAATGAAACATTCCGGCAGAACGCGCTTGGCAATTTTTCGTCCCTTGTCAAGGCCGTATCGCGTGATCCGGCGATGATGATCTGGCTAGACATCGTCCAGAGCAAAAAAGAAAGTCCGAACGAGAATTTCGGCCGTGAGGTCATGGAACTCTTCACCCTGGGCGAAGGTCACTATACCGAGTCGGACGTTAAAGCGGCAGCACGAGCGTTTACCGGCTACAGAATCAACCAACAGGAGCAATCGTTCAGGTTCGCTGAAGGACAGTTCGATCCAGGTCTGAAGACTTTCTTGGGACGAACCGGTCCCTGGGATGGCGACCAGATACTTGACATCATCGTCTCGCAGCCGCAGTGCGCACGTTTCATCGGGGCGAAAATCTGGAAATTTTTCGCCTACGACGATCCGCAGCCAAAGCTCTTGGACGCCATCGCGAGTGAATTCCGGAACGCTCATTACGAACTGCGGCCATTGATGAAAACTCTTTTCTTATCGGAAGAATTTTATAGCTCGCGGGCTCGCAATTCGCAGATCAAATGCCCTGTTCAGCTTATCGTGCAAGCCCTGCGCACCATGCCGGTCGCGTTGCCGGACTCCGATCTCTTTGCGTTCGCATTCCGTCAAATGGGTCAGGTTCCCTTTTTCCCTCCGAACGTCAAAGGCTGGGATGGTGGGAAGAGCTGGATCAATACCGCAACTCTGGCCTTCCGCTATAAACTCCTCCGGCAATTAGTCGAAGGGGTTAACCCGCAGGAAATCGGTTTACCGAAGCCCGTGGCATTGGACATGAGCTCTCCGGGGCCGACGACGACCACTCCGGTCGTCGTCGGTAAGCTCGTCTCCGAGGAAGATCGCACACGCCCAGAGGTGCTGATCCAGAAACTTTCCGTTCGCACATTTCAACGCACTCCGCAGAGAGAATTAACAGGCATGTTTCGGGATTTCCTGGCAACGCGCGAACTACCCCTCGACGATCACGCGATCCGGGACTTGCTGCTCCTGATGATGACGACGCCAAATTATCAAGTTACCTGAACGATTATGGGACATGACCTTGAACTCTTAACCAGAAGGGCTTTTTTGCGCACATCGCTGTTAGGGGCGGCCCTCAGTTGGACGATCCCGGTTTTCTTAGAGCGCACATTCATGACACTGAACGCTCAAGCTAGTGACTCCTCGATTCAAACGCTGACCGGAAAGGACCACCCGATTCTCGTGGTTCTCCAATTGGCCGGAGGAAACGACGGGTTGAACACGATTGTCCCGTTCGGGGACGATCTCTATTTTGTCGCACGACCGACGCTCGCGATTCCCAAGGAGCAGGTTTTATCTCTCGATGGATTTGTCGGGCTGAATCCAAGCCTTGTTCCGCTAAAAAGCATTTATGACAGTGGCAATCTGGCCATCATTCAGGGCGTTGGTTACCCAAATCCAAATCGTTCCCATTTCAGATCAACTGAAATCTGGCAGACCGGCTCTGATGCTAAGCAGAACCTGACAAAGGGCTGGATTGGTCGATACTTCGATAGCTGCTGTGCGGGCGAAGACCCAACGGTTGGTGTTGCCCTGGGCGAACAATTACCGGAAGCGTTCAATGCTGCCAACCCAACCGGCGTGGCGATTGGCAGGCCGGGTAATCTCGGATTTGATCGAAAAACCGATCCGGAGGAAGCACGCTTATTTGCCGAATTGAACGGACTCGACCCGGTGTCCATGTCTGGCGGTTCCATTGGGAATTTGTATGGCCCCAGTAAGTCAGGGATGTCGGCACTCGAATACTTACAACGCACAGCGCTCGATGCGCAGGTGAGCACCGATAAAATAAAGCAGGTTCTCAAACGTACCAAAAGCGACGCGACCTATCCAAAAAGCCAGCTGGGCAACTCGCTTTCGCTTATCTCACGCCTTATTGCAGGCGAGCTGCCGACTCGGGTCTACTATGCCAGCCAGGGCGGGTACGACACGCACGCTGGCCAAGTCAACACCCACCAACGATTGCTAAAGGAGTTAGCTGGTTCTCTCTCCTCGTTCTGCAATGACTTGAAGGCAAAAGGGATTTTTGACCGAGTCCTCGTCATGACTTTCAGCGAATTCGGCAGACGCGTCCGTGAAAATGCTAACGGAGGTACCGACCATGGTGCTGCCGCTCCCATGTTCGTCTGCGGCGGCGCAGTTAAACCAGGATTATACGGGAGACAACCTCCCCTCGACCGGCTCGATGCCGGGGACCTTTTCTATAATGTCGATTTTCGGTCGGTCTATTCGACGATTCTCTCCAAATGGATGAAGGCCCCTGCAGCGCAGGTTCTCGGGGGGGATTTTCCGAAATTAGATCTAGTGTGAATTGTTTCTTGACTTCTTTTCTTTGCTTCTTTGCTGTTCCTGGGTTTCCTCTTAACCAAACCCAAGGTGAAACTCCTCCTCACGGCCGATTTTCATTTCCACAAACCGTGGTTTGACTGGATTTTGCGGGTGGCCGATCGCTACGACTTGGTCTGCATTGCGGGAGATCTTTTGGACATGTTTCACCCCGAAGGCGTCGTTCCACAGTTGATCTACGTCTACGAATGGATGCAGACACTGATGAAGTTGCAGGTCCCGGTAGCTCTCTGCTCGGGAAATCACGACTTGCTCGGAAACACGCCTATCCTTGTTCCGGGCGTTTCCATTCGAAAAGATAAGCTCCCGATCCTGGGCGAGTTCGCCAAACACCGGCACTGGCTTCACTCGCTCAAAATGAACCATCTTGTGGCGGTCGACGACGATTCAAAAATCATCCGTACCCGCGGCGGAGAAGCAATCACCGTCGTTTGCCTCCCTTACGCAGCAGATGGTCACGTGCAATCTCTGAACCCAGCAGCACAACCCTACTTGATTCTTCATCATGAACCGCCGGCTCAAACTCGGATCGCAGAGCCCAAAGACGGCAGCCGCGAATTCGCGTTGGTCGTTGCGAGACAGCAACCCACATGGACATTAAGTGGACACGTTCATTTCACCCTGGGTGCGGAAAACGATTTTTTGCAGAGGATCGGACATTCTTGGTGCTTTATCTGTCGGCAGACCCCTCCCGCGGTGGTACTTCCTCCGGAACCGAACTTCATCGTGTTGGATACCAAAAAGAGCGAAGCGTCCTGGTTTCACTGGCCGTCCCTGGAAAAGGCTGAAGAACTCAAAGTACCCTTGCCTTATCCCAGGGGTTAGGTTTGGTGGTCATCCTTTACTAGCTTAGACTTTCTACGATCTTCAAGGGAAAAAGGAGTGGTTACACGGCTTCGCGCTGAAAGATCCAGGAGCGGTGTTTGAGTTGGTTGTTAGCACGACTGCGCTCCTTTTACCGACAAAGCTGATAGCAAGATAGTAACGCTCGGCCCAGACGAGACAAACTCTGCTCAGCAAAAAGCCGGAGGTGTTTGTCACAAGCCCAGCGTTGATGAAGGTGACGCTATTTTCCCGAACGCGCCCCTTGCTCGACGATACGCCAATACGACACGTTCTCCCGCAGCCGACCTCTTAGCGCGTGCTCCCTGTCAGACCCGGTGCTTCCCCCTGGTAACCCGTCAACTCCATATAACCGACGCCATCCACAGGTT
>JAFAQT010000241.1 GCA_019246215.1 Verrucomicrobiota bacterium
ATTCGCACAGGTCCGCTATCAAATCACTCGGATTCCTACGGCCCAAGGTGCCAATAGCGTAGCGCTGGGTATAAACAACAAAGGAGAAATCGTCGGCTATAGTTTTCAAGGAGAGGACTATCAAGCATTCCTTTATTCCTCTTCGGATCAATCGCTGAGGGATGTGGGCTCACTGGGCGGCAAGATCAATGCTGCGTGTGCCATCAATGACGCCGGGCAAGTCACTGGCTACAGCCAGGACGAGAGCGGGAACATCCTGGCATTCATATATTCGCAAACCCAGCCGATCGCATCCCTTGGTACGCTCGACGGCGCCTCCACGAGCGAAGCATTTGGGATTAACAGTCGTGGGGCAGTAGTCGGTGATAGCCAAAGTGGCACCCAGAATCATCGCCCCGTGCTGTTTTTCAAGGGCTCGGTTCAAGATCTTGGCATTGGCGGCTCAAACGAAGCGGATGCCCTTGAGACAGCTTACGCGATCAACGACGCCGGTCAGATCGTCGGCAGGCACTGGTCGGCCAAAAATGCATTCCACGCCTTTGTCTTTTTAAGTGGTAATTCAACCGACTTGGGCACCTTAGGAGGAGCAAACGGGGAGGCGCTCGCCATCAACAAGAATGGCCAAGTTGTTGGCGACAGCGATACCGCGGAGGGCACTGCTCACGCATTTGTTTTCGACGACTCAGGATTGAAAGACTTAGGAACTTTGCCTGGTTTTGACAATGCGAGTTACGCCCGCGGGATCAACAATTCCGGCGACATTGTCGGAGAGAGCGATAGCGCCAATCAGAAGCGTGCATTTCTCTATACAAAAGGGCAGCTGATTGAACTAGAAAAGCTTACGGAGCATCTTTCGGAGGCTGGATTCATCTCGTTGGATGTAGCTTATGGCATCAGCGACAAAGGATGGATCGTTGGATACGGAACGACCACCGACAACCTGACGGCCGCGTTCGTTGCAGTGCCGGAACTTCGCCGCCATCAGCGGCGAATGGGCAATGTGCGACAACCGCAGCAAGAACAAGCTCAGGCAGAGCGGCCTCCCCCTGAGTCTCAGCCCGACCAATCGAATGAGGGTAACTATGATCTTTTTTATTCGAGATTGTCTTCTGACGAAGGCCATTGGGTGGAAGCCGGTAATTACGGTTACTGTTTCCGACCGAGTGTCTCAGAGGATTGGAGACCTTATCAAGAGGGACACTGGGTTTGGACCGACCGTGGCTGGTACTGGGACTCAAACGAACGCTTTGCGTGGGCTACCTACCACTACGGCCGATGGGTCGATATCGGGGGGGTCGGATGGTGCTGGGTTCCAGGAAATCAATGGGCTCCCGCTTGGGTCTCCTGGAGGCAAAGCGACGAAGAGGTTGGCTGGGCTCCCCTGCCGCCCGAAGCAGACTTCTCTGGAAATGGATCCATATCAGCCTGGTCCGACTCGTATTATGGCATTGGACCGGCTGCTTACAACTTTATCAGCTATTCTCATTGGAAGGAGCCAAGCTATGCCCCGTACATCGAGCCACCTCAGCGGAACGTTCAGATCATCAGCCAGACAAGGAACGTCACGAACATTGTCAGCAACAACAATGTGATCAATAACTTCGGGCCGCCGGTTCAGACGATAGCGACGAATACCAATCAGAACTTCCAGCAGGTTAAACTTGCGGTTAGTCCGGCGACCGACCCTAAAGCGAACTACGGTCAAATCCTGCAGGGTAACCAGCTCAAAGTGGTGGCACCTCCAGTCATCCTCAGGTCGGAAGCGACACACGCACCGCCTGTTCAAAACCGCATAGCGAATCCTCAGGTCGAAAAAGGCTGGCAAGGCGTCAAGCCTCAGGACGCGGAGAAGCTTAGAAAGACCATCGCGGAACAAAATCCGCCCCCGCAAAATCTGCCGAAACCGGTGCCTTTTGCGAATCCGCAGATTGGTAAAAAGGGACAGATTACTGGATCTCCCGGGGCACGCGGTTCTCCGACCTCGGTTGCTGGGCAGAAAACGCCTCCCAATTTATTGAGGCCCGGTGTGCGTTCTCCGAACGCAAACGTTACTCCGGGTAGTTTGCCGAACGCGGCAGAAAAGAAGCCAGTTCCGCCAAACCTGCTTGGAACGAAGTCCTCGGGAAGCTCTTCGCCTGCAGTGAAACCTCTCGGAACGCCCGGCGTTCCGCCAAAACCGGGCAGAAAACCGACAATAACGGGCTCACCTACGCTTAAACAGCCGGCAAGCGAAAATGCTCCGGCACAAATTGCGCCAACAGGAAGTCCTCCGAACCTCATGGCTCCAAGACCCTCGACGACTCCAGGTTCCCCGGAATCACAACGCCACCAAGCGGAGGGAGGTCCGACCAAGCCAACACATAACGTGCCTTCCGGCCAAAATATACCCCACGCCCCTGCGACTCCTCACAACGCGGCAACCCCGAATGAAGAGAAGAAGCAAGTCACGGCACCCACACCGACCCCGCAGGCGGGGCCAGCGAGTCTACCGAATCCAAAACCGCCAAAGGATGTGGAACCAAAACAGCGGAACACCTCTAGCCCCAGGCCAGTGTCTGCCCCCCATCCCCAACCGGTAACCCCTTCGAAACGGGCCACCGGGGTCAACGCGGTCGCGCCGCCGAGGCAGGAACTAAAAACTGCGCTGCCACAGGTTCATCGTGCTGAGGTTCGACATACCCCTGCCAGCCAGTCCCCGGCTCCTAAAACCGCGGCAGCAGCTCCTAAGCCCGCGCCGGCAGCTCCTAAGCCTGCACCGGCAGCTCCTAAGCCTGCGGCCCCGGCTCCTAAGCCTGCACCGGCAGCTCCTAAGCCCGCCCCAGCGGCCTCCAAGGCTGCGCCAGCGGCTCCTAAGCCCGCGGCCCCGGCTCCTAAGCCCGCGGCCGCAAAAGGCAAGCCAACTCCGGCGCACTAGACGAGCTATAGGATGTCAAGTTGGGTGAGCACCAGTTTCTGTAGGGTAACTGTTGTTCATGCCGTGATGTTTGTGCATTTGATGTCTGCGATGGTTGCAAATTCGGCAAGGCGAGGCTCGTGTAGAATGATCCCATGTCGCTGTGAGTCGTTGAGAGTACAATGAAAATGATACGAAGTGTCCTGATCATGCGATCTCGCTCGTCGCATATCTAAACAAGTGAAGACCGCGAAGCAAGTGACACGACTATGAGCGCAAAAACGACAACATCAGAATACCTGTTGCTCTTCCGAGGTACCAGTTGGCATAAAGATCATGCCCCGAAAGAGATCGAGAATGACTTGGCTCGATTCACTGCGTGGTTTGAGCGATTAAAGAATGAGGGGAAGTTCAAAAGTGGGCATCCATTAGCGCATGACGGTAAAATAGTCGCGGGCAGCAATGCGGTGACGGACGGCCCGTTTGCAGAATCCAAGGAAGCAATTGCAGGCTTCTTTATCATTCGAGCGGACAGTCTCGAACAAGCGCTGGAGGTAGCCAAAGGCTGCCCCGCTCTTGAGTACGGTCAAACCGTTGAAGTGAGGCCGATCGTTTCGGACGATAAGATCCGGGAAAGTTTGGAACTTCTCCGCTCCAATATTCTGACAGGCAACTTGTGGGTTTAGCTTCTCGATTTATAGAAGCCGGAAGACCCTCTTGCGCCTGACTCACGTGGCTGGAGACGTGCGCGCGGGAGACGAATCCAAATTTCGCTCGCGGGCTGGACGGTCTTGACCGACTTGCTAAGGATTTTTTGGCGTCCGCATAACTTGGAATTGTCGAAAATTTATGAAGGAAAGTGAACCCGCACCCACAGGAAAGGGTT
>JAFAQT010000291.1 GCA_019246215.1 Verrucomicrobiota bacterium
ATAATGCTTCATCAAACGAAGTCGAAGCCGATTCAATCACCAACCAGCGATCGCCACCCCCAATCGCGGGATCTTTCTGGAGTCTGCAACGATTCGCTTCAGATTTGTTCGAACCGACGAAATGGACCATGCCATGATGGCTGGACAATTACCTCGATCCATAAGGCTAGGATGAAACGTCTTACCACTGGTCCAAAGGGCTGGGAAAATAGGTTAAAACGGACCAACTCTGCCAGGAGGTTCGTCTTTCTAATCGCTAACAAATCGGCTTCAATTCGCTGCTGAAGTCCCTCGAGGCACGGCACCAGAGCAGCCTCAGCGTCGCAGGCCTCCCCCCGGGACAGGGTCAATGCGCGGTCGCCAGTTTCTGCTTTTAGGCTTCCGCATCTTGATCAATCTCCCGTACAGCTGATTGAGCTTTTGCTGCACACTTTCCATGTAGAGATAGAGGGCCGGAGTCACATACAAGGTGATCAATTGTGAAACTATTAACCCTCCCACTAGTATCAAACCGAGAGGTCTCCTCGATGCTCCGTCTGCACCGAACCCCAGTGCAATGGGAATCGCACCCATCAGAGCTGCGAGAGTGGTCATAATGATCGGTCGGAAACGCTCAACACTGGCCTCATGCACCGCTTCGACCGGCGTCTTTCCAGCTCTGCGCTGCTCGACGGCGAAATCGACCATCATGATCCCGTTTTTCTTTACGATTCCGATCAGCATGAACATCCCAATATAGGAGTAAAGGGAGAGTTCGGACCGAAACAGCAGCAGAGTCAATAAACCTCCGACGGCAGCGACTGGCAACGAGGAAAGGACGGTAATCGGATGAAACCAGCTCTCATAGAGGATTCCAAGAATGATGTACATGATGAAGACAGCCACGAACAGCAAAACTCCCAACTGCGAGAATGTCTGAGCAAACGTCTGCGCCTCACCCTGGAGTTGTCCACGAATTGTGGGCGGTAGAACCTCCGCGGCGGTGCGTTGGATGAATTCGGTTGCATCCCCAGTCGCCACTCCCGGCTTCAAGTTGAAGTACAAGGTTACCGCCGGGAATTGATTGATATGATTCACCGACAATCGCCCGACTGCAGCCTGCGGATCAGTGACCGTCTGGTTTGGAATGATGTTCTGTGCTCCCGAAGGCTTGAAATAGAGTCGGTTGACATCCGGCGGATCCCTTCGCTGTTTATCCTCCGCTTCGACGATCACTTTGTACTGATCGATCGGCGTTTTGATTAGATAGGTGTAATTCTGTGAATAGGCGGCTTTCAACAGCTGCTCTACATTCAGGTTTGTCAGGCCATACGACTGCAGCTGCAACTCATGCAGATCGACGTCGAGCACGGGGGTATTCGCAAAATAATCCGAAGAGACGGCTGCGAACCCGGGAAATTGCCGGCACTTGGCAATCATCTGCTCGGCGGAGTGATAAACCTGATTCGCGTCGACACCAGAAATCGCAAACGCGTACTGTCCCTGGTTGTTCTTTGTCGCGCCGGTACTTATCTGCAGAACCGGATCCGGCCGAAGCAAGGGGATGACGCCTGGAATTTGCGAAAGCTCTGGGGCGAGTTGCCCAATCACCTGAGTGATTGGCGGCCGTTGGTTGACGTCTTTCAGGAAAGCAAGCGCCAGCATCTGATTGGAGGGCAATCCCTGTGAGAAACCAGCCAGTGTAAATGTTTCATTAACCGCTGGATTTTTCCGCAGGATCGCATCGACTTCCTTTTGCAGCACCTTAATCCGGTCGGGCGAAATTCCCTCCTGACATAGAACCAAGCCGCGGATAAAGCCGCTGTCACCGGAGGGGATGAAGCTCTTTGGCAGCAGCCCGAAAACCCAGACAGTGAGAGCAAAGCAGCCGACCCACGTGAGGGCCGAAATCCAACGATGATGAAGGAAGAAATAGAGACTTCGACCATACAGGGCGGTGATCCGCTTGAAGAAATCACCAACTCTGCGTTCCATCCAGGTCCGGTCCCCTTCGCCTCGCGCGCCGAGAACCCGCGAGCACATCATCGGAGTCAGGGTAATGGAGACAATCCCCGAAGCAAAGATCGCAACGATGATGGTAATGGAGAACTCCCGGAAGATGCGCCCTATGATACCACTGACCATCACCAACGGCAGAAACACCACAGCCAGCGAGACGGTCATAGCAATAATCGTGAACGTGATCTGTCGGGCGCTGTTAATCGCCGCCTCCATTGGTTCCTGGCCAGATTCCATCAAGCGGACCGTGTTCTCGAGAAAGACGATGGCGTCATCGACAAGGAACCCGATGGCCAAAGTCAGCGCCATCAGTGTCAAATTGTTCAGGCTGAAGTTCAGAGCCCCCATGACGAGAAAAGTGACAAGCATGGAGAGAGGCAGAGCCACCACGGGAATGAAGGTGTCTGCCGCTCGCCCCAGGAAGGCGAAGATCACTAGGACGACCAAAATAAACGCTATCAGCAAGGTGTGTTCGACGTCCTTGGCGTTAGCAATAATTGTTTTGGAACGGTCGTATAACGGGATCAGTTGGACGGAACCCGGCAACTGTTGCCGGAACGCAGG
Organism: Verrucomicrobiota bacterium; assembly: GCA_019246215.1. GTDB lineage: Bacteria > Verrucomicrobiota > Verrucomicrobiia > Chthoniobacterales > JAFAMB01 > JAFAMB01. The sequence goes on from JAFAQT010000291.1 coordinate 2,563, forward strand.
CAGAAGGTCTTTGACTTTCTGCGCAACCTCAACCGCATTTGCGCCTGCCTGACGGCTCACTGCCAAAACCACTTCCGCCGGGGCCTCACCGTAATCACGTGCCCAAAAGTTTCTGCTGATCCGTTCGTCCTCCACGGTTTTCACCACCTTTGCTACATCCTTCAAGTAAACCGGCTGCCCATTTGGACGGGCGATGATGACATTTTCGTATTGCTGAGGAGTCGACAATTGGCCTTTGGGAAAAAGAAGATACGTGCGATTCTTGCCGTCTAACTGGCCCGCCCCCAGATAAGCCGTGCTTTGTCCAACTGCGTTGGTCACGTCCGTCATCGTCAGACCAAGCGAGGAGAGTTGATTCACTTGGACCTTGATCCGAATGGCTGATCTCGCGCCGTAGACTTGGACCTGGCTTACTCCGTTAACGATCGCAATCTGCTGACCAAGCTCGGTATTTCCGTAATCGTACAAATCCCCTTCGGTCATGGTATCGCTTACTAGAGCGATATAGTAGATCGGCTGATCGTTCGGATTTGTCTTCTGAAAGGAGGGCGGCTGAGGCAGATCCGTCGGCAAGAAGCCTTGCGCTCGCGAAATCGCGGCTTGAACGTCGGTAGCGGCATCGCCCAAACTCTTATCCAGAGAAAATTGCAGAACCAAGGTCGATTGCCCGGTCTGATTGGTCGATGTCACTATATCTAAGCCCGGAATCTGGAGAAATTGCTTTTCAAGGGGCGTCGCGCACGTGTTTGCCATTGTCTCTGGGCTTGCCCCCGGATAGCTCACGCTGACCTGAATTACCGGATAGTCGACTGCAGGAAGATCGTTCACCGGCAACTGCCTGAAGACCTGAATCCCAAAGGCGGTGATACTAATGGTCAGCAACAGCGTCATGATGGGGCGCCGAATGAAAAGCTCGGAGACGTTCATAGTGCTGGCATTGGCTTGCCCGACGAACTCTCTTGCTTAGCACCGGAGGTGGAATCCTTTTGTTCCTCCCTCTCGGTGAGAGCTCCTCGGGAAGGCGACGGCGCTGGAGTGGCCCACTGGTAGTCCTTTGGGTTCACCTTCATGCCGTTTCCGAGTGCGAGCTGACCTTCAACAACTACGTTTTCGCCGGATTTAACTCCCTCTGAAACAACGACCATGTCCTGGTATCTGGGACCCTGAGTAACTTGACGTTGTTCGACGGTATTGTCAGGCTTTACCGCATAGAGGTAAGTGCCCTTTCCTCCCATTTGCACAGTTTGGTTGGGAACAACAGACACATCTTTTAAGATCTGGAGGGTCAGCGTTACGTTCACGTACTGACCTGGCCACAGATACCGCTCTTGGTTGGGAATTGTTGCCCGGAGCAGAGCCGTCCCTGACTGAGTCGAGACACTATTGTCTAAGAAGCTGAGCGTACCCGTCTTGACAATGTCGGGGGTGGATGGCGTCACGACATCGACTCGTAGCTTATTTCCTCGGGCGATGTTTCCGCGAAGTTGGGCAAGATCGTTCTCTGAAATCGTGAAGTCGACGTAAACCGGATCCTGTCGCTGTATGTTTACCAGGGTCGCTCCCCCGATAGCGACATAGTTTCCGGCATCAACGAGTCGTCGGCCGGTGCGTCCGTCAATCGGAGAGCGAACATAGCAATATTCGAGATTTAGTCTGGCAAGCTCGATTGAGGCCTGATCTTTTGCCACGGCTCCTTGAAGGTTTTCGACCTGGGCGCGATCAGCGTCAATCTGCTGTGCTGACACGAAGCGCCCCGGTCCGGTTTGTTCATCGCGCTGAAGATTTCTTTGGTCTAAAGCCAACTGCGCCTGGTCGGATCTCAGCTGCCCCTGCGACTGTTCCAAGTCAGCCTGGAAGGGACGCGGATCGATAACGAAGAGCAAGTCTCCCTTTTTCACTTCCTGTCCTTCGACGAACTGGACCTCCATAATTCTTCCATTCACCTGGGGCTGTACGTTCACGGATTCTGGAGAGGCGAGTCGCCCGAATTCATGAAGCTGAACAGGTACATCCATCGTCCGCACCTTTGTCACCAGCACATTCTTAGGTGCTGGTGGCAGGTTTGCGCTCTGCTTCTCACCGCAAGCCGCGAGGGTAAGCGAGGCTAAAAAGATCAGAAAGCGGACCTTTGACATCGTGGTTCCTGGGAGGCACTCGGGCTTTGTTTTGTTCGTGCTTTTTGCGTTATCTGCCTTGCGTTTTGACCGGGCTTACCAAGCTTTTTCCCACCATCCGACGGACGCTCCGGTTGTCAAAACAACTCGTGTGAGCTATGACGCACGTGGCACGGCGCTAAAAGCCCGAGGACCATCCCTCAAATTAGCCGCTTCCGTGCCAAAGCCGCTCCGCGTTGTCTGGCGCCCGCATGTTTTGAATTGCAGCTGAAACCGGCCCTGCCGATTTAGCACTGTCATTGCTGCGCCGAAGGCCTGCCCCATGGCCTTGGAGGTAATCACTTTTCGAATCGCACCTTGCGAAAATATTTCGCCTCCTCGGAGCAGCAACGCCTTGTCGAAACAGGGCAAAATTTCCTCCACATGATGCGTCACAAAAATCAGATTCGGCGTTTTAGCCGAGGAACCCAAGCGACTGACGAATTGCAGGAACCGCTCGCGCGCGACCGGGTCGAGACCGGCGCACGGTTCATCGAGAATCAAAACTCGATGCCTCGCCACCAAGGCACGACCGATCAAGACTCGTTGTCGTTCTCCTTGAGAGAGAAATGCCCACGGCCGATTGGCCAGATTGGCGCACTCCACTAGGCGGAGGCTCCTGCGGGCCTCCCGGAGCAAAGGTCCTTTCGCTGAATGCCAGAGGTTCAGCTCCGCGTTGCGGCCGCTTGCGACCACGTCAAGTGCTGTCTGCGGATCTTCGATCCAATGTCGAATTCCGGAACTGACGAGACCGACTTTCTTTCGAAGCTCGCGCCAGTCAGCCTTTCCGTACTGCTTGCCCAGAACCTCGATTGTTCCCGCAGACGGTGTCACATATCCGGTCACGCAATTGAGCAGAGTCGTTTTACCGGATCCATTTGCTCCAAGGATGACCCAGTTCTCTTTCGCAGCAACTTCCCATTGTATACCCTTCAGGATTTCTGTCCCGCCGCGAACCACGCGAAGATCCTGAATAGAAATGATGGCCATGCCTGAGCAATTGCTCTTGTCCTTATCCGCAGCAAACCGAACTGACGCAGGATATCCGCTTCCGTTCCACTCAAACAAACTTGCAATCGAGCGCAAGGGCCTGCTTCAACAGTCGCATATACTTCGACCGAGATATCTCAACTGCCCCGAAAGTCGTCAGATGACTGGTGACATATTGTGTATCGAGCAGACGGTACCCTCTTTCGTTCAGGCGATTTACTAATCCCACAAGCGCGACCTTTGAGGCTTCTGGGGCTCGATGGAACATCGATTCCCCAAAAAAGGCGCCGCAAATGCTCACTCCATAGAGGCCGCCTGCCAATGCATTGTCCAACCACGCCTCCACCGAGTGAGCGAATCCGAGTCTGTGCAGATTTAGGTAGCTGCCGACGATTTCCTCGCTGATCCAGGTTTCTGCACGTTCGGCACAGGCTCTTACAACCTCTTCGAATGCCGTGTTGAACCGAATCTGGAACACACCCTTTTTCAGGCTGCGTCTGAGACCGTGAGGAATGTGAAACGCGTCCAGCAGAATAATTCCTCGAGGATCAGGCGAAAACCAGGCGATCTCTCCGTTCTCCATGGCCATCGGAAATATCCCAGTGCAATAGGCTTCAAGGAGGAGAGATGCAGGAATAATCTTGGATCGACGTCTCTCGTGCACGGAAGAAATGGTCAGTTGCCAGTCAGTTGTCGGTTGTCAGCCCGGAGCGGAATAGCTGAGATTGGTATTTTAGATTTTGAAGTGTCGTCCACAAATATTTTGTTGTCGTCATCTGTTCTTTTCCATTTCTACCCCCTTCGATTAACCTTCTGTCGACATGGAAACTACCACGGCCTTTTCCAATCCCACCGACCAATGACACTGGCTCTTGACAACTCCCCATGAACAGCGACGAAATGTTTCGGGGCTCAAAAGTCGTCATTCTCGATTTCGGCTCGCAATACACGCAGGTGATCGCACGGCGGGTGCGCGAAAGTCGGGTTTATTCCGAGATTTTGCCTTTCAGCGTCGGCCCGGACCAGATCCGCGAGACCGGCGCGCGTGGCATTATCCTCTCGGGTGGCCCCGCGAGTGTCTTTTTCAAAGACGCACCGCAAATGGATCCTGAAATTTTTGGGATGGGAATACCGGTTCTCGGGATTTGTTACGGCATCCAGCTCATGGCGTATCACCTCGGGGGTTCCGTCGAATTCTCTGATCGTCGAGAATACGGCGCGGGCACCTTAAACGTCACAGGAACCAGTCCCCTTTTCGATGGATTGCCCTCGAAGCTACAGGTCTGGAATAGCCACGGAGACAAGATCACCCAGATCCCAGAAGAATTTGAAGCGATTGGAACCACTGAGAACTCGGCATACGCCGCGATTCAGCATCGCGGCAGATCATTGTTCGGACTGCAGTTTCACCCGGAAGTCGCGCACACACCTTTGGGCAAAGACATCCTAGAAAACTTTATCTACAGGGCTTGTGGCTGTTCTCCCGACTGGACGATGGGTTCTTTTATCGAGCAGACCTGCCGCGAAATTCGAAGAAAGGTTCGGGACGACAAAGTCGTACTCGGCCTTTCCGGCGGCGTTGATTCCTCGGTCGCTGCAGCCCTCATTCATCGGGCGATCGGTGAGCAGCTGACCTGCATTTTCGTTAATAACGGCCTGCTCCGGTCACGCGAACCGGAAACCGTTCAGAAAATTTTTCGGGGACATTTCCATATCCGGCTAAAGTATGTCGACGCCACCTTCAGCTTCCTGCATCTGATCCGCGGTATTACGGACCCTGAAAAGAAGCGCAAGCTGATCGGAGGGGAATTTATTCGAGTTTTTCAGGAAGCGACAAAAGAACTGAAAGCGGAAGATTCTGGTGAACGCCACTACCGTTTTCTCGCCCAAGGAACCTTGTATCCAGATGTGATCGAGAGCGTCTCGATTTCAGGGAATCCAGCGGCTCTCATCAAGAGCCACCACAATGTTGGCGGGCTTCCTGAAAGCATGGATTTTGAACTTCTTGAACCTCTGAGGCAACTCTTCAAGGACGAAGTTCGACAAGTTGGGCTGGAACTTGAACTGCCGCGCGAGATCGTCTTTCGACAACCTTTCCCCGGGCCCGGGTTGGCGGTTCGGATCCTGGGTGACATCACAGAAGAACGGCTGGAGACCCTTCGGCAGGCGGACGAAATCGTGGTAAATGAAATGAAGGCAACCGACTGGTATTATAAGGTTTGGCAGTCATTCGCCGTGCTTCTGCCGATACAATCGGTCGGAGTAATGGGCGACCAGCGAACCTACGAAAACTGCATCGCGCTGCGCATCGTCGAAAGTCAGGATGGAATGACCGCCGACTGGGTCCGGATCCCGTACGAAATCCTTGCCCGCATTTCGACCAGAATCATCAACGAGGTCAAAGGCATCAATAGGGTGTGCTACGATATCTCGAGCAAGCCGCCGAGTACGATCGAATGGGAATAGAGACCTAAGATGATTTCTCCGATGCGCGTCGCAATCTACCCAGGGAGCTTTGACCCGGTAACGAACGGGCATCTGGACGTCATTCAGCGGGCAAGCACATTGTTCGACAAGCTGATTGTGGCTGTCGCATTCAATGATCAAAAGCATAAGTCGACTCTGTTTTCGATGGACGAAAGGATCACCTTGCTTCAGCAAGCATGCGCGCACATCCCGCGCTTGCGCGTCGTAAGGTTGGACGGCTTGCTGGTCGATTTCGCGAAGCAGGAAGAGGTGGCTGCGATCGTTCGCGGCCTGCGAGCAGTCTCTGATTTCGAGTTTGAGTTTCAGATGGCTTTAATGAATCGGAAAATGGAGCCAACGTTGGAGACGATTTTCATGATGCCGAAGGAAGAATACACCTATATCAGTTCCAGGATCGTGAAAGAAATTGCTCGATTAGGTGGCAAGGTTGAGGCGTTTGTGCCAGACTGCGTAGTCAAGGCGCTGGCGAAGAAGTTTCTCGGCTGACGCTCGGATATCCTATCTGCAACCGAAGGTTGAACGTTGCCTGCGGCTCGGAAGGAGCCTCGCCCTGCCGGACGCGGTGACGCTAAGGCAGGTCAGGGGAGGAGGTAACAATCATGAAAGTACATCTGAAGCAGATTCCTGCGGAAGGGATTCACCTCGAAGGCAAAGAAAATAACGATATCCTGGGGCTGACGGAAAATCAGATTCGACCATCAGGACCCGTCGAATACTCACTGGACATCGGAATGTCGAAATCGAGTATGTTCGTGACGGGAAAACTCGGCGTAGATGTTGGACTGGAGTGCGTTAGTTGCCTCAAGCGATTCGTCTTCCCCATTCGCGTTGCAAACTTTGCGGCTCAAATTGAGCTAGTTGGCCCCGAATTGGTCGACTTGACGCCGTGGATTCGAGAGGATATCCTCCTCGCTCTTCCAGTACATCCACATTGCGATTGGGACCGGAAGACTAAGTGCGTCGGACCGCGGATGAAGTACCTGAACGCCGCAAAAGATCTTAAGGCGCCGAGTGCTTGGGAGGCGCTCGACCATTTAAATCTGAATCGAAGGAAATGAGTTAAAATGGGAGTACCAAAGAGAAGGACCTCCAAGATGCGTTTGCGCACCCGAAAGGCCGCCAACCGATGGCATGCACCTCAGTTGGCTAAATGCCCGCAGTGCGGCAGCTCGGTGCGCGGTCATACGGCTTGCCCATCCTGCGGCTATTATCGCGGGCGACAGATCCTAACGATCGAAGTCGCTTAGTCTTTCACCAGCACGCTCCGAGGATTCGAAAAAACGTTTTCCTGTTGATCGAGACCCCCAATTGCGTTAAGCAGCCATCCTACGAGAATCTTCGGCGGAACGTCGGAATCAGTGCGGTATGAGGATTGCCTTAGACGCGATGGGTGGTGATTACGCGCCCAGGAATATCATTGAAGGAGCGGTGCTCGGCCTCAAGGCGCTCCCCGAAATTGAAAAGCTGTTTCTGGTAGGCGATGCCATCGCAATCGGGAATGAGCTCAAGCGTCTCAGCTGCAAAGATTGGAGGATTGAAGTCTATCACGCCTCGGAAGTGGTGTCCATGAGGGACTCCGCAGCGAAGGCGGTCCGCCAAAAAAAGGACGCGTCGATCTGCCGCGCGGTGGATCTGGTCAAGAATGGATCTGCTCACGCAGTAGTTTCTGCCGGACACACCGGGGCTGCCGTGGCAGCATGTGTACTCAAACTCCGAACTTTGAAGGGGATCGAACGTCCGGCAGTCGCCTGCCTCTTGCCCAGTCAAAGTAACGTTTTCGTATTGATCGACGCCGGCGCGAACCCGGATTCAACTCCGGACAACTTGGTTCAGTTCGCGATTATGGGGTCCGTTTTTTCGAGGCACGTTCTGGGTTACAAGAACCCCTCCGTTGCGCTCATGTCGATTGGCGAAGAAGACATGAAGGGGAACGATGTCACGAAAGAAGCGTTCAAGCTGCTCAAAGCAAGCAATCTGAATTTTCGCGGCAATATCGAAGGGCATGATCTGTTCGAGAATCCGAGCGACGTGGTGGTCTGTGATGGTTTCACCGGCAATGTGGTGCTCAAGACTTCGGAAGCAATCGCGCGCGCAATATTCTCGTGGCTGAAACACGAACTCTTCCTGAATCCTGTCCGGAAGCTCGGGGCAAAGCTCGCCGAAGGGGCGTTCAAATCGATCCGTAAAAAGACGAATTATGAGGAATATGGCGGAATGCCATTGCTTGGGGTCAATGGCATTTGCATCATCGCTCACGGCGCGAGTTCGGCGCTGGCGATTAAAAACGCAATCCGGGCCGCCACCGAATCCATCACACAAGAAATAAACCCTCAAATAGTCAGGGAAGTTCAGTCCTACAATGAGAAGATCGCCACCCCAGCCACGCCGTTCCGATAAATCCAGAAGAACCGTTTCGATTGTCGCGACCGGCAGTTATGTTCCCGAGCGTATTCTCACCAACCGGGAGCTTGAGCAGATCGTAGATACTACCGACGAATGGATACGGACTCGAACCGGCATTCGTGAGAGAAGAATCGCCGCGCCAGACGAGGCTACCAGTGATATGGCAACCAAAGCGGCGCTCGCTGCGATGAAGCAGGCGGCTGTCAAGGCCGAGGAAATCGATTTAATTATCGTTGCGACGGTGACACCTGACATGTTCTTTCCCGCCACTGCCTGCTGGGTGCAGAAAAAGTTGGGAGCTGTCGGTGCCGCTTGCTTTGACGTCTCGGCAGCCTGTTCAGGATACCTGTACGCGATGGAAATTGCTCAGCAGTTCATCTCGACGCACGTCTACAATGTCGTTCTCATCATCGGCGCAGATAAACTGAGCTCGATCGTCAATTGGTCCGACCGCAACACCTGTGTTTTGTTCGGAGATGGAGCGGGCGCAGCTATTCTGCGAAACCGGGGAGCCTCTCACGGTGTCGTCGCGACGCACATGGGAAGCGACGGCGAGTTTGCGGAAATTCTCTTCATGCCGGGGGGCGGAAGCCGTTACCCTATCACCTCGGAAAACATTGGCCAGCAGCTCAACACCATCAAGATGCAGGGGAAGGAGACCTATAAGCAGGCTGTGACTGCCATGTCCGACGCGGCGGATCGCGCGCTGGAAGCTGCAGGCCTCAGATACGACGATATTGCCTGCGTCATCCCGCACCAGGCCAACATGCGTATTATCGAAGCGATCGCTCACAGGATGAACCTGCCTATGGAGAAGTTCTATGTGAACCTGGAGAAATACGGGAACACTTCGGCGGCGGCGGTCGCCATCGCTCTTGATGAGGCGCACCGATCCGGCAGATTCAAAATTGGAGACTACATTCTTCTTGTGGTATTTGGTGGAGGTCTGACTTGGGCCAGCTCTGTGATCCAGTGGTAGCGCATTATGCTCGTTGACACGCACGCTCACCTGGATTTTCCGGAGTTTGCCGGCGACTTCGACGCCGTTCTGCGCCGAGCTAAAGATGCCGGTGTTTTGAAAATCCTCGCGATCGGCACAACGCTTCAATCGTGCCGCAATGCGATAAACCTTGCGGAGCGATATCCCGAAATTTACGCGGTGGTCGGGATTCATCCCACCTCTGTGAGCGAAGAACAGGAAGATTTCATCTCCGAACTGCGACGCTTAGCGGACCACCCGAAAGTGGTCGCAATCGGTGAAACAGGTCTGGATTATCACCATTTGCCGAGCAGCATGCGAAAACAGGAAATCAGTGAAGCTGCGTTCGGCGCCGCGTCCGCGGAAACCATTGAATCCGATCTGCACGATGACGCGGAAATGACCTCTCAAATGATCGCCTTTGAGCAACATTTGGAGCTGGCCGCAACCAAGTCGAAAAATGTGGTCATCCATCAGCGCGATGCGTGGGACGACACACTAAAGGTTCTCCGCCCTTATTCGGACCGCCTTCACGGAGTCTTCCATTGTTTCAGTGGCTCCCTGGAGCAGGCGCAAGCGTCCATTAATCTCGGCCACTATATTTCTTTTACCGGAATCGTTACCTTCCAAAACGCCGGGGACTTGCGCCAAATTGCCGGATTGCTCCCAAGTGAACGGATTATGGTAGAGACCGATGCCCCCTATCTCTCACCCGTTCCCCATCGCGGCAAACGCTGCGAGCCTGCCTTCGTGCGGGAGACCGCCACGGCACTCGCGAAGATTCGCAACCTCACCTTTGCCACCTTTTGCGCGCAAACGACAGAGAATGCTGAACGGTTCTTTGGGATTTGAAACCGGAGCTTCTAGTTTAAAATCCGAATTCGAAACCCTGATCTGTGGTTTACCTCTTAACTTCAGGTTCGGGTTTAGCAGCAATCAGTGATTCCATACCCGGATTTTTGGTTAAGCTCTAATTATGGTCAAAATAGAGATCGAATACACGGGGAGCCTGCATTCAGAGGCCCTTCACACTCAATCTGGAACCCGCTTGCAGACCGACGCGCCGCTCGATAACGGTGGCAGAGGCGAATCGTTTTCCCCGACCGACCTAGTCGCCACCGCGCTCGGGACCTGCATGACAACGACAATGGATCTTTACGCGAAGCGACATGGATTCAACATCGACGGCACCAAAGCCGTGGTCGTAAAGCACATGGTGTCACAACCCGTTCGTCGAATCGGGCGGCTGGAAGTGATAGTCACGATTCCGCTTCCGGCAAATCATCCGCAACGTGCAACACTCGAAAAGATCGCTTTAAATTGCCCGGTACAAAAAAGTCTCAGTTCTGAGATGGACATTCCGGTATCGTTTTCATGGGGGGATGATTTGTGAAAAAGCTGCTTGAAACCTGTTCGAACCTGCCGTAGGCGGTACAGGTCAATTAGAGTCTTTTTCGTTCGGGGAACTGCCAACTTTTAATAATCGTTGGTATTTGGTCCAGTGAGGGGCGCCTGCTCGAGGAGGCTTGAATTTGGAACTAAAGCAATGTCCGTTAAACTGTACGTTGGTAATCTCTCATTCGCGACCACCGAGCTCGATCTCCAGGATCTGTTTGCACAAGTCGGAACTGTTCTAGATGTGAAAATTATCCAGGATAAATTCACCGGTAAATCGCGTGGATTCGGCTTCGTTACGATGGAGTCCCAGGAAGAAGCGAATGGCGCCATTAGCCGATTTAATGGTTTCTCGCTTGATAATCGCCCTTTAACAGTCAACGAAGCCAGACCGCCTGAAGCGCGGCAAGATCGCTTCTTCGGCAACGAACCTTCGCGCGGAGGAGGCGGTCACAAAGACTCACGAGGTCGCGGCGGCCGTGATTTCCGTCGGAATCGATAGTACGTCCATTTCCAATCGCGCATAAGTTTTGCGCACTCCAAATGGCGGTCGGCTTCGGCCTTCTGACCGCCGACTTGTTTTCTTACGTACCTGCGGTCATCACCAGTTGCAGACCCAAGAACCGTCGCCGTACAGGGTTCATTTGAGATCTCTGAGTAGTTCCCGCCGCCGCACCAATTCCTGCTTCGCCCAAAGAACATCTTCGTACGCTGCCCGGCGCCGTTGATATTTGCGAAAAAGAATTTTCCGGAATTCCTCCAGATCTGGGAGAGGAGCCTCCTCATAGTAGGTCCAGCGTTCTTCGGCTGCGCATCTGGATTGGAAGCGCCACGAGCCGCCTACTTTAATCACGCGGACCTCCCGTTTTGCCCCCTCATTTGTGCGAACGATCCAAACGTGCCTATTGTGCATGACTCGAAAACGTAGTTTACGGCTAGCCAGCCTCCACGTTAATGCCTTTTCCTCTTGAGCGCAGGTCTTAAGATTCTCGCCTATCTAATCGGAACAGTCGTGCTGGGCGCAATTCTCGCCCCTTGGCTTTTTTGGGCTGGCCAGTTCGCCTCTCATTTCAGACACCTGGGCTTTCTCGCAAAAACAGACTTTCAGCGTTTCTTTGACCGCTCCGTTTTAGTTTCTGCCTTTTTGCTTCTGTTTCCGCTTCTGCGATGGATCGGGCTACAGCGCCTCCAAAATCTGGGTCTCCGCAGAAACCCGCGGAGAGTCTCTCACTTGATCGGGGGGTTCCTGATCTCCGCGTGCACAATCTCCGCTTTGGGAGGGTGCCTTCTCGGGTTCGATATTCGCGAATGGAAGGATCCCCTCCCCTGGAATCTGTTGCCGCCCATCCTCCTGACAGCAATTTCCGTGGCCTTCATCGAAGAGTTCTTGTTCAGAGGAGCAATTCTCGGCCTGGTTCGACAGTCAATCCCGACAGTTCCCGCAGCGATCTTTGTTTCCGCACTTTTCTCGATCGTTCATTTTTTGAATCCGGCGGGAGAACCGGTCGCGATTGTCCGTTGGTATTCAGGATTCGAAATGGTGCCCCGCGCTTTCGGAAGATTTTCAGAGCCCCTTCTGGTTTTCGGCGGATTCATCACGATCAGCATTCTAGGGTTGCTGCTCGCCCACGCGACGATCCGAACATCTTCCCTCTGGCTCGCCATCGGCATCCATTGTGGAGTGATTTTCGTTAAAATGGGATTTAACAAAGTCACTAAAAAAAACTACGATATCTCTCCCTGGTTTGGCGGCGATATCACCGTCGGGATCGGGTCAGTGTTGGTCGTGCTCTTGCTCTGGTTTTTAACCTGGATGATTTACCTGCGTGCGGAATCCGATTGGGAACTTTCTTGATACGGTAGTGGAGCTGTTCTATCCGTCCAACTGTGTCGGGTGCGGACATCCGCAAGACTTTGGAACCTTTCTCTGCAACGATTGCAAAGCGACATCGCCTCGCATCCAGGCGCCGTTCTGCCGCTGCTGCTCCAGGCCGTTCGATGGGGTCATTGCGGGAGAATTCTGTTGCCCGAACTGCGAAGATCGCAAACCGGCTTTTGACTGCGTGGTCTCCAATTATCAAGCGAAGGGTGTATTACGAGATCTGATCCATCGATTCAAGTACGGGCGCCAATATCATTTGCGCCGGGTACTCGTGGAGTATCTGGTGGAAGCGACCCAAGATCCCCGGATACAAGCGGGTCCAGTGCATTACCTTGTCCCCGTGCCACTTCACCCGACCAGGTTGAGAGAGCGCGGGTTCAATCAGGCAGACGCCCTCGCCGAAACTCTCTCGAAAAGGACACGGGTGCCGGTCCTGCGCTGTGTTGAACGCCAGCGATACACCAACACTCAAACCCGGTTTGACCGAGTCGAACGAATGCAGAACTTGCGCGATGCGTTCGCTCTGCGCAAGAATAACAATGTGCGCGGAAAACACCTGGTCCTCTTAGACGATGTCCTGACAACTGGCTCGACCTTGCACGAATGCGCTCTGGTGTTGCGTGCGGCTGGCGCCGAATCTGTCCGCGCTATAACCGCTGCCCGGGGCTGATGACCTCCGGGACCGCGAGATATGCCAATTTTTCAGAAACCATCTCTAAAGCTTGCAACCAGCAAAAAAAGGGAGATGCCAGAGGGCCTCTGGCAGAAGTGCCCCGACTGTGGCGAGGTCATCCATAACCTCGAGCTTGTACAGAACCTCAAGGTCTGCCCGAAGTGCGATCATCATTTCACGCTCTCAGCCACGGAACGCATGGAGAACTTGATAGATGCAGGAACGTTTACCGAATTCGATCCCGACATGCTGTCCGTTGACATCCTGAGTTTCAAAGGGGTCGCTGCATACGGCGATCGCCTGAAGAGCTATCAGGAGAAAACCGGTTTGAAAGATGCCGTCCAGACTGGCTTCGGGATGCTCGATAGTAAACCGGTCGCCATTGCCGCGATGGATTTCAGTTTTCTGGCCGCGACGATGGGTTCCGTTGTCGGCGAAAAAATAACCCGCCTGATCGAGCGCGGCACGCATGATCGGAGGCCGGTAATCATCGTTTCAGCGTCCGGCGGGGCGCGCATGTACGAAGGGATGCTAAGTCTGATGCAAATGGCCAAGACAAGCGGCGCACTAGCCCGTCACGCCAAAGCCGGGCTGCCGTACATCTCCGTTCTTACCCACCCGACCACGGCCGGGGTCATGGCCAGCTTCGCGTCGCTCGGCGATCTCATTTTGGCCGAACCAAAATGCATGATAGGATTCGCCGGGCCGAGGGTCATTAAGGAAACAACGCACCAGGATCTGCCACCAGGATTTCAAACCGCTGAATTCCTCCAGGACCATGGATTAATCGACCTGATTGTGCATAGGAAGCAATTACGCGCGACTCTCATCTCCTTGCTCAACTATCTCCGACCCGCAACTTACGTCGTTGACAACACAGGTGAACGCCGCATATAGCGCCGCTATCGATTGGCTGTTTAAAACCCAGTATCGGGGCATCAAACTCGGTCTGGACAACGTTCGGTTTTTGTTAGCCGCTTTAGGAGAACCGCAGAACGATTTGCAATTCATTCACGTCGCGGGGACAAACGGCAAGGGATCGGTCTGCGCAATGATTGACTCCGTCTGCCGGACCTCTGGGATCAAAACAGGACTCTTCACCTCACCTCATCTGGTCCGATTTAACGAGCGCATTCAGATCAACGGTGTGCCGATAAAAGATGCAGAGGTCGTTGGCGGCCTCCAAAGGATAAGTGCACTCATCGACCAGGACCGCCATCCCACTTTTTTCGAAATCACCACGGCGCTAGCCTTCGATTATTTCCGGTCCCAAGGTGTTGAGCTTGTGGTTCTTGAGACCGGTCTCGGGGGTCGCTTGGACGCGACCAATGTCGTGAATCCCTTGGTTTCGGTGTTGACTTCCATTGACATGGATCATCAAAAATGGCTCGGCCACACCTTGCGCGAAATCGCAACCGAAAAGGCGGGAATCATCAAGGAGGGCGTGCCCGTTGTTTCAGGTCCCCAGTTTTCTGAAGTACGACAGGTTCTTGAGCAGATTGCGTCGGAACATTCTGCTCCTTTTTCATACACGGAAATGCCCATCGACTGTCTGTTCGTTGGATTGGCTGGCTCCCATCAGCGGCTGAATGCAGCCATTGCCGTGGATGCGATCCGCAAGGCAGCCATCCAGACGGATTCACGGGCGCTGAAAGAAGGCCTTGCAAACGTCTACTGGCCTGGCCGCTTTCAACGCGTAGATGCACGTATTATCCTGGACGGGGCGCATAATCCATCCGCTGCAAAACGAGTTGTGGAAACGTGGAGAGAATGCGTTGGACCACAGCGGGCCACCATCATTTTCGGAGGGCTGTCGGATAAGGACTTGCAAGGCATGATCGCAAGACTGAGCGCGTTGGCGGCCCGTTTCTTGATCGTTCCGATCCGCAGTCAGCGCGCCGCCTCGCCAGCGGACATCGCGTCTTTCCTGCCGCAACATGTCCCAGCCATCCAATGTGCATCCGCTGAGCAAGGGCTGAAGCTCGCTTATCGTTTTGACGAGCAAATCCTCGTCACGGGATCACTGTTCCTGGTCGGCGAAATCCTTGCCCTCCTTGATTCTGGGGAAAGCGTTCTACAAACCAGCAGTCAATAGAGTTGACAACGGCATTTTTACTTGTTGTTTGATTCAAGTGCGCAGCTCCTACTCGCTCCCGCGACTAGACGATCAGTCCTACGTCTGCCATTCCGGCAGCCAGGCCGGTTGTTCCTGCTCGTTCGATCTTCAGGGTCCCGCGCGCACCAAAATTCTCCCCTACTCCTATCTGTTGTGCATCGATGTTTTGGGCGATACTCTGATCACCTTGCGTTACTCTTTTGCCGATGTCGAAATCTCTCTCGCTCGAGATTTTCCAGGCCGTAGCCAGTTCATCGATGACTTGGCAAACTTCCGCGTCTCCCACGTGAGGGAATCGCGCTCCCTCAGAATCCGCGTTCTCACAGAGCAGAACTCAGAAAGAACCGCAGTGTACTAGGTTAATTCGCGGCCAAGCCAGTGGGCTTGGATTTGCGTTTCTTCTCTTTGATCTCGAACGCGAGAGAAAGCACTCTCCGATATTTTGCCTGCCCAACGGCGACTAAACGAATGCTCAGATCGGTCTTCTCGTTGATCTCGTGCAGGGCGCGGTCAATCGCACGCTGCTTCAGATTAGGCCAATGCACCAGGCACTTTTCACTAATGATATTGCCCTGCGCATCGGTTACTTCGTCCACTCCGAGCACCTTCCTGATTTGGGGGATGGAGATCCGTTTCAGAATGATGTGCCGCCATTTCCACGCCCACTCATAGAGTCGAATCGAATATTGGCTGGCCAATTTGACACTCGCCCGTTCGGCATCTTCCTTCTGATGGTTCTTCAGACGTTCCAGGTGTGGCACCACACCTGGATCGACATGCAGTGTCATTCTCTTTTCGATCATCGTGATCGAGCTGAGCCAACGCGCGTAGAGTACGGAATTCTGTTTATCTCCATTATGCAGCACAAGCCGATGATAGGTCAGCAGCTTCATCGCCGCCGACTGAAGATCGAAGTCGTCAAAGTCGTACGCTGTCACTCCCGGTTTGAGGCGGTCCACAATATCCATGACGATTTCCCGCTCATCGGAAGTCAGCTTGTAAAACGCTTCAATCAGATCGTCGCCGAAGCCGAGTTGGTCGCCCGTCTCAGAAAGCGGTAACGTGTTGAAAACTTTGTTGTGTTTGCGCACTTTACTTTCAATCCCTTAAAATGTTACACAAACTACATATCAAATTTATAAAGAGAAGCACTAAAAATGGTCACCGCGAAGGAAACTAAGCAGAGCACGGTTGAACCTGCCAAGTGGTCATTCTCGGCAGATGGCAAGTTGCTGTCGCTCGACGACTTCCTCGAGGCGCATCGCAAACAGGGAATTTTCTACGAGGGCAAGGAGCAATGGTTGAAAGGCGTGACAAAGGTAAGCTGGGAAAATTTCTTCCTGGTCTGCACTGAAGAGTTGGATGACATCTCGCAAAGAGCTGCGAAAATGCTCATCTGTTATTGTCTCGAAATCGTCGAAGATGTTGCATCACGGATTCGAGGGACGATTTCCCCCGCGAAAATTACGGATGCGATGAAACGCGAATTCGAGGAACAATACGAGAACCGGATTTACCAGTTTCAATGGGCCATGCGCCACGAAGCAGTTCGCGAGGCCGTGACAAACGCCGTTCTGAACCGCTGGGGAAGATAGAAGACGCCTCCCCCTTCCAAATCTAAATTGGGACGGCCCAGCGAGCAACGCGGAAAACAGTCAACCAGCCGCGGGCCCGAAGGGTTGTGATCAAAATGGCCGGCCCGCGTTGCTTGTCGCTTACATATCAATTTAGATCTGCGCCGTCCTACCCCGGTCCGACTCGGACCGCCTTGCCGACGGCCCATGTTAAACCTAACGACCACGCCATGGATCTGCGAGGCGGTACATTAGCTACGGGTTAACGTTTGGCCGGGGTTCAAAGCGAGCGGCAGACAGCCCGCTACTCTTCGTTTTCGTGTCTTTAGATCTGCCCCCCCGTGCGTTCCTATCTAATTGACAACATAGTACCAATATGTTTTAATATTTTCGTGGCTCATACCTCTATCGCCGTTAACTCTCCCGGCACCCTTGCTAACAATCTGGCGCTTCAACAATCTCCGGATTCCATGTCTGTGTCCGGCCCAGACGATCCTGTAATAAGGCTTCCAAGCTATTGCAAAGGCGCCATGTCAGTCACGCTGGCACGATCAGGGCATTTCGAAATCAAAGCTCGATCGCTTTTCCCGAATCTCGATTATCGATCGGGCGTCAAGCGGCTGCTGCCAAGGTTCGCGATCAGAGTCGTCCAGAGCGGAAATACAGTGTACCAGCGCCGATACGCGGCTGATGAAACATCGCTCTCTCAAGCACTCGCGACAGCTCTCCGATGGGTGAGCGCCCGCAGGTTCCAGGAAAGGTGGGAATACGTTTGCTCCTGGCCGCTTTTGTGTCTCTGGATATTCTCGCTGGCTGTTGGATGGCTCTTTGAACCTATTGTTGGCTGGCTCAGCTTCCTTCCACTCTTTGTAGGCTTTCCTTTCGGTTTGAATTTTGCCCCGGCAAAATCGAAATTGCGCCAGAAGACGGCATCGATCGGTGGATTCCATTGGGAACGAAACGATTTTTGCAGAGGCTGGCTGATTACCGGAGACACAGGAGCGGGGAAAACATTTGCCATCAACGTTCTACTGCATTCGGTCTTTGAACACGAAACCGACTGGGGCGGACTCTGTTGCGATGAAAAGGGTATCTATCACGAAACCCTTGTACCTATGGCGAGAAAATATGGTCGAGAAAACGATTTGCTGCTTCTGCAGACCAGACCGGACCACGCGGATGAAGACTGGATGCCACCGGCCCGCTTCAATCTTCTCTCCGATCTGACCATTCCCTGGTCGACCTATGCGAGTGTCATCGTTGATACCGCATCAGCGCTCGCCTCCGGGGCCCAAGACAAGGGGTTCTTCAAGACACAGGCGCATGCAAACATCGGGCGAGGAATCCAGCTCTTTCGCCTCCTGAATCTGGTACCAACGATGCATCATTTACTCGAAGTACTCCAATACCAGCCCGTCCTGAAATCGCTGTTGCAACGTTTGGAATCAGTTACAAATGGTGGGCATCCAGATGCCAGGGAATGCTACGATCACTTCCTGAACGGATATCTTCGCCAACCTCCTGAGCAGCTAGGAGGCGTTATATCCACGATTTATAACTATCTGAACTATTTCACTAACCCTGATATCATCGAAGTTTTTGGCCCAGAAGAAAACACCTTTGATTTTTCCGCCTTGGACGATGGGGCCATCATTTGTCTCTCCTTGCCTCAGAAGTATCAAACCGAGCGCCGATACATCACGACCATTTTGAAGCTGCTCTTTTATACGCATGTGCTTCGTCGGTTTGATCCGAGGCCACCTACTCAACGACCGGTTTGCGAGGACAATCTCCTCATTTGCTGGCAGGACGAGGCCCAACGATTCATCTCTGAGTCAGATGCGAATGTCGACGTGATCCGCCAGGCAAACGCTACCACTGTCATGGCCGCACAGTCTAAGCTCTCG
>JAFAQT010000323.1 GCA_019246215.1 Verrucomicrobiota bacterium
ACAGTCGACGCTGCTGTCCAGATTGCGCTCTTAAACAATCGTTCGTTGCAGGCAACTTTTGAAGAAATCGGTCTTTCAGCCGCGAACGTTCTAGAGGCCGCGACGATTCCGAATCCGAGATTCAACTTAGCCATAAGATTTCCGGACAAGCCACCCTCAGGTACCTACATCGATTCTAGTGCAGCCATTGATTTTTTAAGCATCATCATGATTCCGCTGAAAAAGCGCGTTGCTAAAACTGAGCTGGAATCTGCAGCTTTGCTTGTAGCGGATGACACTCTCGAACTGGTCTCGCAAGTAAAAGCTGCGTTCTACTCAATGCAAGCTTCCCAGCAGCTCTTGAAGCGGTTTAAGGAGATAGTAGATACAAACGCCGCTTCGCTGGATCTTGCCCAACGGCAGCACGAAGCTGGAAATATCAAAGATCTGGCGCTGGCTCAGCAGCAGGCAAGCTACAGCCGTTCCCGGCTAGATGTCGCTACGACTCGGGCTGAAATCCCGCGGAATCGTGAGAAATTGAATCGCCTGCTCGGATTGTGGGGTACCGATACTGACTGGCAAATTGCTGGTGAACTGCCGGAGGTGCCGAGCTCCGAGCTTGCCGTGAGAGGACTCGAACGCTTGGCAATTTCTCAGCGGTTGGATCTCCAGGCAGAGTATCGCCGGGTCACGAGCCAGATAAAAAATCTCGGGTTGACGAAATCCTTTCGGCTCCTGGGCGCCTTAGATTTCGGGGTTGAAAGCGAACGGGAAACGGACGCCCAAACCAGAACCGGCCCGACATTCGCCATAGAGTTGCCAATCTTCAATCAGGGGCAGGCACGGATCGCCAGGGGTGAAGCAGCTCTAAGGCAGGCAGAGGACAAGTTTGAAGCACTGGCAATTGAGGTCCGCTCTCAAATAAGAGAGTTGCGTGACGAGCTCACGAGCAAATGGGAGATCGCTCGTTTCTATCAAGACGAGCTTTTGCCTGGCCAGCGCCGAATCCTAAACGAAAGTCTCGCCAACTATAACGCGATGGAGATCGGCAATTTTGAGCTCTTTACCACCAAAGCAGAAGAGGCGCGTACCGAACGCGAATACCTCGAGGCCGCCCGAGACTACTGGATTACTCGAGCGGAACTCGAACGAGCCGTGGGCGGTAATCTGCATCCGCGCCAACCCGCAGAAGGCAAATCAAACCCAGTCTCAAACGCAGGAGCAACCAGGTGACGCAACCATTCGCTCTAAAGGAATAGACGCTGGCCTGCAAAACTCGCGTAATAAGATAAGAAGCGATGAGCTGTCCCGCAGCTGGCGGAGAGCTAGAAAGCGCAAGATTCAGTCAGATCAAAAACAAATCTATGATATCACGCCGTAATTTTTTCTTTAAGACAGCTGTCGCTGCGGGCGTGGGCGTGCTCCGCGCTGCTCCTCGCCCTTTACAGGGCGCAGAGCCTATTGGACAACGGTCCGAAAGTCCCGAGAATATCCGGGGAAATACGCAAACAGATCGGCAGGCGTATCCTCCCGGTGAACCTGGCAAAGACTACACTCCAGTAATCACACCGAATGGATCGACGCTCCCATATAAGGTGGTTGCGGGCGTCAAAGTATTTCACCTCATCGCTGAAGAAGTTGATCACGAATTCGCACCAGGTCTTCGCGCTTACTGTTGGGGATTCAATGGCCAGGTCCATGGCCCAACGATCGAAGCGGTGGAGGGAGATCGTGTCCGCATTTACGTGACGAATAAGCTTCCGGAAAACACCAGTATCCATTGGCACGGTCTGCTCGTGCCATCGGGTATGGATGGAGTGGCGGGGCTTAGCCAGAAAAGTATCAAACCCGGCGAGACCTATAAATACGAGTTTACGCTCTGGCAGCACGGAACACACATGTACCACTCTCATTGCGACGACATGACCCAGATAGCCTTTGGGCTGATAGGGATGTTTGTCATTCATCCGCGCGCTCCTGCCGGTCCGAAGGTGGACCGAGATTTCGTTCTGATGTCGAGTGAATGGAGGATCGATGTCGGCACCAGGAGGCCTGTCCCGACCGAAATGACCGACTTCAATGTGCTTACGTTTAATGGTCGGGCGTTTCCGGGCACGGACCCGTTAGTGGCCAAGTATGGTGACCGCGTTAGAATCCGATTTGGGAACCTGAGTCCGATGGAACATCATCCGATCCATCTTCATGGGTACTCGTGGAAGATCACTGAAATGGACGGCTCCCGGCTCCCAGAGTCAGCGCAGCAGCCCGGAAACACAGTCCTGGTCGCGGTCGGTCAAACCCGAGCCGTAGAATTTATTGCAGATAACCCCGGTGACTGGGCGATGCACTGCCATATGACCCATCACACAATGAACCAAATGGGGCATAACGGACCGAATCTCATTGGGGTGCGCCCTGGCAGCAGCGACAAAAAGGCCAGCAAATTAGTTGCCGGTTATATGTTAATGGGTGAGAGCGGCCAGGCGGACATGGGCGAAATGGGCATGCCGGTCCCCCGCAACAGTATTCCGATGGTCGGCGCGCCCGGCAAACACGGCTACATTGACATGGGGGGTATGTTTACGGTCGTAAAAGTGCGAGAAAACCTGACCAGTTACGATGACCCGGGCTGGTATGAGAATCCGCCAGGAACGTTGGCAAGTCTGGCCAGCAATGATGAGTTTGAGCGCGATTTTGGCCAAATCCCAGAAACCAAGCCAACGGAAAACAAGATGAAGACGGACTATGGGAACATCGATCACGTGCACATGCAAAACGGGAGTTAACTCCGTCCGCCGGTTAACCGACGCCTACCACTAGGGGTGGGTCTCAGCATCGATGGATCACTAGTGTACCGTCTCGCATAAAATAATGATGACCGGCTGAAAAACTTAAAATTGCCGTGAGACTGGTGGCGGGGGCCTCACGTCTGCATGCCAGGGCCAAAGCATAACATCATACAATAGGTGTAATATAAAATAGAGCTATAGCTACTGCGGCAAAATACCCTGCAAAGACGGGCCCTAGTGAAGAAATTTACGCCCAGAGGAACGCTACTTTGTTCGACAAGTACTGTCGTAAATACGAATAGCTACTCGTTACGATCAAGTGAAAATCCGAAGGCGCCCTCGATCCAGGTATCTTTATCCTGCACGATAGCGTGGACCGGTAACGCGGGAGTTTTTACCGCGACACCCCCGCCTTTTTTAACCGCCGTCCCGATGGCCAGGAATTCGACCAGATGGCCGCCCAGTTCGGCGATATAGGTTTTAACGCCGACCACTTCATCCGCGCCAAGAGCATCCGCTTCCGTTTTCACGCGGTCGATCGCTACTTCGCGCGCATCGTGGATCAGGGTTGTCATATCGTTGATCTCACCCTTGGTGAACGATTTCAGTGCACTTTTAAAGCCACCAACAACGCCGAGAGAATAAATCGAGGCGGAAATCAATAATTTTACCGGCGCATAACCGAGCGATGTCATCGCCCACAACTCTTGGCCCGTTAAATCGCTGGTTACAGGGACGCTGTCAGCCGCGGCTGACAAGGCGCTGTTGCGGGCGGCGGTGCCGGTCATCAGCATTTCATGCGTGCCGTGCCAAAACATAATGTTTGTGCGGATGCCTACTACCGCATTAGCCTTGCAGGATTTTGCCTGCGCAACGATTCGGTCCAGAGCCTTATGGCGGGTGGCGTTGAAAACATCGCTATATTCCTTGATTTCACCGCGCGCCATGGCTTTAAGACTGCCCATTATGCCACCGGCGATACCCTTCTTATAAGAGATATTGCCGAAGGCGTGCTGGATAGGCTGATAACCCGCGTCCATATGGCAGTAAAGCTCCTGGGCATCACTAGCGCTGGAGAAAAAATTGCCGAAGTGGGAATTGGCGAGGCCTTTTCTATGCAGGCAGGAGCCAACGAAAAGAAATTCGGTATTGCCGGCAAAATCCTTAACTTCGCTTGTGACGCCGGTTACGCCGATAGCGCCGTGCTGGTTTGCTTCTGCAATCATGCGATCAAAGGCTTTGATGCGGCCTTCCTCGATGGCCTGCGTAACTTGCGTGATTTCGCCACCCGCCATACCCTTAAAACCAGCGGCCATGCCGCCAAGAAAGCCCATTGAATTCACGCTGTTACCTACAACCAGTTCACCGGCTGTATAATTTTTTAATGATAAGCAGTAAATTTCATTACCTGATAATCCAGTAACTTTTGCCATTCTTATTTCCTTATGCTCAAAAATTTGAGCGCCTCCAAAACTAAGACGATCTTTGGGGGTATTCAGTCCAGGTTGCTCTTGGTCTGGCGGCACGCGCAGGCCCCGACACAGAATCGGACGTAACCAAGATGGCTCCCATCCAAGGTCAAGTCGCCGTTTCCAATACGAAGTAGCGCAGATTTTTGGGTGCGTTTTCCCGGATGGTGATTTCTTTCGCACCGCTGTAACGGTTGCGTTTGGAAAAAGATGGTTCGAGGCCCATAGCGCTAATACGTGTGATAATGTCCTTTATCACGCTCTTCAGAAATAACCGTTTGCGACTGAGATTTCGGTCCACTTTTTACCGATTCAAGGCAAACCATTCTCGGCTGTTGTCAGAAAACCATTGCTGAGGCGGTCAGATGAAGCACATACGCGACGAGATGCTCGGGCACCTCTAGGACCTGGGTGCCTTGACACCGAGACGGCGGACGAACGCCCGACGAAGAATTTCCGCGCTCCCGAAGCCACTGTTATCGGCAATTTGTTCGAGGCTGAGAGAGGTCGTTTCGAGTAGCCGACGCGGCTTCCAGCCGGATCCTTTCGATGTGGCGTGCCGGCGTTTCACCTATCTCACGGGTGAAAACCCGAGCGAAGTTGCGCGGGCTCATGGCGGCGCGTTGGGCAAGCAACGCGACCGACAGATCGTCACTCACATGGTCCGCCATCCAGCCGAGCAGATCCGTCAGAGGTTGTCTCGCACGGGCCTGAGCCGCCAAGGTGTTGCTGAACTGTGACTGCCCGCCGGGTCGGCGGAGAAAAACCAGCATCGTCCTCGCGATCCGGGCGAGCGAGTGAACTTCCCAAATCTTCTTCTACCAGTGCGAGGGCTAAGTCAATTCCAGAAGTGACCCGGATGAAGTGTAAGTGTTTTGGTCACGAATATAGATCGGTTCACTGTCTATCTTCACGAGTGGATGTTTTCGGGCAAGCTCGTTGCACCAATTCCAATGGGTCGTCGCCCTGCGCCCATCCAGCAGATTGGCATCCGCTAGTGTCCTGTCCCCTAAATAAGAGGTATATTGCCGGAGGTCGGTTGGCTGTTTTTCAAGGCGCGAGCGAAGCGCCCGTATGTGAGCCATACGGGTCGAGCGAGTAACGCGGAAAAACAGCCAACCGGCCCCGGCCCAGAGGGT
>JAFAQT010000412.1 GCA_019246215.1 Verrucomicrobiota bacterium
TCTGGCCGATTTGGTTCTTCAACTCCTCGACGGCGATTTTGTTGCTGACGATCAAATCAGGCAGAAACTTCAACGCTACCTGATCTGCTTGACGCCCCACGCTGTAATCTTGCGCCAGCCATACCGCCCCCGTGCTCCCAACGCACAGTTCCCGCTGGAGGTCAAAACAGACAAACAGCTTCCCTGGCCTCAACTGCTCGGTACGACTAACAGCCGGGCGAGCAGGTTCCTCCGAACGATTCTTATCGTGCACGTCGGCCGATTGCCCCGTCGATAACGGCTCCTTTTGGACCGGCGCCTTGACGTGTGTTTCCTCTGCCGTGGATTCGTCGCCTGGACCTACGGTCATATTCTTTGGCGGTGCTTCCCCATCTGCTTCAATGTTCACTTCGCTGCAGCCAAGCCCCGAATGAGCGCGGTTGCTAGCATATTGAAGCTAAGCATTTGGTGGTGCTTGTCGTGCAGGATTTGAAGATTTTCGCTAAGCATAAGGTGTGCCAAGTGCGCTGAAACAGACGATTCCCACGCTCAGCTGTTTCTAAAAGAGACAAAAGGCAGAAAGAGATTCCACCCGCGAAAATGCGGTCGGAAGCCCGTTTCCGGGCCGGTCAGCTCTCCGTATCGGCGGCTGCGCGGGAATCGGCTCCTTTTCAGGGTGTCACTGGGTCTGGAAAAGAGTCCCGTGAACCACAAGTTGATTTGCTTGCCAACCTCTGCAAGATGCGCGTAGTAACCGGATGGCCTTGACAAGCGAAGTGAAGCGGTCCTTGGTCGAATATCTGGACTCCCAGCGACCGCTCATCGGCGAGCAGGCCGTTTCCGCGATTCGCTCTAGCAACGAAATATCCAGCTCAGAACGTCTTACCGATCAGCAGCTGATTGATCATTTCCCCAAGCTGTTCGCGGACCTGATTGAGTATCTCCTTACAAACGGTGATTCCGGTACCCGAAGGAGAACTATTGAGGGGGCTTTGCGACACGGAATGACCCGATGGCAACAGGGCTATGCACTCGTTGAAGTCATCCGAGAGGTCGGGATCGTACAGAGATCAATTTTGGATGAGGGAATAGAGCGTTTCTTTGAAGAAAACTCCCAGTGGAGCGAGAGCGTCCACGACGTTCGGAGAAATCTGGGCGGCTTCTTTGAGGATTCCGTCGCCGGATCTGTGCAGCAGTACGTCGAGAATTTCACCGAACAGTTGCGAAACGCGAATGCCAAGCTCCTGATCGCGAATGAAAACTTGAGCCGTTTAGACGAATCGAGGCTTCGGCTTATCCGGACAGTCAGCCACGAACTTGCAAACGTGCTCAACGCTTTGACGCTCACTGTTACTTTGATCACAACCGGTAAAGATGAGACTGTTCGTTCAGAAATGCTCGAAATCTGTCAACGAAATGTGCGCGAGATGAGCGAACTTTTAAACGATCTGAAGGACTACTCCATCCTGATCGCAGGAGCCGCCCCCCTTCAAATCGAGGAAATCAACGTCAGGATATTTGCAGACGAGTTAAGATCGTCCTTTCATGCGCTCACCCGGGACGCAGGTGTGCGCCTAGAGCTGCTCATCGATCCGGATCTGGATGTTATACGCAGCGACCGAAAAAAGGTTCGGCAGATCATTACCAATCTAATCGCAAACGCGGTGAATTATTGTCGGAAACCCGACTCGAGGGTCGTGCTCGCTTTTAGATCGTTAAGTCAGGATTTCTGTCAGATCGCTGTCGAAGATACCGGCATAGGCATTCCCTCGGAGCACCTGGATTCCATTTTTGACGAATTTAAACGAATCTCTCCCTCGGAGGATATTAAAGGATCCGGCCTCGGACTCGCGATCACAAAGCGTCTGGTCGAGGAGCTAAAAGGATCCATCGAAGTTTTTTCGAAGGTCGCTCACGGGAGTCGATTTATGGTGACGATACCGAAGACGCAATAGACTAAAGGAAACTGTATTATTGAATGGGAGTCCTAAAATAACTCGCCAAGCATGATCTCGTGGGTCGGCACTTCCGGATTCCAATACCCCGAGTGGAGGGGAACTTTTTATCCCGAAAAGCTTCCTGCTGCGAGAATGCTGCCGTTTTACGCGGAACGATTCTCGACGAGCGAAATCAATTACACCTTTTATCGAATTCCGAACACCAAAACAATTGGGACTTGGGATAGCTCGACGCCAGAACTTTTTCGGTTCGGGCTCAAGGCTCCCCAAAAGGTTACCCACATATTCAAGCTCCGGAACTGTGCGGAGCTCTTGGATGTTTTCCAGCGCGTTGTTTCGGGATTGGGCTCGAAGCTCGGACCTGTTTTGTTCCAGCTTCCGGCGAGCTTCAAAAAGGATGCAACGCTCTTGAACGAGTTCCTAGACAGCGTACCTGCTGGGATGCGTCTCGCTTTCGAGTTCCGTCATTCGTCTTGGTTCGATGACGAAATTTTCACTCATCTGAAGAGCCACAACGCTGCGCTTTGCATCGCGGAGAGCAGCGACCTTGCCACCCCGAACATCGCGACCACTGATTTTGGTTATCTTCGCCTGCGGCGCGAAGACTACAAGACGGAAGACATCGTTCGCTGGGCGAGATTTATCGAGTTGCAAAAACCGCGCTGGAGTCATGCCTTCGTCTACTTCAAACACGAAGAGAGCGGGATCGGTCCACAATTCGCAACCCAGCTGATGAAGGAACTGGCAGGGTGAACGCCGAGATCCGGCATTAAACGATCAGCAAAGTCGTCTCTGTCCATCCAGCCTGGCACCTTGTGATTGCGGCTTTTGACTTGCCGCCGATTGTGTCTCCCGGGTTTGAGTTGCGTCATTTGACCTGTCCCCGTTTGTGTCTCTTTGTTCTACTGACACTGACATTGAAAACTTCATACCCTGTACGATGTCTCTGGAATTAGCCATTTCTCCTGGCGGCCGGCTCTTTGTGGAACGGACTGCGGAGCTTGTGCCAGTGGTGGATGAGAGATGGGTCTCGCGGCTCGCGGCGGCCTTTGACGCGTCAGCGGCAGAAGGGCTGCTGCTTCTGGTGACCGATGCGCTGACGCTTTCAGTCCCGCCATCGCCCACCTATTGGCGGGATTTCGCGCGCGGTTACTTACAGCGGCTTTGTCACACGGGAGGAGCCGATTCCGGGCCGACACCGCTGCTTTCTTCCGAGCATGACAAGCTTTCGGAGTTCGTCCAAGGGGCGCCACCGATGCGCGGCGGCGAATTTCTTACCACCGAGCTGCTGGAGAGACTCTGGCAGGAATTTGGCGCGTTAGTGATCCGTGAAACTGCCGCCGCCGGCCTCTCCGGATGGCTGAAATCGAAGAACCCGCTGTGGCAAACGGTGGGCCGGGTGACCTTTCATCTTGCGGAAAACAAGCGCGACCCAAATCGTCCATTCGCTTTTCTGGCCACCTACACGCATCGACTCTCGCAACAGGGTAAACCGCAGCATCTGCCGTTGGCCCGTGCCTTGCAGGAGTACGCCGGAACGAAAAATAAGGCCGCTCTCACCAGTCTCCTCGATCCGGTCCAACGTGCTGCCGAGAAGAGTGATCTGGTACATCAGCTGGTGGAGACCCGCCGGCTCTTTCAGCCACTCGCTTGGAACCCGCACGATGCGCACCGGTTTTTGCTCGACATCCCGCTCTTCGAGGAGAGCGGCCTTCTGGTGCGCGTGCCCGATTGGTGGAAAGGCGGGAGGCCCGCGCGTCCACAGGTGAGTGTGCGCATTGGCGAAAAGCCGAGCAGCCTCCTGGGGTTGGAAAGCCTCATGGATTTTTCGGTCGAGATCTCCCTCGAGGGGGAGCGCCTCACGGGCGCCGAGTATCGCCAGCTGATGGCCGCAAAGGAAGGGCTTCTTTTGCTTAAAGGGAAATGGATAGAAATCGACCGCGAACGGCTAACCCAGGTACTCGCATATTGGCAGGAAATAGAGAAAGGCGGCGGTGAGGGCATTTCGTTTCTCGAAGGGATGCGGCTTTTGGCCGGTATGGGTCCTGGTGATGATGAAAACCCCCTGGCGCAGCCTGACACGAGGGGATGGTCGCTGGTAAGGCCCGGCGAATGGCTGCGCAAAACCTTGGAGGCCATGCGCGATCCTTCGGTCATCGAGGGGTTTGATCCGGAGCGCGATCTCCGGGCACAATTGCGCGGCTACCAGCGGGAAGGCGTGCGCTGGCTCTGGTTCATGACCCGCCTCGGTTTAGGGGCTTGCTTGGCAGACGATATGGGTCTTGGCAAGACGATTCAGACTCTCGCGCTCTTGCTCCAGCTCAAGCGGGAAACTGCTCGTTCGGAATCTGCCGTACCCTCTCTGCTCGTCGCTCCTGCCTCGTTGCTGGCCAACTGGAAAAGTGAGATCGCGCGCTTCGCTCCGACTCTGGACGTATTTTTTGCCCATCCGTCGGAAACGTCTCCCCAAACCCTTAAAGATATTGCTGGCGATTCTGCGCGCACTCTTTCAGGAAAAAATCTCGTGTTGACGACTTACGGTTTGCTGACACGCCTTTCTTGGCTACGGCAGGTCGAATGGCGGCTCGTCGTCCTTGACGAGGCCCAAGCGATCAAAAACCCGGCGGCTCGCCAGACATGTGCGGTCAAGGAGCTGCGGGCGCAAGCCAGGATCGCGCTCACCGGTACACCGGTCGAAAACCGGATCGGTGATCTCTGGTCGCTGTTCAGTTTCATCTGTCCTGGGCTGCTGGGCAGCGCGACCGAGTTCGGGCAGACAGTCAAGCGCCTGAGCAGCGATCAGGGCCGTCACTTCGCGCCCGTGCGCAACCTGACTCGGCCCCACATCCTGCGCCGGCTCAAAACCGACAAGAGCGTAATTAGCGATCTCCCTGAGAAGACCGAGGTAGAGGCGTGGTGTGGGTTGAGCAAAGCGCAAGCAGCTCTTTACCAGCAATCGGTCAAGGAACTGGGCGAAAAACTCGACATCGCCACAGGCATCCAGCGGCGGGGGCTGATTCTGGCGTTCTTGATGCGGTTCAAGCAGATCTGCAATCATCCTTCCCATTGGCTTGGCGATGGAGCATTCGATCCCAACGAGAGCGGGAAGTTTTTGCGGCTGCAGGAGTTGGGGGAGGAGATCGCCGCCCGTCAGGAGAAGTCGCTGGTCTTCACCCAGTTCAAAGAAATGACCGGTCCGCTGGCGGCGCATTTGGAAGGCATTTTTGGCCGCCCAGGACTCATCTTCCACGGCGCAACGCGGGTGAAAGAGCGGCGATCACTGGTTGAGCGATTTCAGCAGGATGGCGGGCCGCCGTTTTTCATCCTCTCATTGAAAGCGGGTGGCACCGGCTTGAACCTGACAGCCGCCTCTCACGTCATTCATTTCGATCGTTGGTGGAACCCGGCCGTCGAGAACCAGGCCACTGACCGCGCTTTCCGCATCGGCCAGAAGAAAAACGTCATGGTGCACAAATTCGTCTGCCGTGGGACCATCGAAGAGCGCATCAGTAATCTTCTTGAAGAAAAGAAGAGCCTTTCCGAGGAACTAATTGAAGGGGGTGGCGAAAAGCTGCTAACAGAGATGCCAGACGACGAACTGCTACGGCTCGTAGCCCTCGATCTTAAAAGCGCCGTGCCAGAATGATTTGAGCGAACCAAAATTTATGGGCTGGGGATGGACCACCAAGCTGCATGTGACCGGAGCCGAGAGACGCCGGCGGGCGCAGAAAGCGGCGGAAGCCCTCGAAAAGAAGGGCCAGAAAATGAATCCGGTTCGCATCGAGGGCCGGACGATTTGCCGGAGTTTCTGGGGCAAAGCCTGGTGCCAAAATCTCGAATCCTACAGTGATTATGCAAACCGGCTTCCGCGCGGCCGAACGTATGTGCGGAACGGTTCGATAGTCGATTTCCAGATTGCCCCCGGCACTATTCGTGCATTGGTCAGCGGCAGCGATCTCTACCGGGTCACTGTCAAAATTGAACCTGTGCAAATGGCCCAGTGGAAATCCCTGAAAACCGAGTGCGCCGGGCGGGTCGGTTCGCTGATGGATCTGTTGCGGGGCAAACTGTCTGGGCGGGTCATGGAGATCATTACTCGGCGTGAGACTGGTCTTTTCCCAAGACCGGCCGAAATCGGCCTGGAATGCTCATGCCCCGATTGGGCCGGGATGTGCAAGCACGTGGCGGCGACGCTCTATGCAGTCGGGGCGCGTCTCGATGAGAGTCCGGAACTGCTCTTCTTGCTTCGCGGAGCCGATCACTTTGAACTTGTCACCGAGGCGACGGAGAGCGTGCCCACCGGCGTGTCGATACCGGCGGAGGGTTCGGCAACGCTGACGGCCGAGAACCTTCAAGAAGTCTTCGGCATTGAGATCGAGCCTGCTACCGTTGAAGCAACGGATGTTTCTGTCTTGAGACCGCCTAAAGCGCGCAACCTGAAGCAGTCCGTACCCGGATCTCGATCAAAAAGGCCGAAAGCTGCAGGTCCAAAAAACGCAAAAGCCCCTTCGAGCGACGAACGGCCAGCCGGCATCAAGCCGAAGAAGAGAGATAAGGTTTAAATTAAAGTGAAGCCGCAACTGTGGTGGACTGAGTTTTTGAAGAACTCCAGGCAAACGGATTGCTGGCACGAGCTCTCTATGGTCGTCACTAACAAACAGAACTCAGGCCGATCCGCCCTGGTATTTTCTCGAGGCAGAAGCCAAGCCCGCCATTTGTAACTTTGAAAAACGACTTTGTAACTTACATTCCCGGGGGTCGCATAAATAGTCCGACAATCAGCGCTGACCTACTGATGAGAGCCGAGCCGATGCGATTGATGTGCTCCTTCTCGTTTTGGGGTTTGTAGCCGCTGGCAACGAAGGACGCACTGCGACTGGATGAGCATATCACAGAACCAGCTCGGTCACACTCGTACTTCGTTCCCGCGGACGGTACAGTGCACCAAGTCCGAGGCTGGTTCAATCAGTTAGCGGCGTCGGAACATGGCAACCGGTATCGGCGGCAATACTCCACAGAGTCAGGTACCTTCGGATTTGGCCCATGCTCGACTAATTGAGCAAGCCCTTCTGACGAAACCACGCGATCTCATCCCGTGCGGATTCCTCCACTGTCCGTAACTTCAGGCCAAGGTATTTTTGGCTCGCCGCAGCCTTGAAATGCATGCAGTGCCGCGTCAGCTTTACCCCGGTGATTGTTGCCGTCGGCATGTGGCCGGTGAGGTGATCTGAGGCCCATTCACTGGCGTACGCGACGATCAACGCCAGCGGGTAGGAAACCTGCCATCGGGGTACTTCCCTTCCTACCAGACGACCAACGATTGTAAGCCATTCGACCAGCCGCATATTTACGCCGCTGAGCAGGTATCGAATCCGGGGCTGTCCGACGTTCATGGCTGAGCGCAACCCGGAAGCGATGTCGCGCGCATCGATCATATTGAGCTGACAATCCAAATAGGCTGGAAGTTTTCCTTGGCAGAACGCCAGGGTCATGCGCGAAGGCGGCGTCAAATTATGATCGCCCGGTCCGATCGGCACAGTGGGGCATGCAACAATAACCGGAGCTCCCGAATCTGCCAGCCGAAACGCTTCCTGTTCGCCCTTGAGCTTGCTCAGACAATACGGGCCGATCATGTTCTCGTCGGTCAGCCGTAACTCTTCCACTGGCTGTTCGCTGTTTTGTGTACCAGCGAGGATGCTCTCTGTACTGGTGTGCAATACTCGTTCGGCTCCGGCGCGAAGCGCCTCATGGAGCACGTTGCGTGTGCCTTCGTTGTTCACCGCATTGAAATCGCTCCGAACGCGGGTCCACAGGTTTGGATTGGCTGCAAGATGATAGACCTGCCGGCAGTTCTGCACAGCAACTCGGACATCCTTGGCGCAGCGGATATCACCGCGCACAACTTCGACGGCCTCAATGGGTAAATGGCGCACATCGGCTCCAGGCCCCTCCAGCACCCGCACCGCTTCACCCGCTTTGACCAGCTGATTGACTAGGTGAGATCCAATAAATCCGCCGCCTCCGGTAACGAGAATCAAAGATTTCCTCCCATTCCAAGTGCGCTTCCCAGTTCGACCAGGATCTCGCGGCAGGGAGAGCGCTTTCTCTCATCCATCGCATTCATCAATTCAAGCACCGCGGTATTGATCGGGCAGGCAATGCCTCGAGCCAGATCTTTCAAATAGCCATTGTACGCAGCGATTTCCGTTCGCCCCGTACCCATATCGGGGGCCATTGAACAGTAAGTGCCACGCAGCCCGGGCCGGAATAAATGTGCTAGCACTCGGGCTAAGCCCGGAATGCTGAGAATCCGATCCACCAGCGCCGGGTGGAATGGACCGATCCGAGCCAGTCGAACCCCGCTTCGACGTAAAATCGAATAATTCTCCCGGAGCAAGGCAAAAAAAAGCCGCTGGGCTAGCGGATCGCTAAGCAGCTCTTCGTTATCGATACCTGCTGCCGCTGCCAGAGGAGATATCGCGGCATTGTACATTAGCTTCGCGGATTTATAGCCGTCGATGAAATCGACGATTGTGACTTGATTCCACCCGCCGCGGCGAAATCCCGTCGCAAGATTTTCCAGGATATCCCGCTCGTAAGTGGCCAAACGCCGACGACCTCCCAAATACAGTTCTCCTGACCGAGTGATCCTCGTCCACGGACGGTTGGCTTCACATTGTGAGACAAAAGAAGCAATACCCTCAAAGGGGTGGTTGGATTCATTAAGCATTGGATCGAAGCCATTCTGAACCGGAACAAGCAAATCTCTCAGCGGAATTCGCGCCAGCACCGTAGGGTTGTCGTACGTTTTCGTACAAAGCAAGAGGATGGCACCCTCGGCTGGCTTCCACTCGGCAAAAGAAATGAAACGGACCTCGCGCTGCTTAACCCCATTTACTTTGATCCCGTCGCGGCGTCCGGTTGCCAGCTTCGCCTCGTTGATCTCCACCATTGTGACGTTCCAGGACGCCTCGGCCAATGCACCACCGAGAGCGACTCCGATGCCGCCAGAGCCGATGATGTTTACATTTTGCACTTGGCATGAGTATTTGACCTCATCCAAGACGCAACATTTTTCCGCAGCGCCCATCCAACGGCCTGCATTATATGCAGATCGGCGGCAAAGTCTGAGATTCTCGCGAAGTCTCTGGCCTTCCCCTGAGGAAGTACAATCCAATTCCTCAGCTGATCCACAAATAATCCACGCAGCTCAGCCACTCGTGCTACCGTATGGACTTTGAAGGGCCCGCAACATGCCAGATAAAAGCATCACGAAAGTCAACTCAGCATACGCCCCCAAGGGCAGCCTTGGGCAGAAGTATCTCGCCTCAGGGATACATATTTCAATACGTCTTTGGGAACGTGAGCAGCCCGCAGAAGCGAAGCCGCAGACCGCGCGCGATTACGAGACAGTCGGATTGGTCCTCGAGGGAAAGGCCGAACTCCATATTGAAGGTCAACTTGTACTGTTGGAAAAAGGCGATTCCTGGGTGGTCCCGAAAGGTTCACGGCATACCTACAAGATTCTCGAAACCTTTACCGCAGTTGAAGCCACCAGCCCACCTGCTGAGGTACATGGTCGGGACGAGTAATCGACGACTTGAGGGCTGCTAAGGCGGGCGGTGCTATTCCCATCGCCTTTCAAACGCGCACCCGCAAGCCCAGTGATTCCATAGATATTCAGTCTACTTCTGCACTTGAATCGGGAGCCGTTGCGCGCGAACCGAGCTTTTCCAGTTTGCACCGCAACCGGCCAAAACGTTACTCTTACTCGTAATAAGCCGAACTTGTCTAATGAAGCCTAGAAATTTCCTCCATTCAGTGATTTTGATCGTCGCCTTATCTGCCCTCGGCATTTCGCCGGGCGTAGCAAGCGACAAAAACAACGCGAAACACTTCGGTAAAATTACGAAATCTAGAGCCGAGCGGATCGCATTAACCAAGGTCCCGGGTGGCAGCATCCGAAGCGCGGAACTGGAGACAGCACGAGGACAACGTTTCTGGTCCGTTTATATCGCGAAACCCGGTTCGAAAAACGCCAAAGAGATTCGCGTCGACGCCACCAGCGGCCAGATCCTTGCTGTTCAAACGGAAAGACCAGAAGATCAGGCCGAAGAGCCTCCAAAAACTCATTAAAGACCGCTGGCGGGGAAGATATCAATCGATGGACAACCAAATCCCGGAAGACCCTTATCGAATACTAGCGCGCGAACGCAGCCATGAGGATGCGAGGCAGACCGTTGCTACCAACAGGATGCTTGTTCAAAGTCTCGTAATAATTAACGGCGCTGCGGCAACCGCGGTCCTGGCCTACTACGGTGCCCATAACGCTTCTGGTCCGGGCAAGTCGGCAGCTCTTCTGACGATTGTTCTTTATTGTCTCGGAATCTTTACCGCCACTTTTGCCGGTCTTTACATCAGGCGAACAACTCAGGAATGGTCAAGTTTCTGGGAGCTAAAGTCTTACCCCGATATGGTCGAACGGGGAAAAGCGATGGAAGAACACCGACTGCAGGCGATAAGAAGCAAGCGCTGGTCAACCGGGCTGCTCGTATCCAGTGAAGTCTTCTTTCTCGCCGCCAGTTTATCTTTGGCAATGTCCTTGGGATAGCTAAAACGGGCTAACTGCTCACCGCTTTCTCCGTTATCTCAACTTTTACTGCATGCTCCGCCGGCTCGAGGCGGGTGCCGTAAGTGTTTGCATAAACCTGAGTAAACTCTGCGCCAAAAAGGAGAATTAACGAAGCATAATAGATCCACAGTAGGAGAGTGACAAGCGAACTGGCCGCCCCATACGCCGAGCCCGCGGCGCCGCTTCCCAGGTAGAGGCCAAGCACGAACTTGCCCAAGGCGAAAAGAAGTGCTGTCAGTGTCGCACCCACCCACACATCGCTCCACGCGATCTTCGCATCTGGTAAGTACCGAAAGATCATCGCGAAAAGCAAAATGATTACAGCCAAATCAAGAAGAAGGAAGAGCCCTAGTGCTACGATGTCCCCACCAGGCATCACGCTCTTAAGATAATTATTCAATCCTCTGATAAGCGTTTCGAGTGTCAGAGACACCAGCAACAGAAAGCAAACACCTCCAACCATAGCAAACGATAAGAACCTAGTCCGAATAAAACCCAGTAAACCCCCACCAGGCTTCGGCTTAACGCCCCAAATCGTGTTCAACGCTTCCTGCAATTGGCCAAACACTCCGCTAGCCCCAAACAAGGCCACTACGACTCCGATTCCCGTTGCAATAATGCTGCTCTGGGGCTTCGCCGCGTTGGCCGCGATGTCCTGGATGACCTTTATGCCGGCCGGATCGATTAAATACTGCAGTTGTTCAGTTATCTTTTGCCTTGCCTGATCACTGCCGCCGAAGATGAGTCCGAATACCGCCAGAAGCACTAGCACCAGAGGTGCTAACGAAAAAACCGTGAAGTAAGCCAGGGCCGCGCCGAGCTGGGGACATTTGTCTTGGATCCACTCACTCGCGGTATTTTTGAATAGCGACACGATACTTTTTTGGTAAGGCTCTCCTTTTGTGATCTGCTCTGATGGTGTTTCGGATCGGTGATCGGACAGAGTGTTCGAACTTCTCGGCCCAATCTTGTCGCCAAGTCCCCCGGAGGATAACTTGGGTCCTGGTGAGTTTTCGAGTCTCACGATGAGCCTAGAACTCCAGGATTTGAGATAGCGTCGCACTAGTCTGATTACGACCGCTCCAAGAAGTTCTAGCGCCAGTGGCAATAGTCCACCTCCGCTTCTTGATCGTTCGAACTTAGAAACCGGCGCGATCTCTCCTGCATGGTTGCTGGTGTCTTGCTTATTTCCGTGCGCGTAAGCTCGCCCTCTTTTAGGAGGAATATGGGAGAGCAGCCATCCGGCAAGTGCCGCCAGCCCGACCCAAACAGAAATACGTGTACGGATCAGAGCCCTCAGGTGCTCCCAACCCTGCGGTTGATGGTCATTTTTGGAATCCACGATGATTGCCGTTTACTCCATTCACGATTCTTTTGAAGTTCTGACCGGCACCAGAAAAAATGGGTTTGCCATACTAAACCCGCAGAGCTCCGGGATTGGATCTACCGGCGAATGGGGCCGAATCTCAAGTGCCTTGCGAAGGATCGTCCTCCCATCGTCATCTACGAAACGAAAGACCCGGCTTTACTGGGGTTTTCGCGAACGTAAGCCTCGCCTTCGATCCGCCAATCCTTTACCTGGGACCTGGTATCAGCCAAGACGCTTTCCGCAGCGCCTCTGATCTCTTGAGCCTTACCTTGTGCTGCCTGTCGAAGTTCATCTGCCTTTTGGCCTTCTCGAACATTTTCTATATTCGTGCGGGCTGCTTCTTTGAGATCGCCGCCGGCGGCTTTTCGATCATCTGTACCACCTTGTGGGGCTTGCTCGGGGTTGTGATTCTCGGCCATAAACTGCTGCTTCAAATTGACGGGCTTGTTCTTCTATTAGCTCCCACCGTGATGAACAGATTACCGGCTCCAGCGACGGATCTTAAATCCGTATCCTCACTTTTTGCTTGATTCGCGCTAGAGTAGTAACCTGGATGCACCAAAAGCTCGGAGCGCCGTCGGCGAGCTTGCTGCTCTGATGGCTTCATTTCATCGACTCGTTCTTTTTCCTGGGATGTCGATGCACTAGTACCTAATTGCGTAAGTTAGTTATATGTTTAGTGACACCCGCTTGACGTACCTGGGATTTAGTCCATTCGAAGGGAGCCGCGTCGCTGTTGTAGTTTTTGATGAATTCATCGATCGCATGGCGCAGCTGAGCCACACTGGTAAAGTTGGCTCCTTGCAGGGCTTGG
>JAFAQT010000278.1 GCA_019246215.1 Verrucomicrobiota bacterium
GCCACCTGCAAAACAGTTGTCGTGTCGTTGTTATCGAATCCTGCCTGAAAAAACGTGTATCCCCGGTAACGCAACGGGTTGTTCATAAAAATCAAAGACTCTCTATTTTCGTGTTTCGAAGGATCCATCAGCTTGATGCGACTGGAAAAATTTTTTGCGATATCTGTCCCGGCATAACGATCGTGACGAAATTGCAGAAGTTGGATTGCGAACGGCTTATAGAAACGCTTGGGTCGGAGCACAATCTGGTAGGCCTTACCCGCAAGCTGAAAACTGATTGGGCGCGGGAATCCAGCCGCAAGGCTCCAGGTGCCAATCGGATTGCCGCTCTGAAAAATTGACACGGTGGCCGCCGGTTGATTGCGCTCGTTCTCCTTATAGGTATTTTCGATCTGGACGGCGACAGCCTTTGGGCCAATCGCCAGATGCGGATAGTTCTGCGACGGCAATTGGGAAGGGCTGACAAGCGCAGCGTTGGAAAAAAACTGCTTAATCTCTAGCTGCACAGAGTCTACCGGTAAACTAATTCTGGCTCCTCTGTGCAGCTGGGATTCAGGTACAGAAATGACCTGATCAGAGTCGGCCTCGCTGGTATCAATGATCGCAAGCTCGTCGTGATACAGGCTTTCCGAGTAGTTCTTGGTTTGACCCCGGTCCAGCCGCATCTGGCTTTCCCTTTCTACGAAGATATCAGCGAACAATTGGCCAATCAGGAGGAGGATCAGACCGGAATGGAGAAGGAGAATGCCCGCCTTTTTCCAGCTCAATCTAAACCGGGCGATATGCGCTGCTACGAGGTTGACCAGAAGTAAAGTCCCAACGATATAACCTCCCGGAAACCACGGAATCCGCAGGTCCGTACGTGGCATCGTAAAGAAGAGGAAGAAACTTTTGAAGTATCGGTTTTCCGCTTCATAGACGCCGATGTGTACTTGATCCAGAGTGCCGAGGAAGACCAGCACCATCGCACATGCCAAACAGATAATGGTTAGCTTGAGCGATGTGAGAGGCTTCAGCCAGCGCAGTAATTCATTTGTCATTCGTTGATTTCGGCGTGTTCGACACGGCAGGAGCAGCCGATTCGGCTTCTGTGCGGGAGGTAAAACGGAAAGACTTCACGAACGCCAAAAATTTTTGGCGCTGATCCTCAAGCAGTTCCGGAGAACCGGTCATCTTCACGAACCAAGTACGATCAGCATCCTGGAGTACCGCCCCCAGGAGTCTCGAAGGGTTGGGCGAGTTTTCTGCGGTTTGAAAATCGACCAGAAAAGTTGGGACATTGTCCACCTCGGTGCGTTGAATTATTTGCGAGAGTTGGTCTTCGTCCAAAGGTGAGAGTTGGAGTTGACCCCGCCAGCGATTAATATTCGAGATTAACCCGCCTGCTTCGCCAGGAAAAGCGTTCACTGAAACATCCGCTGAGGCGTTGTTTGCGCCGTCGACCTTGAAGCTTGCAAGGCGCATCTCAGAAAGAGGTTGTTCGATCCATCCATCCGGTTTGCTCCATTGCGCAGGAATAGCAGTTGGCGGTACCAAACTTGGCGGCCCACTCTGCGTCGCCGCGTTGACTGCCTCTTTCGGAATCTTGTACACCTCGATCTTGTCGTTATCACAAGAGACCAGTGCCAAAGTGATAGCCAACCAGCCTAAACCCCTGCCCGACCGACACTTTTGAAAGTGTCGTCGTCGCTCTCGTTCGTGGACTTTGGGGGTGGCCGCCATGCTGAATGGTTTATCAATCGCTCTTCCGACCGCTAAGCGCTCACAACTGCAGCTTTCAAACACCAGCAACGCGAATGGCGACCGCGACGGGCTCTCCATCGTAGCCGGTTAACAGATTTTCGAGACGTAGCGTTTCTTGAGTTCATTAAATTGAGTTGAGGGAAACCATTGATACAACATGAAGAAACGATCACTCCTCCTCCGACGGCGGCGAGCAGGCCAAAGTGGCAGGTCAGATAACAGGCGAGGAGAATTGTCAAACAGACGAGCGCCGTGATGATGATGCACGTGATATGCTCGTTTTCGGTCCCGACGAATGCCAGCCCGTCCACCGCGATGAAGCAAGTACGGAGACCGTTCAGGGTCGTGCTTACCGGAACAAGATCAAAAACGCTCATTGCACACGTGGGCTCCAGGGCGAAGAAAGCCTTAAAGTAGGATGGAGTTCATATCGGATCAAGGCTCCAAAAGAAACGCGTCGGCAGGTCGGGCTGGATCGAAACTGAATGAGGCACTTGCAAGTTTGGGAGAAGTTCTCCAAGGGAGCGACTTATCGGGAGCAAAAGTGCCGAAGCAGCCTTTTCTTGGTACCGCAATACCCGTCAATTTCATGAAATTTGTATATTTCGTATGTATTGTTTTTTCCAAAGTCATTTGCTAAAGTCCGCCAGTGGATAAAATCGGTTTTTCTACCTTAAAGGAGAAAAAAGGAAAGCAGCATCGCTGGAAGACAACTC
>JAFAQT010000238.1 GCA_019246215.1 Verrucomicrobiota bacterium
CGAGATTACGGATTCGATGGAAAACTCCGCCTTGCCTGCACTGGTTATCTTCTCTGCTGGCCTGAAAAAAAGGCGATCCCACGAAATCGCGAAGACGAGTGGATCGCATTTCCGGTTGGACGCCGTATGTTCTCACCCAAAAGATGACCTCAAATTTTGGTCTGCCTACCTTACCACCGGACGAACCGCTTTCAGTCCACCTTATCTCGTCATCGCATCGAGTGGAAAAGGATGGATCGACTTGGTCGTCGGTGAACCCCTGCGGAACGATTTCTTCTGCCTGCGGGCGAACAAGAATGCGCTCCCAGCCACCTGGATTCAAATCGAGGGAACACAGCGACACAAGCTGGAATCAGAAGCCAAAGACTACCTTCGGACCTATAGGCTTAGAGCTGCCGGTTCATTGACACAGCGCCGGCCTTGGTGGTCAAGTCTGTTTAATCCCAAAAACCCCAGTTAAGAGTTCAATCGCAGATGCACCTGGCCAAGGTCTGTTTCTCAATCTCTGCGCGGAGTACATTCCTAACATTTTACTTGGAAAGTTGGGCATTTCATCATTAGTGTCTCTGGTCTATCACTTTGGGCTGGAACAAATGGCGGAGACATCCTTATCCCCAACCAAAAATCTTTCTTTCGAACAACTGG
Organism: Verrucomicrobiota bacterium; assembly: GCA_019246215.1. GTDB lineage: Bacteria > Verrucomicrobiota > Verrucomicrobiia > Chthoniobacterales > JAFAMB01 > JAFAMB01. The sequence goes on from JAFAQT010000238.1 coordinate 646, forward strand.
CCGCAGCCCGAAAAAGCACCCAGGCGGTTTCCGATTTCCTCGAGAAAAAGCTCTTGGACTATCTCGATACGCTCCGCTCCCTCCTCCTTCCAGAGCGGCTCCTTGGAAAACTCGCCGGCTCAAAGTTTGAGGTTCCGGGCACTGACAAAGCATTGGCAGAACTACAGGACAGTTACCGGCGACTTCCGGGTAAGCCCTTCGATTTTCCTAAAGAATTTGAGACGGATTGGCTCGTGGACGTCGGCGTAAAGCTCGAGTTGCAACGCTGGGAATACTCTCGAGAGATTTCCGTCGAATCCGGTAAACGCAAGATCCTGATCACATCGCCCACTCGGTGGATTTTGGGTTACGGGCCGGGGTACACGGCTTCTCAAGCGATCCAGGCGTTCGCCAGCCATCAGGATCGTCGCGGGATCGATCAGCTGCGGCAGTTTGTGGTGAACGCCTTGGTGATGCAGGCCCTGATCGCGCGCAGCACTGGATTGTCCTCCATGCTTGCAGAGCTTCGCTACGACGTAATCGCGCTAACACATCCTGGACTCCGTAGCCTTCCTCTGGTCGTAATCCAGTCCCATCTCCCTACTTTTCTCCCCCCGGAACCTGTGATCGCTGCGGCCACGGAGCTATCGGGTATCAATGCGTTCATCGAATTGATTGATGCCGACGCCGTTCGCCAGCTTGCCGATCCGTTCAAGATACGCATCTCTCAATTGATTCCCGAGCAATCTTAGACCTTCGTGGCCAGGTATTAAGCATTTAAACGGTGCTGGTCAGGAATGGGGAGCAATGTAGAATAGGCTTCCAGCCTGTGCCCGGCAATCGCGCGACGGCCTTGAGGAGCCGCTCCAACGCCGTTGCCGTTTCACAGGGCCATGTGCTTTTCTCCCCCCCGGAACCTGTGATCGCTGCGGCCACGGAGCTATCGGGTATCAATGCGTTCATCGAATTAATTGATGCCGACGCCGTTCGCCAGCTTGCCGATCCGTTCAAGGTACGCATCTCTCAATTGATTCCCGAGCAATCTTAGCCCTTCGTGGCCAGGTATTACGCATTTAAACGGTGCTGGGTCAGGAATGGGGAGCAATGTAGAATAGGCTTCCAGCCTGTGCCCGGCGATCGCGCGACGGCCTTGAGCCGCTCCAACGCCGTTGCCGTTTCACAGGGCCATGTGCAGTGATCGCTCGGCACAGGCTGGAAGCCTATTCTACATTGTTCCCTGGCTACGCCGACCGTGACCGGGCGTGCTACGGGGACCTTGGGTGAACCGTATTGGGACTAACCAGCATCGGTCACAATCTCCCGAGCCGCTTTCCACGCGGCTGTACAGCGTGAAATATCCCAAGCGCTTCGGCTTGCGATATTTTCGGGCTTTGGTTGTGATCGCCAATCCATTTGGTTTAGATTCAACGCGCCATGCCTACTGCCGAGCGCTACCAACAGTATGAACTACTCCGGCGGGAGGATGGTAGCCTCTGGGAACTGGGCCGGGGAGCGATGGGGATAACCTACAAGGCCTACGATACCAACTTGCGCTTCGCCGTTGCCCTGAAAGTTATTAATGCTGCTTACCTGGAAAGCGACACCGCTCGTCAGCGCTTCCTTCGTGAAGCGCGCGCAGCCGCCGCGCTCCGACACCCAAACGTTGCCTCGGTTTTTAATCTCGGGACCGATCAGCAAAATTTTTTTTATGTCATGGAGTTCATCGACGGGGAGACCCTCGACGCCCGGGTCAAGCGCGATGGGCCTCTGAAACCTGTGGATGCCCTGAACATTGCGCTCCAAGTCGCTCGTGCCTTAGCGGTCGCTGCCAAACAGCAATTGGTTCACCGAGACCTCAAACCGACAAACTTAATGTTGGTGGATCAAGAAGAAGAGTTGATGGTCAAGGTCATCGACTTCGGATTAGCGAAGGTCGCCAAGGAGGTTGGTGAAGACTCAGGGGCGCTGACGATGGGAGGGTTTGTCGGCACGCCGCACTTCGCCAGCCCGGAACAGGTGGAAGAGGGCGATGTGGATATCCGCTCAGACATCTATTCGCTGGGAGCGACGCTTTATTTCGTCCTGACTGGTCAACCTCCATTCTCGGGATCCCTTGGCCAAATCATGAGCCAGCATTTGTATAAGCCCCTTCCGATGCAGCCGCTCACAAGCTTACCAGGCTGCGTCGCGTCTTTGGTGCAACGAATGATGGAGAAGGATCGCAATATCCGGCCTCAAACTCCGCAGGAATTGCAGCGAGCGATCATAGGCTGTCTCGATGAAATTCGCGGCTCTCGCGATACCGGCGTCCAGAAAGCCACTGCATGGACCAGCGCCTCTGAAACGCTCGATCTCACCTTTGCCTCTGGCCAGCCCTTGGCCGCCGGCATAACCCTCGCGCGAACTTACAAACTCACCGAAGAACTGATTGAAGTTCCGTACGGCAGGAAGTTCCTGGCGGACGACCTTCGACACAAACGCCGAGTGAACCTGCTGGTGTTGAGTTCTGAATTTCTGGCAGATGTCTCGTCCGTTTCTGCGTTAAGGGAAGCGGTGGGAGTGTTGCGCAAATACCCCCACGCGATGCTGCGAGAGGTCTATTCGCTCGAGACGTTTGGCGAGTGTAGTTTCCTGGTAGAGGAGTATGTCGCGGGGATCTCCCTGCTGGATCTTCTTCGGAGGCGGGGCGCTCTCCCCGCACCGGAGGTAGCTCGGTTGTTATGTCTGTTGGCGCCGCTGGCGGATCATTCGAGCAGGTGCGGCCTGCAACATGTCGACCTCGCCTTGCCAGGAATTCATTTGTTGCAACGGGCAGCGACTCGGAACGAAATCCCCGCGGACGTTTTGGGTCGCCCGCTGACCGCTTGGGAAACGCTGGATGCCAAAGTCGACGCTATCAATTTTTCGTTTTCGCCCGATAATACCGGAACTGGGGCAGGTATGGCGACGCGGGTCCAGGGCGCAGCGGAAGAAGGGCCCCGTGGTAGTTACCTCCGCTTATTGAGTCTGCTCGCATACGAATTACTCGGAGGACCGCGGGCAAGACTGATCGCGACGGGTCAATACACGCCTGTAGCAACGCTTACTCAAGAGGGGAACGCCGTGTTGCGGCGCGGTCTTATCGATGAACTCCAGTCTGCAGACGAACTCTCTCGCCAACTAGCGGGCACGATCACAGGCGCGCCATTACTTTCCCTGCCCTCCGAAGTCAAGGAGCGGGTCACTCCGGATTCCCCTCGACCACGCTCATCCTCGTTTCCCGCACCCCCCGAAAGCAAGGAACGCGTCGCCTCGAAATCCCTTCGCCGAACCCCGTCCTCATTTCCACTCCCCTCTGAAGGCAAAGAGCGGATCGCCTCAGAATACCTTCCTCGAACGCCGCCGCCGAAAGCCCCTGCTGAAGGGCCAATTAAATGGACGCCCAAAATCCCTCCGTGGCTGTGGATATTGGCTCTAGGCTTGATCGCTCTGGCGGGAATCGGCGTTTATGTCCTTAATTTGCCTCGAGAGATTCTGGAAATCGCCGCGCTTTCCGTCCAAACACAACCAGGGGGTGCCACAATCCTGCTGGACGGAAAGCCGCCACAGGTGCCGCCCAACACGTTTACTCATGTTCCCTTTGGCCTTCATCAGCTTTCCGCCACTCTGGACCACTATGAGCCGGTCAAGCAGGACATTCAGGTTCAGAAAGGCATGAGTCCGGACATCCGTTTGCATCTGAACCCGATTCAGGAGATCGCCGCTCTTTCCGTCCAGGTCGATCCTCCTGGTGCCAAAATCCTGATGGATGGAAAACCGCCACAGGTACCCCCAAACACGTTCACTCACGTTCCTTTTGGACCCCATCAGGTTTCGGCCACTCTGGACGACTATGAACCGCTCAAGCAGGACATTCAGGTTCAGAAAGGCATGAGTCCGGACATCCGTTTGCACCTTAATCCGATTCAGGAAATCCGTGCTCTTTCCGTCGAAGTGGAACCGACCGGTGCTTCGATCCTGCTGGACGGAAAGCCGCCACAAATACCCCCGAACACGTTCACGCACGTTCCCTTTGGGCCTCATCAGGTTTCGGCCACTCTGGACGACTATGAACCCCTCAAGCAGGACATTCAGGTTCAAAAAGGGATGAACCCGGACATCCGTTTACAACTTAAACCTATTCAGGAGATTCCAGTTCTCAGCATACAAACCGAACCGAGCGGTGCCGCAATCTTGTTGGATGGAAAGCCGCCACAAGTACCTCCAAATACGTTCATTCACGTTCCCTTTGGACCTCATCAGATTTCGGCCACCCTGGACGACTATGAACCTTTCAAGCAGGAGGTCCAGGTTCGCAGAGGAATGAATCCTGAGATCCGGTTGCAACTTAAACCAATTCAGGAGATCGCCGCTCTTTCCGTGCAAACCGAACCGGCGGGTGCCGCAATCTTGCTGGATGGGAGACCGCCACAGGTACTCCCAAACACGTTCACTCACGTTCCTTTTGGACCCCATCAGGTTTCGGCCACTCTGGACGACCATGAACCCCTTAAGCAGGAGGTCCAGGTTCGCAGAGGTATGAATCCTGAGATCCGGTTGCAACTTAAACCAATTCAGGAGATTCCCGTTCTTACCATACAAAGCGAACCGGCCGGTGCTGCAATTCTCATCGACGGAAAGCCGCCACAAGTACTCCCAAACACGTTCACTCACGTTCCCTTTGGGCCTCACCAGGTTTCGGCCACTCTGGACGACTATGAACCGCTCAAGCAGGAGGTCCAGGTTCGCAGAGGAATGAATCCTGAGATCCGCTTGCAACTTAAACCAATTCAGGAGATTCCCGTTCTTACCATACAAAGCGAGCCGGCCGGTGCTGCAATCCTCATGGACGGAAA
>JAFAQT010000294.1 GCA_019246215.1 Verrucomicrobiota bacterium
GGATACGCCACGCAGTTCACACGACCATCCTCTCCGCATGAAACCAGCCAGTCCCCATTCGACGACCAAGCCACCCGCCTTGCTCCTCCAACCCCTGGAAGGTGCATTTGGGCAGTGAAAACAGGATTGCCGGTCGACGCGGTATGGACAATGATTCTGCCGTCCTGATGGGCGGTAGCGATCCAACTGCCATTCCGCGAATAGCGCACCCCATTCACTTCGTCCAGACCGTATCCAAACGGAGCGGCGTAATTCGACAGCACATCCTGGCGGCGCCACCGCAAAATTCCTGATTGAGCGTCGAAAAGAAGCAACCGGCTTCCGCTCTGTCCGGTGGTTACAGCGAACAAACGCCCCTTCGGTGACCAGTCGACACCCAGGCCGTCGCCATCGAGTTCAATCGAGGCTCGCAGATAACCTTGCACGTCCCATTCTTTCGCCAGACCAGTATAATCGACCGCCATGAGCGACGTACCATCCGGATTCCACCCGATATCCAATATCCAACCACCTTGGAAGAGCTTTTTTTGCAGCACTCCATCCCGCCAAAATTGTACCGTGCCATCCTTGCCGGCGCACGCCAGCTGAGTTCCATCCGGTGACCATGCCAAGCCCCAGATCTCTTCTTGTCCTGTCTCCAGAGTTCGCTCCACCGCAAAAGCTGGAGCGCGGCAGATTTGAATCGTCCCTCGCCCGCCGAACGCGACAAGCTGACTGTTCGGTGACCAAGCTACGCTGTAAAGGCTAAGGTCGAGCTTAGAAACCCAATCGGGAGCGGGCGCAGGTTGGTTCCGCTGAGGGAGCAACTGTTGGCCGTCGGTTCGCACCGCAAAAGGAAGAGCAATCAGAAGAGCAAAGATGTACTTCCCGACCATGGATAGTGCATACCGGGAGTCCTCTCCCCGAATGATGTTGGTTCCGAGACAGGACGTTAGATTTCGTACTCGGCGAGATCCAGCTGCAACCTGGGAATCAAAAAATCCAACAAACGGCCAACGGACTCCTTCACGGATTCGCGATCAGTATGAATTGTAATTTCCGGATTCTCGGGTTCCTCGTAAGGGGCATCAATCCCGGTGAAGTCCTTTATCTCACCCGCCCGGGCACGTTTGTAAAGATTCTTCGGATCGCGGCGCTCGCAGACCTGCAGGGGTGCGGCAACGTGAACTTCAATGAACTCGATGTCATCACTCAGAATAACGTTTCGCGCTCTGGTCCGATCCAGACGATAAGGAGAAATCAACGAAGTGATGACAACCAAACCCGCATCCGCTATGAGTTTAGCGACTTCCGCCACCCGACGGATGTTCTCAGTGCGGTCGTCAGGAGTAAATCCAAGATTGGAATTCAACCCATGGCGAACATTGTCTCCGTCCAGCACATAGACCTGCATGTGACGATTGAACAGGTTTGTCTCAAGGGCTCGAGCCAAAGTCGACTTGCCCGAACCAGATAAACCGGTGAGCCAGACAACCGCCCCACGATGACCGTTCCTTTCGGTACGTATCCTTTGATCGATCCTGCCTTCAGACCAGAACAGATTCGTGCTATGGATGCGCTCGCGCTCGACGTACACCCCTCCAAAAATGATCCCTCCTCCCGCAACATCGCGGTCGTCCACCACCACGAAGCGACCGGATGTGTCGACCTTGTCGTGGTTGTCCATCACAAGCGGCGAACGCGCCTGAATTGTGACTTCCGCCACCTCATTCTTCATCACAGATAGGCGCAGCCCCGCAACTGTCTCTAAAGAGGTCGCGTCAATGACTCGGTCGACTGATACCAGCTGGCACTCTATCTCCTGAGTCAGCAACTTAACGTTGTACCGCTTGCCGATCGAAAATGGGCTGTCACCCATCCAAAAAACCCGCGCTCGAAAACGCTTCGTTTCAATGGGCGTCTCCGTATCGTGGGATCCAATATGTCCCCGCTCTACAAAAACTGGCTCAGTCAGGATGAGCCCTATGGACTCTCCCGCGGATGCCATATTCTTGAGGGGTGCGTTCCATCGCTCGATCGAAGCGACGCTTGAAATTTTGTTATTGGGTGAAAAGAGGATGTGATCGCCTACTCGCAACGTCCCCGACTCTATTCTTCCGGCGATAATTCTGCGTTCGTCAAATCGATACACATCCTGCACCGCAAAACGCAACGGACCGTCTGACTCGGCGTTTGGGACCGGCAACCGATCGAGCGCGCGCAAAAGCGTAGGTCCGGAATACCAGGAAGCGGCACCGTTCGATGGCTCAACCAGGTTCAATCCGTCCCGAGCCGAAATGGGAATGAATCTGACAGGATGAATCCCGAGTCTTTCGAGAAATTCGCGGTACTCCTTCTCAATTTGCAGGAAAATGGACTGGGAATAGTCCACAAGATCCATCTTGTTGATCAACACAAGGACCTGATCCACACCAAGCATGCTCAGAAGATAGGCGTGCCGTTTGCTCTGCTCCTGGACCCCTTCGTTCGCGGCAATCAACAGCAAAGCGGCTCCCGCGTTTGCGGCACCCGTCACCATGTTTTTAAGAAATTCCTTGTGCCCGGGAGCATCAATGATCACGTACGATCGGGTTTCCGACCGAAACCAGATTTGAGAAACATCGATGGTGACGTTCTGATCACGCTCGGCCTGCAGCGCGTCCATCAGAAACGCCCATTCAAAGGGCATTCCGCGCCGCCGGCACACGTTTTGAATCTGTTCGAATTTACCTTCAGGCAGCGAGCCCGTATCGTGCAAAAGCCGTCCAACCAGCGTCGATTTTCCGTGATCGACGTGCCCAACGATGACAATACGGAGCGCGTGGACACCGGAATTCGGCGCGAAGTCGGGCATTCTCACATGTATCCGCTGGATCGAAGTCGCTCAAATGCGTCCTCGGCCTCTTGGTCTTGTGCTCGTGTGCTGCGCTCCGCAACCTTAGTATGTCGAAGTTCGTCGATAATCTCGGGAACGCTCCGAGCATCCGAATGGATCGGCTTTGTGCAAGGGGCACAGCCCAGACTGCGATAACGCATTCCAGCTCTTGAAAAGTAGAGACTGACTATTGGTATGCTCTCTCGATGGATATACTCCCAGACGTTTATCTCGGTCCAGTTTAAGAGCGGATGGATCCGGAGGTGCGTTCCTGGATCAAAATCGGTTTTGAATTGGTCCCATAGCTCAGGAGGCTGATCCTTGAAGTTCCATTCGAAGTTCTTGTCGCGCGGCGAAAAATATCGCTCCTTTGCACGCGTTCCTTCCTCATCCCGCCGAATACCGACAATTACGGCCTGATAATTTCTTTCCTCGATGATGGACTGGAGAGCGTCCTTTTTCAACAGGCTGCAGCATTCGACGCGCGTGATCCGACCGTTCGGGAAAGTCTCACCCCGTTCGAGCACTGCGCGATTCTGTCCCACAATCAACTGAATCCCCCATTCCTTCGTCAGGCGATCTCGAAACGAGATCATTTCCGGGATCTTGTAGCTCGTGTCAACATGCACACAGGGAATCGGCACGTGACCAAAAAAAGCCTTTCGCAACAACCAAAGCATGACACAGGAGTCCTTGCCAATACTCCATAGCATCGCCAAGCGCTTGAATTTGCGGTAGGCCTCCCGCAATATATAAATGCTCTGATTCTCGAGCGCATCAAGGTGAGCGTACCTGGATTCCATTGTCAGATTTTATCCCCCAAAAAAGTGTGAATACCACACTCGCTCTTGTCAAATCCGGTCCAGCGCCCCGCACGTTCGTTCTGGCCGGAGATCACCACCCTCGTGCACGGGTGGCATCCGATGCTCCGAAATCCGCGATCCATCAAAGGATTGTACGGTATTCCGTGGCATCGGATATATTCCCATACCTGATCCCGAGACCAGCGCGCCAGCGGATGGACCTTCAAGATGTTTTTCTCGCGAAGCCGATCGAATTCATAAAGTTCCAAAACCTGTATGTTCGCCCTCCCGCTAGATTGCTCTCGACGCAGCCCGGCAATCCAAGCGTCGAGCTGACTCAGTTTTTTTTGCAATGGTTCAACCTTCCGCAGTGTGCAGCAGAGATCAGGATTACTCAACCAGAGTTGCGGAGCAATGTCCTGTGCCTGCTGTTCGACGGTGCGTTCGGGAACCAATGCTTCGATCACGATGCCAAAATAATCTTCCAGCCGCGTCTTCAAGTCGAGCGTCTCTGGAAAAAGCAGTCCGGTATCGATCGTGAAAACCGGCAGCTGCAGCCCGGCCGCCACGGCATGATGGATAGTAACGAGGCCAGCGCCCTGGAAACTGGTGCCGATCGCCGCGGCGGCGCCGAACTGCTCGAAGGCCCAGCGCAGGATCTCGGTAGCAGAGGCGGACTCGAACTCTTCGGCCAGGGAGGCAACCTCGGCAGGATTGGAGATAAGCAGGGCAGGCATTTTGATATTTCTCTATATACAAATAGGGAATTAGCAAGGGCTTTATCCCCTTTTTTCATCCAAAGCTCGTGCCCAGCTTCCATCCTGTCCCAAGGGACTCGGGATCCCCTCCGCCCGGCGGTTTTTTCCCAAACTACTCCGCCTACCGCCAGGCGCCTTCCCTGTTGGGGTCCTTGCTTTCACCGACGATCTGTTGCTGGGTGCCTGAAAACGACTGGACGAACCAGCCTCGAGAAAGAAAAAAACAGAGAAGTTTTTGCTGGTCAGAAATCTTCTATGGGCGTAAGTAAACGGCCTTTTTCCGAATGCCATGAATCAATCGTGCCTCCGCATAGGATTACCTTCGGGTAGTCTCCAAGAGTCGACCCTTGATCTCTTCGCCAAAGCCGGTTTCCAGATCAGCGGTTCAAAAAGGTCTTACAAACCGACCGTCGACGACTCTGAACTCGAGATAAGGCTGCTGCGAGCGCAGGAAATCAGCCGATATGTTGAGCATGGATTCCTGGATTGCGGAATTACCGGCACGGATTGGATCGAAGAGAATAATTCCGACGTCGAACTGATCGAAAAGCTCGAGTACAGCAAGTCTACTTCGAGCGCTACGCGCTGGGTACTGGTAGTGCCAACTGCTTCTCCGATCCTGTCAGTGAAGGATCTTGAGGGAAAGCGAATCGCCACCGAGGCCGTCGGTTTGACGACCCGATTTCTGGATTCCAAAGGAGTGAGAGCCAAAGTGGAATTCAGCTGGGGTTCCACCGAGGTGAAAGTGCCTGAACTGGTCGACGCAATCGTCGATGTCACCGAGACCGGCACCTCTCTGGCAGCGAACAATCTGCGGATCGTCGAAATCATTACTGAATCCTACCCTCAACTGATCGGCAACAGGGCCTCGATGAGAGACGCTTGGAAGAAAAGTAAGATCCAACGGCTGGCCCTGCTGTTGAAAGGGGCCCTGAATGCCCGCGACAAGGTCGGGCTCAAAATGAACCTTGAAGAGCTTAAATTGAAGGATCTCCTCGAAAAGCTTCCTGCTCTTCGGAATCCAACAATAGCACCGCTGGCACAACCAGGCTGGGTCGCAATCGAAACCGTCATCGACGAAAAAGTCGTCCGTGAAATTATCCCGGAACTGAAACGCTTGGGAGCCGAGGGGATAATCGAGTATCCATTGAATAAAGTTGTTTATTAGGTATCAATTCACCACCAGCGGCTGGGCGGAAATTGTTTTTGCCAGCATTGAACGTTTAAAATATGGGTTCACTGAAAAAGAGAAGAAAAGCGAAAATAGCCAAGCATAAGCGCCGCAAACGCATGAAGGAAAACCGTCACAAGAAGCGTTTGCGATACAAGTCCTGAGTTCTAGATTGCGTCATGAGTACCTGCAAGCCGGCGCGCCTGGTTCTGTGCGTGGGGGCAAGTGTCGGCGCATCGCTGGGCGCGTTCGCAACGCCGGGAGAAGCCGAAAAAGGGCTCCCTGACCTGGTGGCATCCAACGTGAGTTCCGCGCCAAGGTACAGGAGTCCGGAAGAGACGTTCTACTCGGAGATCCGTCCCGCGACACCGGAACAGCAGCTGCCAAAGAGTCTCGAAAAAAAGGCGGATGCGCAGGCGGCTTACATGGAAGGAATTCTCCTGGAAGAAGAGGGAGACTACGAAGCGGCTCTCGCAGCGTATAGCCGGTGCTTACAGCTTGACCCCGGCGGCAATCCGCAATTGGCGGTCCGCATCGCTCACGACTACGCGAAGCGAGGAGACGTCGCGAGCGGAATAGATGTTCTCAAGGATTTGGCAAAGGCGCGCCCCCGAGAGCCTCTGGCTTATCTCAACCTGGCGTACTTCTATCTCAGACAACTGAAAAAGCCGGAGCTGGCAGTCAAGTATGCTGAACAGGCGGTCGAGGTCGATCCAAGTAACTTCGCCGGATACCAAACGCTTTTCGAAGTGTACATGGCGCTCAAGCGAAAGAAGGAGGCCGAGGCTACTCTACTCAAGGCGCAGAAACTGGACCGTAAGGACGCAAACTTCTGGCTCAGTCTAGTCGATCTTACCATCCAATTATACGGCGACAATCAGGGAAGTTTTCCGTCCCAACGAGTAGCCGAAGTGGACCCTCTTCTGAAAAAAGCTTCCGATTACGCCGGCGGCGACGGAAATATTTACGCCAAGATCGCCGATGATTACGTTCTGATCGATCAGGTGACCAGCGCAATTCGGTTCTATCTTCGAACTCTCGAGTTGAACAAAGATAACGCGGAGGTGCGCTACAAACTGGCACAAAGCTTTCTCAAAACCGGCCAGCGAGACCAGGCGATCCGCAGCCTGGAAGAGATGCTGAAGGCAAATCCACTCAAATTCGAGATTTACGAATTCCTTGCCCGTTTGTACGAAGAAGCTGGAAACAAAGAGCGAGCGCTTGCGACTTTTGAGCAAGCCCTGTTGCTGGCACCTAATCAGCCCGAAAATTACCTGCACATTGCGAGCATTCAACTCGAGCTGAAACGATACGATCAGGCGATTAGCACCTTGGAAGAAGCCAGACGCCGATTCCCTATCCCTCAAATCACTTATAGTTTGGCGATCGCTCTCTCAACGGCAAAGCATTACTCCGAAGCTCTGCCAATATTCGAAGCTGCGTTGCAGGAGGCGAAGACGAATCAAGAGGAGCTTCTCGACGGAAGCTTCTACTTCAATTACGGGGTAACAGCGGAACAGGCGGGATTGGTAGAAAAGGCAGCTCCGCTGCTCAAGAAATCGATCGAACTCGATCCGTCAAAGGCGGCACAAGCCTATAACTATCTTGGTTACATGTGGGTCGATCGAAATATAAACCTGGACGAAGCCGGTTCGATGATTAGAAAGGCGCTTGAAATCGAACCCGAAAACGGCGCGTATCTCGACAGCCTAGGCTGGTTCTACTTCAAGAAAGGTGATTTTAGCCGGGCAATCGCTGAACTTTTACATGCCGCTGATCTGATCAATCCCCCTGATCCCGTCGTTTATGAGCACATCGGAGATACCTACCGCTCCCTTGGTAACAGTCCACAGGCTCTGAGTTACTGGCAAAAGGCGCTCACGCTCGATCCGCAAAACTCAACTCTCACATCGAAAATCGATCAGGTGAAAGCGAAAATGACATCCAATCCAGCGAATTC